>JAYTYM010000031.1:0-11833 GCA_043742365.1 bacterium | reverse complement strand
GAATCTGCCTGTCGCATCTTCGACATTTTTTTGCACATGCTCGAATGCGAACTCAGGTGTATGAACACCGATAATGACGAGGCCTTGATCCTTATACTTGCCGTACCATGCAGTCACATATGGAAGTGTGCGCTGGCAGTTGATGCAGCTATACGTCCAGAAATCCACGAGCACGACTGACTTGCCCTTGAACTGGCTAATGGTCACGGGTGCGCCTCCGGTATTGATGTAGCCGTCGACATTGGTGATTTCTGCGCTTTGCTTGAACCTTACCTTTTTCATAGCGAGCGACATGAAGCTTGGGTCGATTTTTGCCGCTGACTTTGTGCTCGTGGCACCTAAAGTGCTTGATGCTTTGGGGGTTGCTGTGGCTGCCGTACCACCTGTGCTGTCGGCTGCTTGCTCAGCACTCGCGGCAGCACCTACACCCTCGGCCGTTGGGTCAGCGGGTGAATTTGTGGATTGGCTTTGCGCGGCGTTGTTTTGCAGTAATTTTTGTTCAATTGTGGTTACATCAAAGACACCTGAATTGAGTACAAAGATCTGAAACTTTTTGTCATAGCCTCCAATAATGGCGACACCAACAATAATGAACAGGACTCCGAGCGAGCGCTTGAACCATCCATGTGGATCAGATGCGACTCCCAGTGTGCCCATGATCTTCTGCCCAACGAAGGCAACGAGAAGTAGTGCAAGAGAAAGTCCAACTGCATAGGCGATGAGATACGTGAGACCAAGCGCAAACGAGACCGGAAGCACCGTTGCCAAAATGACAAAGTACGTCGGTGAGCAAGTCGAGAAAACGGGACCAAGCGAAGCGCCAATGATCACATCACCCCAGAAACTCTTTTTCTGGTACCCAGAGCCGAGTACCATATTGGACTTCTGATTTAGTCGCGCGAAAAGGGGGACACTTTCCCAGATCTTAGGGAAAAGGGAGATCAACCCGAAACCGATAATGATGATACCAGAAACCCACTTCCAGGCACTTTCGGGGATATTAATAAAGAGTGTGCTTACCTTAAGTAGCAATGTGAAGACGATGAGTGAGACCGCGAGAGAGAATGTCACGGTAAGCGCGCGCTTCACACTGTGCTGCCCTCCCCCACCTGAGACCGAGCCACCGACAATCACCGGAAGAAGCGGAAGTACACACGGTGCGAGTACCGTAAGTAGTCCTGCCAAAAATGAAATAAGTAATAGAGTCATAAGTTGATATGTTTTACTTCACCTGCGCTACAAGATCAGCGAGTTTAGGGCTGCCTGTCCATTTTTTGATAAGGGTTCCATTCGCGTCCACCTCAACCATAGTGTGCTGGTAGGTGACTCCATATTTCTTCTTGAGATCGACTGAATTGTCGTAATCGACCTTGAGGATAGTGAGGTTCGCTGGGATATCCTTAAGGTGCGAGGTGATATCTGCATCGAGTGCACGGCACGTAGGGCACCAATTCGCATGGAAGTAGAGCACGACATGTCCAGTGGTAGATTTTGAAGCAATTTTTTCTGCGGCAAATGCTTCATAGCTACCTGCATGCATGGAAGTCTCATTTTTCATCATAGTGCCGGTTGCATGCATGGATTCATCTTTCTCTATTTTATCTGTATCCATGCTTTCGCCCTTAGCACTGCTCAGGTCTCCGCAAGCAATGTAAGTCTTGATGTCAGCTGCTGACTTGTGCACATTTATAGCGAGTGGGAGTGACTTCCACAGGTCGTCAATGGCGACATCAACAAGAGTGACAGACTTTCCTTCCACGATAGGAGTAAGTGGGTATTTCACAGCACCTGGAGTAGGACATGTACCCACATGGATATGCGCAGGATGACTCTCGCCCTTGGCATCGCTATCAAGCTTTACAGAGACTTCTGTCTTATCTCCTTTCTGAGTGAGCGTGACACTGCCCTTCATGCCCATGCTCCCGATTGATGCAAGCTTCATCATCATAGGTGCGTCCATATCTTCTTCCTTTTGCATGGAAGTGCTCCCTGCTTTATTCATATTTTCTGCAGTGACAGCCATTTTGTCTGCCCTAGGTGTCATCTTCTCGCTTTGCGAGTTCGACATGTAGATACCAGCACCAACAGCAACTAAAACAAGGACTCCGACTAGTATTGAAACGATCTTTTGAGTAGGCATAAATTATGAGTTATGAATTAACCTCACAAGTATAAACCTTTATGAAATAGATGTAAAGCGTACTTTACATTAGGCCGAGACGGAGGAACTTTTACAGGTTGCGGTCTGTGTAGAAGCGAGCGCACAGTTTTGCAATGATCATACCTACGAGCGTGAAGACAAGCCACTTGTCGAGGGTGCCACCCAGTGCACCAAGAAACACTCCGAGTGTGAGAATGGTTGTGCCGGTGATGAAAGCCGCGCGACCTGCAAACATGCGATGAAGCGTATCGCGCTCATCGGTCACCTCTTCGCGCAATGAGAATGCGGCGTATGCGATAAAGACAACAAGCAGTAGTCCGAGTGCTGACATATGCGCCATGTCAGGCATCCAAAAGTGCATCGGATTAAGGATAAGTACGAGTATAACCACAAGAGAGGTGGCAACGAACGTTTCGACAAAAGAATTATTTTTCATATTTTATAGCGAAGATATCCTCGACGGGTAAAGCAAAATATTTAGCTATTTTAAGTGAAAGCATTACCGAAGGGGTGTACTTCCCCTTCTCGATGGCGATGATGGTCTGACGGCTCACGCCAACCGCCTGCGCGAACTCTTCCTGCGTCACTTGGCGCTCTGTACGAAACTTATTCACTTGGTTGGTAATATATTCTCTCATATGTTTTACGATATTCGTAATATTAACCTACTCTTTATTTTTTGCTTTTGCAAAATATAAGAAAAAATCACTGCACGTAAGTACGGTGTGATTATCCAAAAAAAACAGGCCTGATAATCAGTATTCCCTATTAAGCGCACGCAAGAAATCGCTCCATTTATCTCCTGAAATAGTTCCGTGTATATCGTAGCGATGCTCGGGGTCGTTCCACACTCCGGCAACTACCGTGCGGGCAGATGCATACCCTGCGCGCTTCACTGCCGCGTCTACTGCAGCATTGTGCATTCCGAACGGATACGCGAATACTTTGACAGGGTGCCCAAGATGCGATTCGAGTATCTTCTTGCTTCCAGATATTTCCTTATCAAGTCCCGCATCGGAAGTTATCTTCGTAAGTACAGGGTGAGTGCGGCTGTGCCCGCCTATTTCCATTCCCATCTTGTCGAGTGTCTTCACCTCATCCCACGACATCCAATGCGCCTTTTTATGATCGATCGGGTTGGTGTAGATAAAGAATGTTGCTTTCGTATTATATTTCAGGAGCACAAGAAGTGCGTGTTCGTATTGATTCTTCCATCCATCATCAAAAGAAAGTATGACGGGCTTGTTCGGAAGTGGTGTACCGTCATCAAAATATCTATTTACATCTGCAAATGAAACGGCGTGGTAACCATTGGTATTTAAATATATAAGTTCTTGCTCAAGTAATTGCGGAGTAATGTCGTACGCATCCTGTAATTTTGATTCTCCCTTAATGTGTAGTCTTACGCTGTGATACACGAGCACAGGGATCCGAACGGATCGTGAGGAAGACGTTGCACTCGCTGAAGAAAGATTGGCGCTAATGAGTGTGGCGCTACTTGTCGAAGCTTCACCCTCCAGGCGGGTGTGCTCTTTAACAACGTCCGCATCATCTGTGCTTAAGTATTCCTCCTCAGCAGACAACACACTCGAAACAAAACTCTTCGGATGAGCGCTTAGTGCGAGTGCGGCACCAGTCGCGCCTATGAGCACTCCGAGTATTAAAAATAGGGACCCTAGCCATTTCATACCGTTGTTATAGCTTACTTTATAGATATTGGCGAGCTGTTGGGATGTTCGCAAAAAAGAACCACCATGGGGTGGTTCTTGTTAGTGCAGAGTGACCGGATCACCAAAGCACATATATTCAACGAAGGCGAGGATCTCTCTGTCATTCATGTCAGTGCGCCGCGCAAGCTGGGCCATCAGGGTTGCGTACTCCGTTGGAGGAAGGAGTTGAAGCTCCTCAGAAAGCGGAAAGAAGTGCATATCGTACGCCCAACTTGCCTCGAGCGGGATCTCGAGAAAGAGGAAACAAAGCGACAGTCCGTAGAGCATTTTGTGAAGCTCGGCGAGTATCACCTTCTTGTCGTTTGAGCGCAAGATACTTGGCGGCAAGAATTCGGAATCTTTTATCAAACCCCAGTCGTCGTCATTGAAGTCGCTCATGGTGAGCTTGCTCGAAAGTGTTCCATCTCTGGCTGCAGCAAGCGTGTTGTCACCCACTATCTCATCGAGGCGGTCGCAGAGTGCCAACTGCGATTGTGCGACGTCGTCGAGTATCTCACTCAGCTCGTCCTCGGAAGGAACGTCTGCGTTTTGCGTCATAATTCCCTCCTGTGTGTAAGAACTGTATTACTACTTACTTTGCGGTAAATCTAGTAATAGTCAAGGAAATTACTTAAGCGCCATTTTTCTTCAAACTTTTGTTCGATAATTGCTTTACCTTGCTATGAGCTTGAGCCGGAATGAGGACTCTATGAGTTTGAGGTGCTCGCAGACTCGCTTGTCTTTGGCGCTTCGCGCTTAGCCCTTACGGGCTTAGAAAGCTGCTTTTTCCTCCATTCTTCGATGAGTTTGTGATTACCTCCCAGTAATACCTTCGGCACCCGATACTTCTTCCCTTTCCACAACAATACTTCGGGGCGGGTGTAAACATCGGGCGATGCGGTGCGTTCTTCTTCGACAGAATCAAATGAGCCGAGCACGCCTTCGATTTGCCGCGAGACGGCATCGATGACGATCATCGCGGGTATCTCGCCACCCGTCAGCACAAATGGTCCAACAGAGATCTTTTCTGCTTTCGTAATTTTCTGGACGCGTGCATCTACGCCTTCATAGCGGCCACAGATAAAAATGATGTCGTCATAATTCTTCGCCCATTTGCGTGCCATCGTGTTAGTGAATTGCTTGCCGTCGGTTGCAAAGAAGACGGTCTTCGTACGTTTAGTTTTCTTCGCTGATTTTCTACCTTGGGCCTTTGCTACTGCCTTAAGGAGTGACTCCGGTTCGAGCACCATTCCTGGACCACCGGCATACGGACGCTTATCAACGCGCTTCCATTTGTCATTTGTAAAATCGCGCGGGTTGTAATACTTCATGCTCATGAGCTTGGCTTCCTGCGCCCGCCCCAAAATAGACGCGTTCGCATATGGCGCAACCGTTTCCGGAAAAAGAGATATAACATGGAATCGCATACCTAGAGATTAACTCACAAAACAAAAAATAGAAACTGTGGTGGTAGTAAGCAAAAGAAAACCCCACAAGTATGTTGGGGGTATGGATGCGGAGTTAGCGACACATCTCATGGATGCCGGCTAAATGTTTGAGCATGTGCCTGCCCAAAACCAGATATACGAGGGTGGCAAAAGAGGCCAGACCTATGCCAATCAGTGTCTTGTGTTCAACAAATGCGATAACTGAAAATGTCCCTAAAACAGAAAGGAAAATGGCGACCACGGTCAGCATCCTCGTCAGTGATTCTGTGAGAAAATTTGGTAGGTGGGGCAGCTCAAGAATGATGAAGTGTGGCCAGATGAATAGCCTAAAGGAACCGGAAAATTTGGAATGCTTCATTACAACCCTTATGAACTAGTCTTCAGCCAGCGTAGCTTAAAAATAGTATTTAACAAGTATTTGATCAAAATTAAAACCGCCTCACAAAAGACGGTTCAAGGGAGATACCCTTGCTTTATGCAATATTGCTCGAATTGATCGAGTGCGCCACTATGTCTGCGCTTTGATATTTGGTCGAGCACATCGATAAAATCCTGACGTAGCTCCTCAAACACGAGCGCGCGCTGGAAGTCTTGAGCATCATTTATTTCCTCCACTTCCTTTCTCATCATCTCGAGGATCTCGATGCATTTGCCGCACAGCACATCGTCGCCTTCGCCGTCATTAAGCATCTTCTCCAGTTCTTCGATCAATGGGGCCACTTGGGTCATAGCTATCCCCTCGTCATAATCTGTTCTGATACTAACCCTCTTTCCCAAAAAAGAAAGTGGTATTAAAAATACCGCAGCTGTCCGCGGTATGATGTGGGAATTATGTCAGATACCCCTGATCTATGCAGTGCTGCTTGAATGCGTCGAGGGCATTTGCGTGTCTGCGGGCATGAATCTTGTCGATAACTTGAACGAAATAGTCTTCTTGCTCCTTAATTCCTATTGCTTTCGCGATATTCGCGGTCTGTTTCACTATCTCTGAATCTTCGACAAGCCACTCAACTATTTCTATCGCCTTGTCGCAAAGTTCTTTGTCACTCCCCCCATCGTCCAATATCTTTTCCAGCTCATCGATGAGCGGAGCGCGTTGTGCCATGTTGAACCCCTTATCTCGAGTTCTGTTACCTCTGTCGATACTAGCAACTTCTCCAAAAAAAGAAAGTCGGGGAAAACGGGGTCGGATTTTGCCCTAGATAGAGCAAAAATACCGACATCCTCGAGTTTTTCAACTACGCACTTTGCGCTTGGGGTTCCGAATGGGCTCTGGTTAGAGCAAATTCGAAATTCCTCAATAAATTCACTACGCCTCTGGCGTAGGAATTTTTGGGAAAATCGGGAAAAAACAGGGTGTTCCCCCGTTTATTCATACAATTTATAATTTTTGACTTGTGCGAGTGCGATGATCGCCGCCTGAAGATAATATTTTTTGCGGTCAATAAGCCCATCGGTGACAAGACTCACTCCTCCCACCGTATGCTTAAGACCTTTCATGCCAAAGTAGATATCACTGGCGTCAGCGAGCTCAAGCCCAGTGCGCACAAGCTCAGTCACACCCTTAGGGATCTCAAAGCTTGGAGTTGAGCTCTTGCCGATATGTCCTTTCTTGTCAGAAAAAATTATCCAAGCACGGTTATAAAATCCCTCGCCGAAAGTGACAAGCCCTCCTTCTTGGCTTACCCAATAGTCCGCCTTGGGGTGAGTCGCGCGCACGCCACGCAGGCGATTCATGGCACCCTCTAGCGCCTCATCATCAAACGGCTGTGCGGGTACTCCCGAATCTGTTGCGACGGGAATGACCTCGAATGCGGTGTCTGGGAAAACAGCAGCAAATGCCGCCTTTGCGACAGCTACTTTTACGGGATTCGTGGATGCAAGAATGATTTTTTTCATTTGGGTTTATGGTTGTTCTCATTTGAGATTAGCATGCAACGAGAGATAACCCAAAAAAGAAATGTTAAAAAATAAATACCGCGCGTGCGCGGTATTAGGTGGGTCAAATGGTGATTACGTCACCACCGATCCTCTTTATCTGTTCTCTGAACTGGTCAAGGGCTTTGGGGTGCCTACGATCCTTGATCTCGTCGAGGACTCGTATGAAATCGAGACATTCCTGGTCGATCCTTTGGGCTTCGTCGATATCCACGCGATAACGCATGTTCTTCTTGGCCTCTTTGAGGCGTTCGTAGATCTCGACTGAGCGAGCGCAGAGCTCAGCATCACTGAGTGCATTGTTGAGCATGGCTTCCAGATCTGCGATATCTGCTGCGCGCTTCTCTGTATCTCTCCTATCCACCGCAACCTTGGACATGATGACTCCTTAAAAACTATCTTTAATCATGCTAACAATTTAAACATAAAAGGAAAGTTTTCTCATGTGTTCTTATTTTTTCTCGCTAAAATACTCCTGCTCACATCAAAAGCCGATTTTCTTTGCATTTGTGGGAAGACATTTCTGTGTATGGTCAACCACATAGGTACAGACAGAATAATTTCCCTCACTGTCAAAGACATACTTATAGGGCTCTCCTGTTACTGAATCGGCATATACCTTCATTAGATATCTTTCGTTCGAGAGCACATCAAGTGACTCGGGAAATACTCCATGATGCTCTCGTCCGTACGACTCAAGTGCGGAAATAATGACATTCATTTCCTTGATCCGTTTTGTGTCGCGTGGATTCTCACCAGTAAGTATTCCCATGTCATAAAGAACATAAAGTGAGAGCGTGAGCAGTCCCGCTAATACGATAACTGTTGCTATTGTATTTTTCGATTTCCAGTTCATTTTCATACAGAAATTATATCACCCTCCACTTCGACCAGAACTGAAAGCACTACTCTTGTCAAAATAACATCGTGTGGTATTACTAAATTAAATACTTTTCATTTTCATAAAAGGAGTTCGCATGGCAACAACCATCTTGGTATTGTTCGTCACGCTGTGGGCAGTTATCTTTGTCCACGAATTTGGTCATCTGTATGCGATGCGCGAATGCGGCATTCCTGTCAAAAAAATGCTTGTCGGTATCGGTCCTAGCGTAAGCCTCAAGAATGAGTGGTTGCGAAAGAAATTCGGAAAGGATTTTTTCTTTTCGTTTGGATTACTGCCTCTCGCAGGATCAGTAGTTGCTGAAGAGAGCAAAGATGCCGAGCATGGAAGCTATGAGAATGTAACCTACATTGCCGGCGCCGGACCTCTGATTAACATCCTCACTTGCCTCTTTACCCTTGGACTACTGTCTCTCGTCCGACTCGTGAGCGGACATTCGCCGCATTTCGCTGTTACTCTCTTTGCCACAGACCTACACTTGAGTTCGTGGCAATTGCCGCTATTCTTGATCGGCACGGCCATCCTCGGGTGGCGCTTTAGGCGATTCGTCTGCGGATACATTTTCCCTGTCATTGCAATCGTTCTGCTTGTGCAGGTCGGTATCGCATTCTCATCCCACTGGCAACAAGCATGGGAAAGTGGCAACATTGCAAGCATTGCAAAGGATGCCGGCAAAGTGGAGGATGGACTAAGTCTTGTAAAATTTTGGATCTATCTTAACTTTGTCCTCGGACTCTCGAACCTTATCCCGCTATACCCACTGGATGGCGGACACATCGTCGGAAGACTCCTCGAAACATTTTTTAAGGGGGGCGCAAAAGCACTTCGCTTTGCGGGTATGACTCTGCTCGCGCTCTTGATGGCGTTTTGCATCTCTTCTGATCTGTGGATCATGTTCAAATGATTCCATACAGTGCCGAGCTAACGCTTGGCACTTTTAATACGCCGACATTTCTGTGCAAAACAAAAACCACACTACGCGAGTGTGGTTTTTGTTTGAAATTTTATTCTATCTCGATTCTCCGAACCTTTCGTCAAAGAAAAATTTGAAGGGCGCTAATTTAGAGTTTTATTCGGCTTTGAGGTCGGCGATAACGTCGTCAACATCAGATGACTCAGCAGCTACCTGTCCTGCGCGCTTGCCTCCTTCTGGTTCGTTGATCTTTAAGTTGACGCGTGCATTGTTCTTCATGCCGACAACGCGCAAAAGTGTGCGGACTGCCTTGGCGGTGTTGCCCATGCGGCCGATAACCTTGCCCATGTCAGCAGGATCGATATCGAGTGTAAGCAATACGCCCATCTGGTCGACAACGCGGCCGACTTTAACTGCTTCTGGGTTATCTACGAGGTTTTTCACGACATATTCGAGAAACTCCTGATCTGGAAATGATTCAGCCATATCTTAACAATTTAATCCATTAATACTGACGATCACAGTGAGGATTTCGAGCCCTCGCTCTGTAAGTTTTAATTATGAGCCAAGACGTTGTTTTGTCAACGCACACTTATTGTGCAAGACAAATAAAAATGCCACTCCTATGAGTGGCATCTGCTTAGCTATTGTCGTGCAGGCAGTGCACAAGTCTGTAAGTTTGCCCCAACAGGGGAACAAGAAATACAACAAAACCTGCATTAAGGGCCGAGAGCATCTTACTTCGCACCACAGGCTCTACACCGAGGCGCGAGATATCACCCATTGTCGCTTCGTCTTCGTGAGCAAGTTCGCGCTCCATATAGCGCATGAATTTTGCGGATAGTGGATCGTGCGCATGTGCGAGGTATTCGCCACTGTCTTCAACTTTCGCACCAACAACGTGCTCAATCGAGACTGCAGTCCCAAGCGAAAGAGCCTCTCTGATGAGCTCGAGCTCAGGCTCAAGATATTGGAATTGTGATTTGCCTGAAACGACAAGTGACTCTCCGTTTAAAAAGTCTCTGAGTGACCTCGAAAAAGCAATTATGCTCATTACATATCTCCAATTTAATATTGCGTCTTACTGTACGGTATCGCATTGCTCTCTTTTGTAAAGGACCTCCCCTTGCTTCGTCGTCGGGCTATGGAATAAGAATTCCATGCCACTTCCAATTTTATCTTCCTACAGTCGTAAAATTTAGGTCGGCACATGCAATAGGAATTTCAGTGCACTTCCAATTTTATATTCCCTTCGGTCATTAAAATTTAAGTCGCTCGGACGAAGAGCAAATGACGACATTTGCTCTTCTTCCTCGCTAGACGAAGTCAACAAAACATCCGCCTTAAGGGCGGATGTTTTGGGTTAATTTTATTGAAAGTCTTTATGCTGCTGGAGCTTCTGCGGCTGGGGCTACAGGTGCGGCTTCCTCTGCCTTCACTTCTACAGGAGCCTCTTCCTTCACTTCCTCCTTAGGCTCTGCTTTTGCTTCAGGTGCGGCTTCAGCCTTTTCGGCCTTTGGAGCAACGGGAGCTGCCTTTACTTCTTCCTTGGGAGTCTCCTTCACGATCTTCGTCTTCTTGTTCATTGCGTTCACTTTCTTGGCGTCGATCACCTTAGTGCTAACGAGAATATTGTGAACAGTGTCAGAAGGACGTGCTCCGACAGAAAGCCAGTACTTGATACGCTCTGCATTAACCTGGGGTGTGCCTTTGCGGGCATCGTAAGAGCCGACAAATTCAACAAGTCCTCGTGTCTTTTTGGGTGAACGGCGGTGATCCTGCACAATAATGCGGAATGACGGGTCGTTCGTGCGCCCAACGCGCTGTAATCTGATTGCTAACATGTAAGGAGGATGCTAACAAAGCTGTCTGATTAAGTCAACTGTTTATAGGTATCACTAGGCAAATATGTAATATTTAAAGCAAATACATCCACCCAAGACAGTGGGCAAATACAGAACAAGCACAGATGCGTGTTTTCGGACTTATTCTATTCAGCGCAATAATACGATATACTATAAGTGTTATGGGCCTTACCCTACTCAGCAATATGAACTTTCAGATCCCGCTTACCACGATGTTTCTTGTGGTTATATTCTGTATACTCACTGCGGTTTCGCTCGTACATGCGCTCGTACTTCGCTATCACTGGAATAACTACGGTAATGGTGCAGTCGAACTTGTTTTCGTCAAACTTGTTTATGTCATCGGACTTTCTGTACTTATTGGAGGAATGGCTCTTTTCACGGTACTTTATTCTCTTTCTACTAACATATGATAGAAGTTGAGAAAGATGAAAAGATAATCCGCATCGTTCGCAGGCACTGGTTCGTACTTTTGGGTGATATGTTCGTACTGGTATTTGCAGTACTTGTACCCGTCGTACTTCTTGTCTTCTTCCACCTTCTCCCTCTAGAGAAAATTTTTGCATTTAGCGGCAGTACGTTTGCTGCAGGAGGATTCTTTCTCTTCGCATGGCTTTCGATAGTGTGGATCATGGGCTGGAATATATGGACTGATTATTATCTCGACATTCTCATGATCACCGACAAGCGAGTATTCGACATCAACCAAGACGGACTCTTTCATCGTAGGTCTGCATCATTTCGCATTGATCGCATACAGAACGTGACTGTCGACCAAGAAGGTATTATTCAGACGCTGTTTGATTTTGGTGGCATTCGTATCGAGACTGCGGGCGGCATCGAAGACTTTGTTGCCAATTACATCGCAAAGCCATATGAAATAAAGAAGCTTATCAAT
>JAYTYM010000030.1:0-17245 GCA_043742365.1 bacterium | reverse complement strand
TTTCGTAACTGGTGTTACCGGTTACCTATTGCTAATGAAATGCGTTTTATGTGAACTGTATTTCATTAGCAAACGGAAACAGACAACTTTTGTGAGAATCTCGCACTCTACTCTCTATTTATGATTTCACGATGAAGCCCACTTTCTTAAAAATTTTTTCCTACTGCTTCTGTCTTTGTTTTAGTAAAGTTTCACTTTTGGGATGAGATTCGGATGTGGCGATCGGGCGGTGTCCGAGAAGGTGTACACAAGGTTCATCTTCCGGACCCGCACGAGATGCCACATTCGAAGATCGCCCAAAATGGGACTTTACCTAGGCTTGGATTATTTCGCGTGGTGGTAGATCATCCTCCGGATCGTATTCGGGAGCCACTCTATTGCTATGAAACCCTGTACCCGCTGGAATCAAGCGGCCCAAGATAACGTTCTCCTTCAAGCCGTACAGGCGGTCTGTCGCTCCCTGAACTGCGGCTTCGATCAAGACACGGGATGTGTTCTGGAAGGACGCTGCTGAAAGGAAAGACTCCTTGGTGAGTGCAACTTCAGTGATACCCAAGACGAGATTGTCGCCCTTGGCTAACTCTTGTCCGAGTTTACCGACGCGTGCGTTCTCGACTGCGAGCTCTGACTCCTCGACGATGTCGCCTACTGAGAAGCGTGTGTCGCCTGAGACCTTGATCTTGCGGCGTGAGAACATTTGGCGAACGATGACCTCACAGTGCTTGCGAGAAATAGAAGCACCTTGTGTTTCGTAGATCTTGTTGATCTCAGAGATGATGTAGCGCTGTGCGCGATCGATGCCTCCGTACTTGAAGAGCTCGTCGATATCAGCGTAACCGTTGGTGAGCAAGTCGCCTGCCTTCACGTCCTGTCCGATCTTCACGATAGGTGAACGGCGGAACGAGACAGAGTGCTCGGCTTCTTTGATATCCTTCTCTTTCTCCTTGTCGGTTGCATCCTTTTTCTCCTTCTTTGGTTCGCGACTAAGTACTACAATGATAAGGTCTTCCTTCTCACCTTGCTTGATGTCGGCAATGAATCCGTCGAGCTTACAAACAACTGCTTGAGCCTTAGGAGTCTGGCGTTCGAAAATGTCTTCGACACGTGGAAGACCCATGGTAATGTCCTCACCTGCGGCACCACCGGCGTGGAAGGTACGCATTGTGAGCTGAGTTCCTGGCTCGCCGATAGCTTGCGCTGCGACGATTCCGACGGTCTCTCCCATTGCTACGAGCGTACCGCGCCCGAGGTCCATACCGTAACACTGCTGACATACACCCCGGAGCGTTTTGCAGGTAAGCGGTGAGCGAACGAAGATCTCTGTCGCTCCTGACTTCTCAACCAACTGTGCTTCGTCGCGTCCGAGGAGTGAGCCTTTCTTAAAGACGACTTTGCCGTCTCCGCCGATGACATCCTTTGCCATGACGCGACCGCGTGACGAGCGTCCGAGTGTGATCTCAATACCTGATGCGTTCTCGACAGTGAGGTGGATTCCCTCCTTCTCGCCACAGTCTGCATCGATAACGACAACATCCTGTGCGACATCTACGAGGCGGCGTGTGAGGTAACCTGCTTTCGCAGTGTTCAAAGCAGTATCGGTCAAACCCTTACGAGAACCGTGAGTTGAGATAAAGTATTCAAGTGGTGAAAGTCCTTCCTTGAGTGACGGTACCATTGGGAAGTCGATGACGCGGCCTGATGGTCCTTGGGTAAGACCTTTGATGCCGACCATCTTTGTGACTTGCTTGATGGAACCACGCGCACCTGAGTTCAACATGTCCATGACTGGACCGTTCTTAGGAAGTCCTAAAGGAACAACCTTCTCGATGTCGATTTCAACCTTTTTCCAAATCTCGATGACCTTGTCGTACTTCTCGTCTGTTGAAAGCAAGCCTTCCTGCCACTGATTGAGGATCATTTCCTCTTCCTTGCGAGCGGCCTTCACGATCCCACCCTTCTCCGGAGGAACCTTAACGTCGGAAAGTGACCATGTAATACCTGACTTGGTGACATAGCGGTAACCGAATGCCTTTATTTTGTCGAGGACCTGTGGAGTGCCGTCGATACCGTAACGAGTAATAAGGTCGTCTACCATGTTGGCAAGTGCCTTCTTGGTAATGTCGGTGTTGATGAATGGGAAGTCTGATGGAAGGACTGAGTTGAAGAGCAAGCGGCCAACGGTCGTCTCGAATGGTTTGCCTTCGTACTCTGTGTACTTGGCGCTGTCGGTGCCCATGACCTTGATCTTGGCGCGGAATCCGACGACACCGAAATCGTATGCGGTGATAGCGGAATTAGGTGTTGGGAATATTTTACCCTCACCCTTCTCCCCTTCAACATACTTTGTCATCCAGAAACAGCCGAGCACGATGTCGAGGCCTGGGTTCACAACAGGGTCGCCCGAACCTGGTTTCAAAAGGTTCTTGTTGGCTGCCATAAGCTCACGCGCTTCTGCTTGTGCCTGATCTGAAAGCGGAACGTGGACGGCCATTTGGTCTCCATCGAAGTCTGCGTTGAAAGCGGAACAAACGAGTGGGTGGACCTGAATAGCGTTACCTTCGATAAGTGTAGGATTGAATGCCTGAATTCCAAGGCGGTGAAGTGTCGGTGCACGGTTGAGTAGCACGTACTTGCCCTTGATGACGTCTTCGAGATTTGCCCACACCTCAGGGATACCTTCGTCGATAAGACGGTTGGCGCCACGGATATTGAATGCGAGTCCCTGCTCTAATAGTTTCGCAATAACGAAAGGGCGGAAAAGCTCGAGTGCCATGTGCTTTGGAAGTCCGCACTGATTGAGCTTCAAGTCAGGACCGACGACGATAACAGAGCGGCCTGAGTAGTCGACACGCTTTCCAAGGAGGTTCTGGCGGAACAAGCCCTGCTTACCCTTCAAAGTATCTGCGAGGGACTTCAACTGACGGCGCTGAGTCTGACTCATTGCAGCTGATGTCGATCCGTGGCGGATGGAGTTGTCGATAAGTGCGTCGACTGCTTCCTGCAAAATACGCTTTTCGTTTCGGAGAATGACCTCTGGTGCGTCGATCTCAACAAGCTTCTTCAAGCGGTTGTTGCGGTTGATGACGCGGCGGTAAAGGTCGTTGACGTCTGAGGTCGCGTGGCGTCCACCTTCGAGGGCGACCATTGGGCGTAGTCCTGGAGGGATGACAGGAATGACAGTAAGGAACATCCATTCTGGGCGAACACCGGAGCGAAGCATTGCACGAGCAAGTGCTAGGCGCTTGTAGAGCTTTGCACGCTCAACAGCACCTGCCTTCTCGAGTGAAGTCTCAAGATGGATCTCAAGCTTCTTCATGTCGAGCTTTTTGAACATCGCAAATACTGCTTCTGCACCGATGCCAGCTTCGAACGCTGACGAGTACTTAAGGCTGTACTTGTGATAGGTCATTTCATCGAGGATGAGGCCTACTTTGATACCGTCTATCTCTTTCTTGGCAGCAGTAAGAAGCTCTTTGAACTTGTCCTTTGAGCGCTTGTCTTCGAGGCTCTTTACCTTGGACTTGTATTCGCGGTCGAGTTCCTTCAAGAGGTTCTCTTTGTCATTCTCGTTCACACTTGTGACGATGTATGCGGCAAAGTAGATGACCTTCTCGAGTTCAGCAACGGGGAGATTGAGCAAGAGGCCGATGCGTGATGGAATACCGCGCAAGAACCAGATGTGTGAGACAGGAGCTGCGAGCTCGATGTGTCCCATGCGCTCACGGCGCACGATAGCACGAGTGATCTCGACACCACACTTCTCACAGATGATGCCCTTGAAGCGGATACCGCGGTACTTTGCGCAGTAGCACTCGAAGTCTTTTTCTGGTCCGAAGATGCGCTCGTCGAAGAGGCCACCGCGCTCAGAGCGCTGGGTACGGTAGTTGATCGTCTCTGGCTTCGTTATCTCGCCGTAGGACCATTCCTTCATGCGCTCGGGAGATGCGAGCTTGATACCGATAGCGTTAAAATCTGTTATTGGGTTTTTCATGTTGTTTTTTACATATGCCCGATGCGTGATTTTGGCGTCCTGCGTTGTGATTTTCTTCGAAGGTCTGGGAGCAGTACTTGGTGTACAGCCCCGGCGACACTTCTCATGAAATCACATCGCATGCCATCCAAAATCCCATCATCGTGCTTTCTCTCCGGTTGGAGTTTTGTGTATGTATTGTTTTTATTAGCTAATAATTAGACGACTTCGTCGCGATCTTCTTTGATAAGGTCGATGTCGAGTGCGAGTCCGCGAAGTGAATTGAGTAACACGTGGAATGTTGCAGGAAGGTTGGGTTCGCGGATGTTGCGGCCTTTGACGATGGAGTCGAATGCTGCTGAGCGTCCGAGAATATCGTCTGACTTTACAGTGAGCATTTCGCGAAGGATGTGAGCGGCACCATAACCTTGGAGCGCCCAGACTTCCATTTCACCGAAACGCTGTCCTCCGCCTTGTGCTTTACCTCCGAGCGGCTGCTGGGTGATAAGCGAGTAGGGCCCGATGGAACGCATGTGGATCTTATCCTCAACCATGTGATGAAGTTTCAAGATATACATGTAGCCAACTGAGACTTCTTGTTCGAATGGCTCACCGTTGCGTCCGTCGTAGAGGCGCATCTTTCCATCTTCGTTAAATCCTGCTGATTTGAGCTCTGCGCGGATCTCCTCTTCGGTAACACCGAGGAATGATGGGGTGATGGCCTGATAGCCGTGTGCATTTGCAGCGAGTCCTAAGTGGAGCTCGAAGATCTGTCCGAGGTTCATACGTGATGGGACTCCTAGTGGGGTCAGAATGACGTCTACGGGAGTACCATCGAGCATGTATGGCATTTCTTCTAGGGGAAGAATCTTTGAGATAACACCCTTGTTTCCGTGGCGACCAGCGAGCTTGTCTCCTACTGAAATGTTCCTGAGCTGTGCGACCTCTAGATATATACGCTTGATGATACCTGACTCGAGGTTGTCGCCTTTCTCGCGAGTAAAGACCTTAATGCCGATGATGCGACCACGTTTGCCGTGTTCCATGCGTAGTGATGTGTCTTTGACGTCGCGAGCCTTCTCACCAAAGATCGAGCGGAGCAAGCGTTCCTCAGGAGTGAGTTGTGCCTCACCCTTAGGTGTTATTTTACCGACGAGAATGTCGCCTGGGCGAACTTCTGCACCAATGCGGACGATGCCTTCGTGATCGAGGTCCTTGAGCTTAACTTCTCCGACATTGGGTATATCAGGGGTGGTAATTTCGGGTCCAAGTTTGGTGTCTCTGACGTTTACGACGAATTTCTCGATGTGGATAGAGGTAAGGATAGACTCACGTACGAGGCGCTCTGAAAGGATGATGGCATCTTCGTAGTTGGCACCGCCCCATGACATGAATGCAACGAGGAGATTCTGTCCGAGCGCCATCTCACCGCGGTCTGAGGTTGAGGTATCTGCGAGAACATCGCCTTTCTTTACTTTGTCGCCGACGTTCACGATAGGACGCTGATGGAACATTGTCGCGTCGTTGGTCATAACAAAGTTGATGAGATTGTAGGTCTTCTCATTGCCCTTGTTGTCTTTGAAAACGATATGACGGGCATCCATCTCCTTGATGGTGCCATCTGACTCTGCGAGTATGACGCGGCCTGAGTCACGCGCGATGCGTGCCTCCATACCTGTCGCAACAATAGGTGCCTGAGGGATGATGCAAGGCGTTGCCTGCTTCTGCATGTTTGAACCCATGAGTGCGCGGTTCGCATCATTGTGTTCGAGGAATGGAATCGATGAGGTTGCGGTCGAGAAAGCCTGATTGGTCGCAACGTCGATGAACTCGACTTGATCGCGGTCAACCATACCTGGAGAGCCGCCAATGCGCGCCTCAACACGATCGGTAAGGATCATACCCGTATCGTCGTAAGAAATTGCCGCGTGAGCGATGGTGTGCTCCTCTTCTTCGAGGGCATTCATGTAGACGATCTTTGTCGTGATCTGACCGTTCTCAACTTTTACGTATGGGGTCTCGATAACACCGAAGTCGTTGACGCGAGCATATGCTGCGAGACGGAGTACAAGACCGATGTTCGGACCTTCTGGTGTGTGAATTGGGCAGAGCCGTCCGTAGTGAGAAGGATGCACATCGCGGACCTCAAGGCCTGCGCGCTCCTTGGTGAGTCCACCGGGACCCATCGCTGAACAGGTGCGGAGGTGCTCGACTTCATCGAGGACGTTCTTCTGACTCATCAACTGTGAAAGCTGATTGGTGGTGAAGAATTCCTTGAGACGTGCCTGAAGTGGGCGGGGTGAAACGAAGTTTATAGGAAGAATAGTGTCGGTCTCTACAGTCGACATACGGTCCTGAATATTGCGCTTCATCTGTGTCATACCAACGCGGAGCTTTGCCTGAAGCATTTCTCCAACGTAGCGTACACGGCGAGAGCCCAAGTGATCGATATCATCTTCGGCTGCGCCTTTGGTGTGATTCAACTTGGCAATGTTGCCGATAGTTGCAATGAGGTCGGTGAATGTAAGGGTGCGGCCTTCGAGCGACTTTGGGTCCATGGCGTTCCCGAAGCGCTTGTTGAAGCGGAAGCGGCCGACCGAGGAGAGGTCATAGCGCTCGCGTGCGAACATTGCGTCGATGAGTTCACGAGCATTCGTGGTCGTTGTCACATCACCATCGCGGAGGCGGCGGTAGGTTTCGACATATGACTCTTCGAGAGACTTTGCAGGATCCTTTGCAAGGGTCTTCTCCATGTAACGCTTTGCGTCGGGGTTACCCTCGAATGCTTTCAATATTTCTGCATCACCGCACTGTCCGAAGACACGTAGGAGGGAGGTTATGGGGAACTTGCGCTTGCGATCGATCTTGACCCAGACAACCTCGTCGGCGTCAGTCTCGATCTCTATCCATGCACCGCGTGAAGGAATGACCTTCGCTCCGAAGAAGCGACCGGCTTTGAGTTCCTGCGCTGTGAAGAAAATTCCGAATGAGCGTGCAAGCTGAGGGACGACAACGCGCTCTACGCCGTTTACGATGAAAGTACCGCGAGGTGTCGCGAGAGGAAAGTCTGCCATAAAGATCTCCTGCTCCTTCACGACTCCAAGCGTCTTGTTGGTGAGGCGAACCTTCGTGCGGAGCGGTGTCTCATACGAAAGCTTGTTCTCGCGTGCGAAGTGCTCGTCAAAACGAGGTTCGGTAAGCTCAAAGCCTACGAACTCAAGTTCGAACTTCTTTCCAGAGTAGTCTCTTATAGGAGAGAACTCCTTGAACACCTCTGCGAGTCCTTCCGCGACCAACCAGTCGTAGGACTTCTTCTGCATTTCGACGAGATTAGGGATCTCGGCGAGGGGCTCCTTGTAGTGCCCGAAATACTTCTTTTTAATTGCCTCCATAAATATAACTAGTAGCTAATAAACTGCTAATAAAATGAACGCGAAATATGCAGAATGTACAAAGTGTCCTCAAGTAAGAGCGTTCATGGCTTTATTTTGAAAGCTGAGCAAGGCGCCGAGTAACGATCTTCGCATAGCTGTACTCTGGTACTGCTATCGAAGTCGTGCCGATGGCAACGAAGCTATGCGTCAAAATTAAGCTATGAATAGACGCAAAAACACGAGCCTGTTTAAGGTTGTGCTTATTTCTTCCTTACTTGAACTTGAGATAGATACACAGCACTTCTCCAAAAGCACTATGTTTAAACGTTTTCCCCAAACGATTGCGGCCATTACACAATCAGAATCGTATAGTGAAAACAGTATAAATGAAGCAGGAGTGATGGTCAATAGGACGCTCGATATTAGTTTTTTGAGGGCACGCATAAAATTCTGCTGAATTTTTGCTCAGACTCGCTCCGGTCGAGCTCCGTAGCCCCTCAAAAAACAATGTTTCGATCATAGGAAAGAGCGGCCTTGGGGTTTTGTGGCTTAACCACAATGTTTTATGACAGAATATACATATTTAAAGCAGGTGCCTAAGACTGTGGATAAGCAGTGGATAACCTGTGGAGATAACCTTGATAAGTACGTACTCATAAATCTAATAAGCTACTTATAGATTGACGTATATTGAGATAAATGGTATAATATATGCAATCGGTTCTTTAAAACTTTAAATTTTGGAGGTTCAGCATGGACCGCATCGCTCTATTCTCATCGCTTGCGTTCATCATTTCCATCTCTGCATATATCCCCTATGTCAAAAGCATTCTCGCAAGCGAGAGCAGGCCAACCATATCGACCTACCTGTCTTGGGGGTTGCTCGATCTCGCAATATTCTTCGGGATGTGGAGCAAAGGCATGTTCTCTTGGCTCATGCTTGCTTATGTCGTGGGAACCGGGGTTCTCGTTGGCGTCAGTCTCTACAAAAAGGCCAGAGTCGGCTGGACTCCACTTGATACGCAGTGCATTGTCGGTGCTGCTATAGGGGCGGTCTTGTACCTCATCACCGGTGACAGTAATGTTGCGATCGTCGTCAGCTTGCTGACTATCATTATTGCAACACTTCCGATGATCAGAAACCTTCACAAGAATCCCTCTACGAAAAGCTTCGCTGCCTGGCTTTTCTTTTTTGCTGGCGGAGTTGCCGGTGTTATCGGGATCAGCGAGTGGAGTATTGCTGGTGCACTCACACCCATCGTCTTTGTGGTCATCCAAGCCACCATGGTTTGGCTCATATCACGCAAATTTGTTTGAATCACGTTTCATTTGCCGCCACGCACTCTGCGAGGCGGTTTTTATCTTTGTAAAAACTTAAAAGTGAAACATTCATTTCATACGATATATCGTATGAAATAGTTTTAAATGGTTATAAAAAAGATCGCCTGTGGGGCGATCTGGGATTCAGCGTCTTTTGAATGTCATGATCTTGTGATAGCGGACGAACCAATGATCCTTGGGCCAGCGTTTGCGCGAGTCGACGAAGACTGTGTAAGCGAACCAGCCCAAAACGAGAACCGGCGTGCCGAGCGTCGATAGCGATACTGCGAGGTCTCTGTGCCCTGCGAAAAAAAGCACGATACAGCCGATGATTAAAAGGCACATGGGGATGATGAACATCCAGCATGCTTTGCTAAAACTGCGTAAAAAGGACATATGTTCTCCTTGAATGAGTCCGATGGGATATTCGCATATTATTGCGAATATGCAAAGCTGTACTCAGCAGTATTTTAATCACCATCCGTTCATTGATCAGAGTTATGATGTCGGTGGATACACATACAGCAGCTTAATGAGGGAGCATGGGGTGGTGAAAATAAAAGAAACAGTCGTAAAGTACCGCTTCGATATCCTCGCTTTTGTGGGAGCGGTGCTTGGAACATTTGTACTCAAATTTCTGTGGAATTACTTCTTCCCTACTTTCAAGATGGATTTTTATCAAGCAGGGTTCATCTGCTTTATCACCGCACTTCTTATTCGCAGTCCGGCGTGACTCCCGCGAATATCGGCTGATTAATACATGTTCTTTAAAGAAAAAAATGCCCCTCGACCTGAGGGGCATTTCAATATTATTCTTTGAATGAGAAAGGATTATAGCTGACGTTGCGATCGTAGACGTCGAGATACTCTGCTTGCTTCAATTTACTGACGATGACATACGTAAGCGGCGTACACATCACCTCAAAAAGAACCTTTGCAACATAGCCCGACAATATAAGACTGACGAGCGCATCATTTGGGATAGTGCCCGCAAATGACACAAGTCCGAATATGAGACTGTCGAGCCCTTCGCCGACAATGGTCGAGCCGATCGTTCGCAACCACAAGTCGCGGCCTTTACTCCAGACCTTCATCCTCGAGAGGACATATGAATTGGCGAACTCCCCCACGATGTAGGCGAGTATAGAGCCAAGCACAATGCGCGGCACTCCACCCAATATCTGCTCATAGGCCTTTTGATTTTGCCAAAATGGGGGTGCGGGCAACACCTGCACAAACCAATAACAGAAGGACATGAGGACAAGAGCTGCGAAGCCGCACCAGATGATAATGCGCGATGCACGAAATCCATAGACCTCTGTCAGCACATCACCAAAGATATAGCTGATGGGGAAAATGAATATCGCACCAGCGAAGACATATGGACCGATTTGAATAAGTTTCGTCGAAACCGTATTCGAGATCATGAGCACCGCAACAAAGAGGATGCCGATGAGAAGAAAATATTTGCTATTCCAGACACCGTAGCGAGTTCTGTCCATGGATCACCTCAACCTTTCTGAAACATTCCGTTACAAATATACACTCAGATGAGTACTTCGCAAGTGCGACTGGGATGAGGAGCGGCAACGCAAGTAGACCGATTTTCGACTTCTCAATGTTAATATATAAATATGAATATCGTCATCATCCTCGCCGGCATCATCGAAGCTTCTACTGCATTGCCTTACATTCGAGATATCCGCCTCGGGAAAACAAAGCCCGCTATCGTAAGTTGGATCACTTGGCTTCTGCTGTCGCTTCTTGCTGCACTCGCTTCATATGCGGAAGGTGCGATAGTTTCAACGGTCATCGCAGGTGCGCTTGTGGTTGAGTGCGCGGCAATAATACTCATGTCGCTTAATAAGGGCGGATTCTCATATACGCGCTTCGATGGTTACTGCCAACTTGCGGCAGTACTCGGTCTAGTCTTGTGGCGACTCACGAACGAACCGATGATAGCAATATTCCTCTTTGTCGTCGTCGATGCGATAGGCGCGCTTCCTACGTGGAGGCATGCGTGGCGGCGGCCAAAAGAAGAGACGTTGTCGACGTTTGCTTGGTCTATACTTGGGAACGCACTAGCGCTCTCTGCCATTACAACTTTTACACTTACGATGACACTCGTCCCTCTATACCTACTACTTTTAAATACCATTCTCACTATCGAAATATACTTACGCAGAAGATTCACGCGCAAGAAAAACAAATAGAAGTGGCTTTATCTGCCCTGCGTAGCGCGGACGCGGCTCAGATACTCGTCTATGTATGGTTTAAAATATTCGATGACGGAATCACTTACACCCGAGGCAATTGCTTCCTGAAAAAGCTGCACAGTGTTGTAATAGACATGCGGGACCAATATTCCTCCCGTCGACTCTCTCTCGAGCGTTCGCACAGCGTGCTCAAGTTTTTTTACATACACGAAACCTGTCTCAATACGCTTGAGCTGTGCGCGCATGTCGAGCACAAATTCAGGCGCGAGGCCTGTACCATCTTCGAGCATGCGGTGAAGGTCGAGTATCTCAGTTGCGACAGCTTCGCGCTCTTCGTCACTTGCCCTTGGGTCGAAGGCTTTGATATTGATGTCGAGATAGCGGTCGATAAACTCACCCGTTTCTTTACTATCCTTCTCAGTTGCAACTCCTTCGGATGATACTTCTATCAATGTATGACTGCGATTTTCTTCATTCATATTATATTGAAGGGAGATCTAAACTCTTCCCTTCCGGAGAATCAAGCTCGAGTCCATTTAGGCGTGCGTTCTCTAGGTCGAGCTCATCTGCGCCAAAATGAATTCCGTTTATTGCTCCGGCTGCATCGACACTCATAACGCCAGGCGCACCCGCGACTGCAGGTACGAGCTCGGCAAGTGTTGTGCCGTCACCTACCTCACTAATCTGCCATTTCGCTCCGTCAACAAGCGAGTGATAGTGATGTTCGTCGGGATTCCAAATCAGTCCGCATTCCTGTAAAAAAGTTTTGGCTTTATCTCCGGTAAGTGGAAAAACGAATTTTTCTTGTGCTTCAATGCTACCCATTATTGATGCGGTATCTACACCTTCGCTTATACTCCCCATCGGTACATCGGTATCCATAAAATAAATATTAGTGAATATACTTATATATAATAGCAGAGAAACAGAAAGGAGCGACAATACAAAAAACGGCAATAAATGCCGCTTTTCTTATGCTAGAAACTCGCTGTGATGAAGCATGAACCGAGGGTGTCAGGGTCGAAGCTGTCGACCAGATCTTTGAGCTCCTTGAGGATTCCCTCAGCGGCGCGCTCTATCTCGTGCTCTTGCAGTGTGGGAGCACTTTCTCGTAATGCTTTCCGTAGCCGCTCGCGAACTACTTCATCGAGTTCGTCGTCTTCTTCATAAGTATCGCCAGACATGGCTGCCTCCGATAAGTTGCTTTAGTCTATCTGTATTAAGAATGCCACGCGCGATAATTTTTGCAACCAGCCACACAGCTGCGCTGTTAGTTACAATACATTAGCAAAAAGTGTCTATGCTTTGCTACGAGACTGTTGGAGTATTTTCGACACTCGCATCTTCGGGGTGAGGCGTGATTTCTACTCCTTCGCCTTCGGGGACAGCAAACTCATCCGGGAGGCCCATTATGTCTTTGATCTTTTGTGCATTTTTATAATGCTTAAGATCGACGGCATTATTGAATCCGGCAATGGCGGCTTCTGTCACAATGCGTGACTTCAAGAAATAAGGATCCATTACGAATGCTTGCTTGGTCATTTCAGCATTGTCGATACCGCCCGAGCGGAGCGCAGAGAGGTAGCGTTGTTCACCCAGTTGTTTATAGAGGTGTGATTTCTTTTGTTCAGGTGAAAGCGCCCATATCGTGTGCGTAAGATTCTGCTCACCTGCAAACTGAAGCAGCATCTGTACTGACTGATCTATTTCTGGTTCGTTCATTGTCCTATCATAACATCGCCGCCATGTTCATTCAATCAAACAAAAAACAGCTCTATACTTGAGCTGTTTGATTTTCTGTGATGAAGCGACGTATGGCGGGGAGCATGCGCATGAGAGTGTGGAGATTCTGCTTGTGTCCCACTACGCCCTCGAGGAGCGCATTGTCTACAAGACGCAGACGAGTACGATGGATCTCATGTCTGCCTGTAGCGCAAAGCATGCGCATGAGGAGAATGACGACGGGACAATCGTTTTCAAATAACGTTACAGAAATGAAACTGACATACTTACTCCGAGAAAAGTTTTTGGGGAACTCCACAAATCTTACATAAACAGGTGTGGTCATCGTTCTGCCTTACAATACGGCAACAACCGCGTCCGCATCGTCTGCTTTTACGACACGAAGCGTATAAACAAATCCGCATACCGCGAAAAGTTGCTTGAGCTCGAAGAGTCCCATATCCCTTTTCCCGGATTCGATCCGCCATAGTGTTGTGCGTGAGTATGGAAGCTTTTCCGCAAGTGCGTGCCGCGAAAGTTTCGCTGACTTCCGTGCCAGAGCGATCATTTCCCCGAGTTTCTTTAGTACCTTAGAATCACGTGCATTCACAAGAACTCCTACAGTCGTCCGTACGTCAGATTAATGCCGAGGTAAGCGAATGTCAAAGTTTTATCTTCGTAGTGCTGGCACAAACACTCATTATCGAATTATTTTTTTCAAAATCCTCAAAATATTCTTCAACAAGCCTACGACGAGCACCTCTATGCGTCAATGAGCGCACTTACGCGCTTTCATTGAATATTCGGCTGCTTGGAGTAAAATAAAGCAATGAAAAATACATTTTTAACTCTGGCACTTTTAAGTGCGCTAGCGTGGAATACCTCGTACGCCATGGCGAACCCCAACGTCGTCACAGATGACACTGTAATTAACCAGCTCAATACGTACTCACCGAAGACGTCGGTAGTGTGTGTGAAATTTATAAGAGGCTTAGGCGTCGGTTCGCGCGGGAGCGACGTGTCGGCATTACAGGCCATGCTTTCCGAAAAGGGATATCTCAGTACAAACCCCACCGGATACTTCGGCACTATGACAAAGGCGGCATTAATAAAGTTCCAAAGTGAGAACGGCATACGTGGTACAGGATATATGGGTGAGCTCTCAAGGGGACTCGCAAATAAAAACTGTGTACCCGCAGCGCAATCACCGGCTCTATGCAGTAAACCACCATGCAAGCCTACGGGAATATTTTGCACGATGGTTGCTCGACTTTGCGACGATGGCGCAATGATGCCTAGAGATGCGAGCTGCGATTGGCATCCTGAAATGTGTAACGTAACTTCAAGCACAGCAACAACATCTCCGGGTATTTGCACAACCCCTGAATGCAAAATTACCAAACCATTACCCTGCCCCCAAGTATTGTGTGTCGAAGGTCAGCCCTGCGCACCATGCCCAGCTTCAACTTCTACCAAACCTGCAATTTGCCCGATGATGATGTGCGCCGCCCCGCCAGTTGGATGTAGTTATATAAAAAGTAACACATCAGAATGTGGCTGTGGAACGCTTAGCTGCAACGTTGGAACATCGACAAATCCTGTGGATCCTGCTCCAGTGCCTGCAATTACAGTGGCTCCAGCGGCAACCAGCACATGCTCAGGCCTTGCAAGCTGTAAGCCAGCCCCAGTCTGTCTTGCGTGCGGCGGATTAACACCGGCAAACTAATTGCTTAGCAAGAACCACCCAACTTGGGTGGTTTTTTGTTGCTAATTTTGCGTTGATTTATTTTTTCTCCTCGAGCTCTAAACACACAGAATTCATACAGAATCTTTTACCCGTTGTGTCGGGGCCGTCATCAAAGACGTGCCCTAAGTGTGAATCGCATTTTGCGCAAAGTACTTCGGTGCGGGTCATGCCGTATTTGTTGTCATGCTCATACTTGACCGCGCCTTCGAGCGCCTGATCAAAGCTTGGCCAACCGGTGCCTGAGTCGAACTTGGTATCAGAAGCAAATAGAGGATTTCCGCACGCCATGCACTTGTACGTCCCCTCCGCATGTTCGTGTACATATTTGCCGGAGCCTGGTGCTTCTGTCCCCTTTTCGCGCAAGACCTTGTATTGCTCAGGTGTTAACTTTGCTTTCCATTCTGCATCGGTCATTTCAATTTTATCGTTTTCCATATATTTATTTTATTAGTAATTATTTTCCAAGTGCTGCTGCTGTATCAACTGCATATATGCCTTGCTCGGGCTTAAGGGAAGTATTATTTCATAAACAACCATGAGTATAATTCCCATGAGAAGAATTAAGAGCACTTGATACTTGGCGAATCGACGGGTCAGCAAGTAGAGCATCCAGATTAGTCCGATGCCGAACAGGAGCGAAATTTGAGACAGTGAAGCTTCGAGAAGCGACTTTCCCTCTTTGATCCTAAGAAAGAGCAAGAACGAATTCTGGAATATAAAGATGATGGTAAAGATGATGCAGAAAAATCGCGCTAAGACATTCATGGGGATTGTGCTTACTTGTGCTTACTCTCATCATTTAGGAGCTCTGTGAACTTGGCCTTCACCTTTTCGAGCTTTGGGTTGATGATTATTTCGCAGTACCCTTGGTTCGGGTTGTTGGCGTAGTAATCATGATGATAGTTCTCTGCAGAGTAAAACTTGGTGAGTGGCTCTACTTCAGTAACAATGGGTGCCCCATTTGCGTTCGAATCGTTCAGCTCTTTTATGAATGCTTCGGCTTCAGCATTTTGCTCGTCGCTCGTCGTAATAATGATAGAGCGATACTGCGTGCCGACATCAGCACCTTGCCTATTAATAGTCGTTGGATCATGTGAACCGAAGAAGACCGTCATAAGGTCACGATATGCAACTTGAGATGGATCATACTCAATGTGTATGACCTCTGCGTGGCCAGTGCGCCCGCCAGATACTTCTTCGTATGTTGGATTCTCTGTGGTGCCGCCTGCGTAGCCAGGCTCAACTTTGGTGACACCTTTGAGCATTTTAAATACTGCTTCGGTGCACCAGAAGCAGCCACCACCAAAATATGCTTCATTGTTGTGTTTCATAGATTTATGGGATCATCATATTTGGCACATAACTTCGTTGTCGTCTTTGACGGTCGATGGGCAGTAACCGAAAGTACAGCCCATTCGACACGTCTGCGACTGCCGCCTCGTTCTGTATCCAAATCTAATGATCCGAGATTAACTTATATAAGTTAAATGCCATAGTTTTAGACTAGATATTTCTTTATGTGTTGAGAATCGCCTTGAAGAGATCGCGCTTTGGGTCTGGAACTGCACCGTAGGCATTGCTACCTGCGTCGCCATGCTTCCAGCAGAGATAGATCACACCAAGAAGTCCGAGGAATGGGATAAGCAAAAGAAGTGAGGCCCAGCCAGACATACCAATGTCGTGAAATCTTCGTGCTGACACTCCAAGCCCAATAACAAGGAAGACGAGGCTGACCAACAATCCAATAATGGGTATTATTCCGAGAACGAAACCGAGAACTACTGAACCTACAACAGCATAAATATAGTTCATGTTGTCGATGCGGCCTGCGAATAAGTTGTCGAATTTGAATCCTGCGGTCGCTGACTTCGCTCTATCTGCAGCTGCCTTCATATCGGCCTGAGCAGATTGTGCTGAAGGTGCTCCACTACTTGCTGTTTCGTTAGTCGTGGCTGCTGTATTTACTCCTTGATTTCCTGTTTGATTTTCGTCCATAGTCATTTTAATTATAGTGGCTAAATTATCCCCATAATTATAACTCTGGTTCTCCAATCGTGCACCATCAAGATGAATTTTACCCGAACGTAAAGGTGTAGGCTTGCAGTCCTGGTGTGCTAATGATGAACTCAAGTAAATGCTCCCCCGCGGCGCTATCTTCTATTATCTTGTAGAGTCTATTGCCGGTTATTGTCACATAACTCTTGCCGTCTTTGATGAACACGTCGGCACCCTTAAATGATGCGTCGAGAGACTTGCCGTCGCGCGTCACTTCCATTGTGACGGGCTTATCCTTTGCTCCTGCCACGAAGTAAACGTTCTTTGCTTTGTAACGATAATCAATTCGATCATTTCCGACGGCTGCGGTTCCTACCGTTGCACTTGTTTCTGCGAACTCTGCAGCAATGTTCCACTGCCCGGCAAGATACAGCTTATTGCGTTCAAAAGTTTGGGGCAAAGTGAAATTCTGCTCGCCATCTTTTCCTGCCTGTCCGTTACCCAAGTATTCGTTGCGGTTTGCACCGAAGTAGGTTTCTGGGCTTGCAACCTCGCCCATAGTAACGACATTCACGGGCTTGGTGACATCTGTTGAAACATCCATATTGGTCGCGAGTCGCGCATTACGCTCCTTAAGTGCGTCTTGAATTGCGTGCTCAGTCTTGTCGTACTCGCCTTCACCGATATGGTCGTAGACGATATAGCCGTCTATATCGACGAGATATTTTCTAGGCCAGAACTGATTTCCGAAAGCGTTCCAAGTCGCGTAATTATTGTCGAGGACAACGGGATATTTGATATAGAATCTGCCTGTCGCATCTTCGACATTTTTTTGCACATGCTCGAATGCGAACTCAGGTGTATGAACACCGATAATGACGAGGCCTTGATCCTTATACTT
>JAYTYM010000029.1:0-13601 GCA_043742365.1 bacterium | reverse complement strand
GCCCATAACTATTCCTTTAAAAGATTCCTATGGCAAATTATCACACAGTATATAAATACTCAAACCTACTTTACTTTTGCAGTAAAAAGCCTCAATCTTGTGAAAGATAATTTGAAAAGGATGTTAAGAGGAGATTCAAATGGTGTTATTTATAATGCGAGTGGGATTGGGATTGCTTGCGATGACTACTGCGCACTATGCAGGTTCCGAAACTCTACTGAAAGAATTTCCGAGTGAGCTTGTTGGCACGTGGGTACAGCCGACAAAGCATGAAGAGGGAATTATGCTCGTGCACGTATCCGAGCATACTTCAACTGACATTACAGGCATACTCGAGATCAAGGGATCGAAGGATTGTCCGCAGTCGGTTGCATTTCATGGCAATATTGAAAACGATCGTGTCGTCATCAAGAGTTCGAGCGATATCGTCTGTGGATATGACGGAGTACTTACCGGTGAAGTACGAAAAGCTGGTGACGATTCTTTCGTCGGAAATTTTGCTTATCAATACAAGGTGCTCAATTGGACATTCACGTGGGCAAGCGGAACCTTTGTCCTCCACATTCCACCCAAGCAGAAATAAATCAAACCGCCAGATGTATGGCGGTTTTTCTTTACGCCGACTCACGTATTCAATATAGGCATATCAAAAATATCACAATCAAGTGAGTCAGCTGTTCTATACAGTATAATGAGGAGTATGAAATATCTCGGTCTTTTATTTGGGCTTGTTCTTCTTGTGCCGAGCATGGCCTCGGCAGCAGTAGTGCGCAATATCGAGTTCCCAGTAAACGGGCCAAATAGTTTTCGCAATGATTTCGGGGAGCCGCGCGGAGGAGGCACGCGTACGCATAAAGGTAACGACATCATTGCTCCGAAGATGACGCCACTTGTCTCGACTGTCGACGGGAAAGTGTTGTATGTCGTTTCTCCGCAGGCATCGTGGGGTTACGAGATACTCATCGTTGATTCGGAGGGTTATCAATACGACTACCTACATGTAAACAACGATAACCCCGGTACCGACGATGGTCTTGGTGGAGAAGTGCACGCGTATGCTCCTGGCATCACGAGTGGTGTCTCTGTCTCCAAAGGTCAGCTCATCGGTTGGGTGGGTGATAGCGGCAATTCAGAGAATACCGTTCCGCATCTCCATTTTGAGATTCACGACCCACAAGGAGGAATAATTAATCCTTATGATAGTTTGATAGTTGCAAGCGGCGTCTTTAGGTCGAGCAATAATTCTTCTGGTGTAACTGTCGACATGCGCTCGGCGCTCGATGGTGTTGCTGACGGGAGACCTGACGATGTCTTCAGGCAGAATCTCGACGTGGGTGCGCGCGGGGAAGATGTGCGTCAGCTGCAGATCACACTTAAGGTACTCGGACTGCTTACTCCCGACAGCATCACGAGCTACTTCGGTCCAAAGACTCGTGCGGCGGTCATGGAATTTCAAAAGCGTCAGGGCATAGAACAGCTCGGCGTTGTTGGTCCAAAGACTCGCTCGCTACTCAATAAAGGTATCTCATCAGGAGTGCTCACTGAATACAAACCTTTCTATTCTGACGCAGAGCAGAAGGCAATTCTTCTTCAACAGAAAAATGCAGAAGCGCGAATCCTCGAAGAACGCCGTAAGGCAACAGGAGGCATCTAAGGCAAGATTGATTGACTTTTATACCAAATCTGGTATAATTTTCTAGGAAATGTTTCCTGAGAATTTCTTTTGAAAGGAGCCTTAAATGGCCAAATACTTTGCCCGTTTCGCGAACGCCCTCGTCATCCGTCTGCACGTCCTATTCGACGTCATCTTCGGAGACAGTACCTTGCGTGACCTTCAGGATCCAAGGCTCTTCCTCAAGCAGTGCCAGCTCATTGCTGAGCACGAGCTGGAGATGTTTCTCTGCTCGGATCTGCTCAAGTGCTTTGTCGAAGAGCACGAAGGCGAAACGCATGAACACGTGGTCGAGCTCTTCACCGCAGTAGGTGAGGCAGGAGGTCGGGGGGTTCTTCCTCGTCGTTACGCTATCGATCTGACGTCGAGAAAGATAAGAGTCACATGTAGTATTTACACCATGGACTCGAGTGCGATGGATGCGACAGAAGACTACTACGATCAGGGTCATGATGCACAGCTCGCATCCCTGTTCGCTATCTTCCTTTCGAAGATGTTCATCAACAATCATCCGTGCTACGCGCCCGTACAACGTTCTTGAGCTACTCGTTCTTTAAGCCACCCCATAAGGGTGGTTTTTCTTCATCAAGAAAAAACTAAATTATAGTATAATGGTCACATATAAACTAAAGACAAATTTATGATCGCACATTCTGGCATCTCCGTTTCAAATTATGAGGCAGCGAAGAAATTTTATGAAGCGTTGCTCGCACCAATTGGATACACGCTTTATATGGATCTCCCTGAATATAATGTCGTCGGATTTTCTGACTCACAACACTCAAGCTTTTGGATCGGAGAAAAGGAGGGACCACAGTCAGGGCATGTTGCATTTTTGTCTGAGGACAAAGCTGGAGTAGAAGAATTCTATAAAAATGCACTTAAGATAGGTGCGAAAGACAACGGAGCCCCAGGCTATCGCGAGCAGTATAGTCCGAACTATTATGCTGCGTTCATTCATGATGCAGATGGAAACAATATTGAAGCGGTGTGGTTCGATGAATCGAAGATCGTAACAAAATAAAACCCCCATGGATGGGGGAGTGAGTTATTCTGCTTTGCCGGACAAGCGATCGATAAGATCAAGTGCCCAGTGTCTGCGTTCGATGGGGCCAGAAAACTCTCCTAGTCTATTGAGTGTCGCTTTTCGGCGAAGTCGTTTGGTCCGCTCGGGTATTGTTGTCAGTTGAACCATTCTCCAGCCTGATTCTTCGCTTCCTACTATCTGCCAGACGGGCTTCGCTTCACACAGTAAACGTTTTGCATTTCTCCACATGTCATAGGGGAAGTATCCGTCACGATGTGGAACAAAGACACCCGTCGCACATAGGTGAAGCTCGCGTGCGTGGTAGCGCAGCTTGAACCGATCTTCACGAAAGAGCCTACGTGCATTAAGTGCACCCATCGAAGGTGGCAACCTAAAACGAGTCAGGACGAAAAGTAGCGCATACAGGATGTAGTTTACGAGTGTTTCATGCTGGCGCAGTTTTTCTATCTCGCGTACTTGAGCTGTGGTGTGGGGGCTCGAATAGATATCGACCTTGTCTCCATAGTACGAAAGCATGGGATGAGAACGTACGAGCTTGTCGAATTCACCCTCGAGTTTTTTCGATACGCATGGTGGGTAGTGCACAAAGATCCTATTGGACATCACATCTCCTAGAACATTACTTCTTCAAGTCTATAGAAGTGCGTGGAGTCGGGCAAGATGTGCAGGACAACTTGTAGCGGGGAACTTGTTGTGGTATTTTTAGTTAAGAATTTTCCCTTTTCCAACCCAAGGAGTATTGATGCTTAGCCCACAGAGGGTGAACCAACTGATCGTAGCCACTGCCATGATCGATGATGGTAAACCCAAATCAGAAAAAGAACGTAATGATCGAAATACAGAGGATGTCGTGCTAAAAGTGGGGACGCACGACGGCTGTGGCGGTAAGATCATCTACGTCTCTCAGTTTATTGAGTATCGCAATGACGGCAAAGCTGTCGGTGGTCCGAGTCAGTCTCGAGAAAAAGTGAAATGCACATGCTGCAAATGCAAACTCAAATTCAATCCATATTTTCCCGTCTACCGCGACCAAGTCACCGCGTGGAGAGAACGCACTGACTGAATGTCTTCAAACGCCCGTCTTCCCGGGCGTTTTTAATGGCTCGCAGTAAATATGTTATAACTAAAAAATGGAACAAAATCCCAACAACCCCTTTCATGGAGTAAAGCTCGAGACCATTCTCGAGTATCTTGTTGCCGTGCATACGTGGGCAGGTCTTGGCGAGCAGATAAACATCAAATGCTTCCAAACAAATCCGAGCATTAAATCGAGTTTAGTTTTTTTGCGCAAAACACCATGGGCGCGCGCTAAGGTCGAAGATCTTTACCTGAAGACAAAGCAGAAGCAAGGAGATAAGGAAAAAGCAAATTAACCCTCGGGCGATATTGCGGAAGGTAAATGCGCACTATTTTTACGACTCGTAAGATATAAAAACCACCGAGCAGTGCTCGATGGTTGAAAGAAAGAACTAATCACCGCGAAGAGCGGGGAGTACGATGAGATAGATGCCGATGAGAGTGACGACAGCCCACCCCAAGAGGACGTGGGAATTTTTTACGAACGGACTATTGCAGGTACGAATGAATCCGATAGGAATGGTTGCGGTCATGGTGAAGTTGAATGCCAACACGAAGCCCAGAGTGGTGACGATGAGCCCCCAAAGATATCCCGTTCTCATGTAGATATCGATACCAACGATAGATACAAGGCCGCAAAAAATGCCGAAAAGTACTGCCAAGAAAATGTGTCTCATAACGACTCCGAGGGTGACGATCTCACTCTATTCTCAATGTTTCTCGCGTTTTGTCAAAGTATCTATCCCAATTTAAAACTTGCTAAATATGGTATTTGTGATATAATAGTAGAGGTTAAATCGGCAATTAGGATTTTCAACACACAAGGGGACAGTCATGAAATTGCATCAGTTCGTTCTTTTCACCCTGCTCGCTTTCGCAGGCGTCGCATCTGCAGAGGCACACTGCTATTCCGGTGAACGCGTCCTCGTCGAGGTGAACGGCATCGATCGCATCGGCACGCAGATCATCTGTGATGGTCAACTTGTTCGAGTCGAACTCGAACCTCAGGTTGTTGTGCGACCGCGCTTCACCCCTCCTCCGGTCTACCTCGCATCACCTCCTGCCTACGTTCGGCAATACAACTGGCAGTACAGCCCTCCGACATACGACATCGTGCAACCGTACTACCCACCTCCTGTTTATCTCGGTCGTGGTGGCGTGAACATAAATGCACCTGGTATTTATTTCGAGTTTGGTGGAGGTCACCATCACCGGCATCATTGATCGCATCTGACCAACCCAAGCCGTCGAACATGTTCGACGGCTTTTTTTGTATAAAAATACGCCACGTATTAACGTGGCGTTTTGTTATGAGGAGTGCAGATGTTTACGAACAGCGACTTTGATCTGGCTCGCACAAAGCACATAAGTAGTGATGTACGTAATGTCCGTAGCGCACGTTACGCGCAGGGTCGAGGTTGCTATTTTGCCTTCGTGTAGCAACTGACGCAAAACGAACTCAAGCGTCAGGTCAGAGAACGGAGGGTTTGAAGATGACTTTTTCAGGATATCACTCAACTCATCTTTTGAAGGGTTGCCATTGCGAGAAAACGAAACGAGGTCGTACACCTGTCGCTTAAGTGTGTTCAGGTCTTTGAGCTTGAGCCAGAGTATTAATGCTGAAAGCACACTGATGACGACAGCAAGAAGGGTCAGGGTTGAATTCATGCGTTTTCCCCAATTGAAGTACAAAAAGCTTGAAATAAATTATCACATAGATTAAATTTTGTCAAACGAATTGTAACGGTTCAAGGGTTCTGTGTATATATTTAAGATTAAAAAACCGCCTTCATTTAAGAGGGCGGCAGCGTGATGGCTTATTCGCCGTAACGCTCGCGGTAATGATTCTGCAGAATTTCGCTCCGCAGCGCGAAGACGGGAACGGTGCGGTATGCCTCATGCACTCGCAGAGGCATTGGACTGAGTGGATTGTTGCCAATGCGCTTGCTTTGCCATGTGATGCGATCGCTTTCTGCGAACCACATATCGTAGTCGCCGAGGTAGATTTCATTTTGTTTCTGTTCAGGGTGAGCATCATGTGGCTGTCGAGTTGGGTCGAATGTGCACATTCTTGTCCTCCATGTGTAGATACCTACTTTTGATTTAATCAGGAAAGAATAGTTTGTCAAAGTTGTGAATAATAAAAAAAGCCGAAATGATTTCGGCTTTCCGGTCTTGTGCCTTATGCTTCAGGCCTGCTGGTAGAAAGGGAGTGATTGCTTCAGGCGCTTTTCTTCGCGCTCGCTGCGAGCCATGAAGACAGGGAACAGCCTCCGCTTTACCAAGTCACCACTTTGGCCGACGATACAGCCATTGTCGGAAAAAACAATTTGGCCTTCGCGCTTGGAAGTCCACACAAGCGCGTCAAATTGTGCACGATTGTAGTAGCCGAGGAATATTTCTCCCGAGTTTTGTTCCGGATGAGACTCTTGTTGCGTTTGATGAAGTGACATCTTTATCCTCTATAGAGTGGGGTACAGCTGCATGTAAATTACAACTCATCCAGAATATTGTCAAATGTTTTGATTCTGCTATAGTGTGCTTGCCCTGCATTGGGCAGCTGCGCTGGGTTTATATGACCCAGTGAGGAAAGTCCGAACTCTCACCCTGTCTAAGGGTTAAGAAGGTAGCGGGTAACGCCCGTCGTAGGTAACTATAGAGGTGCGAGCAGTGACGCTTCTGACGAAAGAACGAAGCACCCCAATTCTTTATTGAAAGGGTGAATCTTGATGGGAACATCGAGAGTGAAACGGCTAAATCCTTACCCGAGTGCAAGGCCGTGTCTGATTCAAATTTATTTGAGTTGGAAGTGCCGCTCGAGCTTGCAAGTAATTGCAGGCCTAGATAAATATCTGCCAAGTGAGCCGCAAGGTTCATGAACAGAATTCGGCTTATAGATGCAGAGCAAATGGAAAAACCATCCTTGACGGGTGGTTTTTTCTATAACTTTTATATTAATTACTCGACCACTCATGATATTTGTTGCTTAATGTAAAATTATTTTAGCTTATTGAGCCACATCAGGTTATAGCGGAAATTATACACAGTTGATGCGATTCCTAGGTTTCTTCCGTGATATACTCTATGGGCTAAATCTATTGAGGAGGAAGCACGTCTCTATGTCAGATAAGACACAAGGGGATAAATGAGTACGCCCAAAATCGTATTTAAAGTTTTTATTAATTTTAGTATTCGCAAATCATATGTCGGAAGAACAGACACATCACGATGGCGCACCTGCAAAGTCAGCCATCGCACAAATGCTTCTCGGGAAAGTAATTTCTCACAAATTATTTTCAGACCGCATGCTTTATTGGCTCTTATTGGGTATTGCATTTGTATTGCCCATATTCTTTATCCCAAGTCAGGCAGTTGCGCCTGAGTTCGCAAAAATGATCTTGCTTGAGGTCGTCGTATTGTTCGGCATCTTTGCTTGGGCAGTGGGGCGTTTGCGCGACGGGAAGGTGGAGATCCCAAAGAGTCTGCTCTTAAGTGTCTCAGTGCTACTTGTTGTGCAGTTTGTGGTTGCTGCTATCGTCTCGCCCGCACCGCTCGTTTCATTTATCGGCTCAGGATACGACTTGGGTACGGTGAATGCATTCGTCATACTCTTTCTCCTCATGTTCCTCTCTTCGGTCATCTTCTCAGACCGCGATCGTGTGCTGTCGCTCTACGCAGCGTTCATTTTCTCTGGCTCGATCATTATGATCTATCAGTTCGCCAGACACTTCTTCGGCGCAAATTTCTTGAGTCTCGGAGTGTTTACGAGCGATGTTGCTACGCCTGTAGGTAAGTGGAACGACCTTGCTGCGATGATAGGTGGCATGATGATAATGGTGCTTACGACGCTCTATTTCTTCCCGAGCAATAAGACACTGAAACTTCCTGCATACGCTATTTTCTTTGTCGGACTATTCTTCCTTCTCCTGATTGATTTCACTGTACTTTGGCTTGTTCTCGTCGTGTTTACAGGGGCCCTCATGGCGCTTGCAGTTCGCGAGGGGGAGGCAACACACAAACAAAAGACACACGAAGCACTACAGTCTGGCTCAGCTCATCCACATAAGCCCGTCCACAAGCGAGTTGCAGGCCACATCCCGGCACTTGCTGGCATCCTTCTTGCTGTTTCGCTTGTCTACGTAAGTGGACTATCGACACTTCCATGGGGTGCACAGAACGTTACTATTGCAAATACAATTGGAAAGTTCTTCCATGCTGCGCCATATTCTGAGGTTGTACTTACACCTAAAACCACCTATGAGGTCGTAAAGGCTTCACTACAGGAGTCGCCATTCTTTGGAGCTGGACCAAACCGCTTTGCACAAAGCTTCCTCTTGCATAAGTCATCGGAGATGAATCGAACTCCTTTCTGGGACACGGCATTCGATTTCGGTCTTGGTCGCATTCCTACATACTTTGGCACAACAGGTATCATCGGCATGCTTCTTTGGCTCATCTTCGTTGTGCTCTTGTTTATGAAGTCGAGGCACATCATTAGGCTCTTTGCGAAGGATCGTATCGCAGCATATCTTGCAGCTTCGCTCTTCCTTATGACGCTCTATTTCTGGAGTCTCGCATTCTTTTATCTTCCAAACATCGCCATTTTCTCTCTGTCATTCCTTTTTACTGGTGCGCTCATCGCATTCTTGGTAGGAGAAGGAGTTATCGGCCGCTACAGCCTTTCGTTCTCTGGTACTTCACGACTTTCATTCGTGCTCACTCCCGTCATTGTCATCGTGCTCGTCGGTGCAGCTGCTGGAGGCGTTCTACTTTATCGTCAGGTGTCGTCGCTTGTTTCGTATCGCGAAGCACAGCTTGCTATCGCAGCGAATGACCTTGATAAAGCTGAAGCAGCAGTCAAACACGCAAACTCACTTTCTGAGAGAGATCTTTATCTTCGTGACATGAGCAATATCGCTCTCGTCAGACTTGGAAGACTTCCAAACAACAATACTGATCAGACGGATTTCCAAGCCAAGGCAAATACACTCATTGTTGAAGCACGTGGCGACGCAGAGCGCGCTATTACCGTAGATCCAAGTAACTTTGAGAACTACCTTCAATTGGGTGGAGTGTATGACACACTCGGCTCGCTGGGTATTCAAGGCACAACAGAGCCAGCGCGCTTAAGCTATGAGCAGGCACTTCGCTTGAACCCCAAGAGTCCTCGTGTACTCTTCGTACTCGCTCGGCTTGAGTATGTTGCAGGCGATCACGCAAAGGCACGTACATACTTACAGCAGGCACTTGGCGAAAGACCAAACTACCTCGAGGCTGTCTCATTCCTCGTTCAGCTTGATCTTCAAGACAAAAATATTGATGACGCAGTCGCAGTCCTTAAGGCGAGTACCGCAGCTGAGCCTACAAACTTCTTGCTTCACTTTGCACTTGGTTATCTCGACTACATTAAGCGAGACAATCAAGCTGCCATGAACGAGTTTGAGGCTGCTGTTATCCTGAATCCGGTCTACGCTGACGCGAAATACTTCCTCGGCCTTACCTATGAACGTGCTGGCCGACATCAAGATGCGATCACCCAGTTCAGTGATGTGATGACCCTCAATCCCGACAACAAGGACGTCGCCAATATTCTCAAGAATCTTAAGTCTGGCAGAGATCCATTCGCGCCCCCCTACGTCGCACCATCACAGCCAGTCAACGACGCGCTTAAGGTCCTCAACAAAAGCACTGACAAAAAAGCCGCAAACTAACGATCGCATAACCTCTTATGGTCGATCGTTTCCTGCGCGTTTTCAACAAAGAGTGGAGCGGTCTTCATGAGGCCGCTTTCCTCTTGGCGGGGACAGCGTTATTGTCTCAGTCTCTCGGACTCGTTCGCGACAGACTCCTTGCTCATCATTTTGGCGCTGGTCAGGTGCTTGATGTCTACTATGCGGCTTTTCGTATCCCAGACCTCCTGTACGCCTCAGTAGCCTCGTTTGTGGCGGTGACGGTACTCATACCATTCTTGCTTGAGCGCATGAACAAAGATAAAGGGTCGCCTGTTGCTGCACAAGAGTTCGTCAATACGATATTTACCGCATTCGTATTCATGATGGTCGTTATTTCGGCAATAGCGTATTTTCTCATCCCTATCTGGGGCCATAAAGTAGTTCCAGGATTCTCAGCAAAAGAGTTCGATCAATACGTGGTACTTTCGCGTATCTTGCTTTTGTCGCCATTACTACTGGGCATCTCAAATCTTTATGGGAGTGTGACGCAGTCGCTTCGGCGTTTCTTTGTCTTCGCTGCGGGACCGATACTCTATAATTTTGGCATCATCTTCGGCATAGTATTTCTTATGCCGCACTACGGGCTTGAGGGTGTAGTGATCGGAGTTGTTGTTGGCGCCCTCTTGCATGTGAGTATTCAGTTGCCTGTGTTACTCCGAGAGGGGATACTCCCTCGCCTTACACTCAAGATCAATTGGCGTGAGCTTAGGCGTGTTGTCACACTTTCGATACCCCGTACAATCTCACTTTCTGCCACACAATTCGCTACCATAGTCTTGGTGCAATTTGCCTCACAAATGAAGGTTGGTTCTATTGCAGTGTTTACACTGGCGATGAATCTCCAGAGTATTCCGCTCTCTATCGTGGGTATGAGCTACTCTGTCGCTGCGTTTCCCACACTTGCGAAGCTATGGACGACAGGCAATAAAGAGCAATTCTCACATCAGGTCATCACTGCCACGCGACACATTATGTTCTGGTCTTTTCCTGCGATCATACTCTTCATCGTTCTCCGCGCGCAGATAGTCCGCATCATTCTCGGTACGGGCGCTTTCGACTGGACTGCAACGAGACTTACTGCTGCGGCACTTGCACTGTTTGCCATCTCTGTAGTTGCGCAGAATTTGGTACTCCTCTTTACTCGCGTATTTTATGCGATGGGAAAGACCAAATTGCCGCTGATTGCAAACCTGCTCGGAGGCGGACTCGTCGTTTTCCTTTCGTGGTTCTTGCTGTGGGTCTATGACGCATACCCCACCTTTCGTTACTTTTCGGAAACGCTACTGCGTGTGGGCGATATTTCTGGCACCAAGATTCTCATGCTCCCACTTGGGTATTCGCTTGGAATGATGATCAACGTGCTGGTTTTGTTGTACTTTCTCATGCATGATTTCGGAGACCTTATGCAGGGTGTAAAGAAGGCATTCTTGCACAGCTTCACCTCATCGGTGTTAATGGGGTTTGTCGCCTACCACTCCTTGCAAGTGCTTGCGAATATACTTGATCTCAATACATTCATGGGAATATTCATTCAGGGCGTTGTCTCGGGCGTCGTTGCGATTCTTGTTGGCATCTTCCTCCTGCGCATGATGGAAAACAAAGAACTCGAAGAGATCCGCATATCGCTCCATCACAAGTTCTGGATTAAGAAGCCTATCGTTGCCGAGCCAGAAACATTTTGAGTGTTATAAACAAAGGATATTCTTGACGCTAGAAAATTACGGCGTACACTTATTCCAGAGTTATTTTCCAAGGAGAGCATCATGAACGTTGTGCCTATTTCGACCAAAAGTGGTCGTGCCCCGAAGCAGTCACCTGAAGTGCTAAGGAATGTCTTTGCCAGGAAGTTTGCCGCGACGATCCTTGTCTCGCGCGGAGCGTTCAACATCAACATGTTCCTTCGCAGTGTCCTTTGTCTGCCCATGCTTCTTCTGCCGCTCATTGTGGCAAAAGCCGGCGGCATGAATACCGACCTTTTCCTCGGTTTCGTGATGTCGATCATCCTCGGCTTCCACTTCCTGCTTTTGGTCGCGGCGTATGCCGACACGTTCTTCTGTCTGCGTGCACATAACGCAGTCGTTCGCGAGAACCGTGAGCTCATGATTCAGATCGAAGCATCGCGTGGAGATCTCTGGCGTCAGGTCGACGAAGAAAGACAGAGCGAAGTCAGGTTCAGGCATGCTGCCTAACGAATACAGAGCAGGTTAGCCTGCTCTTTTTTTATATTCTAAAAATTGTCGGCAAAGATGAACTTATTGATATCTATGCTAGTATGAAAATCTCAACTCATAATTATGGACGGCAAACACATCAGAAATTTCAGCATTATTGCGCATATTGACCACGGCAAATCTACCCTTGCCGACCGAATGCTTGAACAAACGCATACGATAGAGAAGCGCAAAATGCAGGAGCAAGTGCTCGACAGCATGGAACTTGAGCGTGAGCGCGGCATCACTATCAAGATGCAGCCTGTACGCATGAACTACTCACTTGATGGTGAGGAATATCTGGTGAACCTTATCGACACCCCAGGACACATCGATTTTTCTTACGAAGTTTCTCGCGCACTTAAGGCAGTCGAGGGAACGCTCTTGCTTGTCGATGCCACTCAAGGTGTGCAGGCGCAAACACTTACCACCCTACAAATGGCACGTAATCATGGACTCACTATCATTCCCGTACTTTCAAAGATAGACTCTCCGCTCGCTCGTATCGACGACGTACGCGAAGAAATAGTCGAGCTGCTCGGTGTCGACCCAGAAAGCATCATGCTAGTGTCGGGTCGCACAGGTGAGGGTGTTGCAGAACTCCTTGAGGCTATTATAAAGCGCGTACCACCGCCTCAGGAAGAATATATTAGTACAAAAAGTGCACGTGCGCTCGTCTTCGACTTTTCATACTCAAATCATCGCGGAGTTATCATTTACATTCGTGTCCTCGACGGCGTCATCAAGAAAGGCGCGGAACTCATGTTCTCCGCAGCAAAAGAAAAATTCTTTGCGCTTGAAACTGGATACTTCGCACCGGGGGAGGTCGCAAAGAACGAACTTATTGCAGGAGAAATTGGTTATATCGTCACCGGCGTGAAGCGTCCCGGGGTGGCAGGAGTAGGAGACACCGTCACAGTATTTAAAGACCAGCTCCCTGCGCTCGAGGGTTATGAGAAGCCACGTCCTGTAGTGTGGGCCTCGATATTCCCCGAGAGTCAGGACGACCTGCCAATGCTTAGGCAGGCACTCCAGCGTCTGCAGCTCTCTGACTCCTCGCTCTCGTTTGAAGAAGAGGCGTCAGGCACATTAGGTCGCGGTTTTCGCTGTGGTTTCTTAGGCATGCTTCATCTTGAGATAATCACCGAACGTTTGCGTCGCGAATTTGATCTTGATCTTGTCGTCACTACTCCTACAATTACCTATGAGATTACTTCCGCGCGTACGGGAGAGACAGATATAATTTATTCTCCCGCACTTTTTCCAGACGACAACGATGTCAAAAAAGTTCGCGAGCCGTGGATTGACGGCGCCATCATCATGCCGCCTGACTACATGGGTCCGATCAATCAGATACTTTTCGAACATGAAGCTGAGATCGGCGACTCTGAGATATTCGGCGACAATCGTTTCAAGATAAGTTTCAAGATGCCGCTTCGCGAACTCATGCGTGGATTCTTCGATAGGCTCAAAAGTGTCTCTTCTGGCTACGCATCGCTTTCGTATGAGATCGCAGGATTCCGCGATGCGGATGTGACTCGTCTCGATATCCTCGTCAACGATGAGGTGGTGACTGCATTTTCTCGCGTGGTTTCCCGTAAGCGCGCTCAAGAAGAAGGGGAGGCCGCAGTAAAAAAACTCGCCAAGTCCATGTCGCGCCAGATGATCGTCATCAAGATGCAGGCTAAGGCAATGGGACGCATCATTTCATCAGAGCGTCTTTCAGCACTTAAGAAGGACGTGACGGGATATCTCTACGGAGGCGACATAACCCGAAAGATGAAGCTGCGCGAGAAGCAGAAGAAGGGAAAGCTGAAGATGCAGGAGATGGGGAGGGTTAATATCCCGGCCGATGTTTTTAT
>JAYTYM010000028.1:0-21799 GCA_043742365.1 bacterium | reverse complement strand
TTTGGTATTGGCACCGGTATCTATGCCTTAATAGGCACAAAAATCTCAATTCCCTTCTTTTCAGTTGCAACAACAACCCCTGTAACTACCGATGATGTAGCTATCAATATTTACAATTCTCCACCTGAACAGATTCTCGCCGACATCTCACTGTCGTTTGGAAAAACAGCGCTTCCTACAGGAAGTGAGCGCACCGTAAATTTCATTATGAAAAATTCCGATGGCGACACAGTGCCAGCGACGCTGCAACAATTTTTAAAAGCCACAAACGCCGCGCAAGCAAGCATCCCGCTCCCCACCTTCGTTGACCCCGAGATGACCTACCGCATACACTCAGGCACAGCACTGACGGGTGTCATTACTCTTACAATGAGATCTTATCCTGATGCATTTGCAACACTACTTGAGTGGGAGCCATATATGGCACATGACCTCGTTCCCGTGCTCAATCCTTGGTATGCACGCAAAGACGTGAAAAGTCTCGAGGGGAGAATGTTCCACGATGAGCAGATCGGGACAATAAACGCGCGTATTCTTTCTGACGTACTTGGCAATAGTCTTGTCGCTTATGCAATTGTCGACAAAAAAACTTTATATATAGCAGGGAACCGTGATTCTCTCGTTGCGCAATTGCCTGCAACTGCCACCGTGAGCGTTCAAAAGTAAGCGAGGCTTTTGCTTGCTCTCAGGGCGCAGATTTCGTATGATTGGGCGATTATGACTTCACAAAATCTATCTAAGTATAAAACCGTGCTCGAAGCAGAGCTCGAGCTATTAACGCATGAGCTTAGAAGCGTTGGACGAGTGAACCCTGAAAACAAGAATGATTGGGAGGCAGTCGCTTCAGACGGCAATATCGACAAAGCTGAGATGGAAGAACGCGCGTCTGAGATAACTGATTTTGAGGACAGAAGCTCGGTTGAATTCGCTCTCGAAGAGCGCGCAAACAAAATTAAGGCGGCACTTGCGCGTATCGACAACAACACCTTCGGTGCTTGTGTTGTATGCACATCCGAAATAGAAGAGGCGCGTCTTGAGGCAAACCCCGCAGCAACCACCTGTAAGGCGCACATCGGATAAATTCCTTCACTATGGCCTTCGCAAAGATCTACTCCGCACAGCCTACTCTCTTCGGCGCTCACCCTATTACTATCGAAGCAGACCTCGCAAAGGGTCTGCACGCGTTCACCATCGTGGGCCTCCCTGATAAGGCTATTGAAGAATCGCGCGATCGCGTCAGTGCTGCAATAAAAAATTCCGGATGGAAGTCTCCAAAACAGCGCAATCAGAAAATCACCATAGCCCTTGCTCCCGCCGATCAGAAAAAGTCTGGTCCGCTTTTTGACCTCCCTATTGCGCTCTGTTATCTGCTCGCAACCGGAGACATCGCATTTAATACTGAAGAAAAACTTTTTGTCGGCGAGCTTTCTCTTGATGGGCGAGTACGCCCCATACGCGGGGCACTTGCAATAGCGACTGAGGCCGTTAAGCGGGGAGTAAAAGAACTCTATGTTCCACAAGAAAACGCGCGTGAAGCAGCACTCGTCACGGGTGTACTCGTATTTCCTGTCACTTCACTTCGCGATGTTATCAGTCATTTATCTAAGCCCACCCCCATACAGCACGAAGAAGGAGAAGCACGTATCGGAATTGTGCTTAAGCGTATCGAGCCACAACCCCACACGCCACTTCTGCAGCAAAACACAAAAATGGGCGAGAGTGCTTTTCTTGATATTCGCGGACAGGAAGTAGCGAAGCGTGGACTGATGATAGCGGCCGCTGGTGGCCACAATATCGCCATGTGGGGACCACCGGGTACGGGGAAAACCATGCTTGCACGTGCATTCACCGAACTGCTTCCACCCCTATGTGAATCAGATGCCCTTGAAGTCACAGCGATACATTCGCTAGCCGGACAACTCGAGCAGACGATCATCCTCGAGCCACCTTTTCGCTCCCCACACCACACTGCATCATACGTCTCTATCATAGGCGGTGGAACAATCCCCAAGCCGGGTGAGGTGACACTTGCGCATCGTGGCGTGCTCTTCCTTGATGAATTTCCGGAATTTGATAAGCGCGTCATCGAATCACTTCGCCAGCCTCTTGAAGAAGGAGTTGTACATGTGTCGCGCGCGAAAGGCTCAGAGCGTTTCCCTGCACGCTTCATACTTATCGCAGCAATGAACCCGTGTCCATGTGGCTACTGGGGCGACAACAAAAAAGCCTGCGTCTGTAATCCGGCACAAATATCACGCTATCAGCGCAAGATCTCAGGACCAATTGTCGATCGTGTCGACCTATGGATAGAAGTCATGCGACTTCCCCACACCACCCTAGCCCCTGGGAAGCGTGAAGCGAGCGCAAAGAAACAACACGAGGATTTCGTTAAGAAAATCGCAAGTGCGCGCGAGCACCAGTCGCGTCGCTTTGCGGATAATAAGATCGTAAAATTAAACGCAAACATGAGCGTCAGAGACCTCGACCGCATGATAAAGCTCACAGACGAGGTCAGCTCACTCTTAAACGATAGTGCGAAGCGTCTCGATCTTTCCCCACGCGCATATCACCGCATCATAAAACTTGCGCGCACGATAGCCGACCTCGATGAATCGCGACACATCGGCGAATCTCATATCCTTGAAGCTCTGCAATACCGGCCAAAAAGATTATTTGCGTAAGCTCTTATTCTTCGACACTTGCCATTAGTTAGTGAGAAAAATCTGTGAATGTTGTTATGCGCATCTGAATATTGTCGACGGGACGAAGTAATTTTTCTTGTGCTTTGGTGATGAAACGATAGTGTGCAATGTTGCATGTCGCCTCTGCAACTTTCCACGCATCCTTACCGTTTATCCACACCTCAGGATCAAATCGCGAGAGGTCGAGGGGGCGCGAAAAACTCCGCAATGTTTTGTTACCCTTCGAATCATAATATTCATGGAAATATGACATGGCGAGTTCCCGTATTGAGCGATACACCGGATCACGATAACGCACGTATGCGTGATTGCCCTTGGAGATTGCCCCAAAGTAGCCATTCTTTTGAAATAGGGTGATGATATGATCTTGATCAATATCATTCGCAGAAAGATCCACAACAAGCGGCGCTTCACCGTGCACCCATAGTGCAAGTGCAGCCACGAGTGCTCCCTCGATACAGTGTGCGCGGCGATTTCTTAGTACTTCGCGTACCGACATGCAGCTATCACCGTCGGGTTCAAAGTTTTGCGGGATCGCTGAAACAAAATCTTGTATCTTTTGCGGGGTATTCAACCTTTTAAGAATAGAAAGTTCTTTACTGCTGAGCCCAATCTTTTTATTATCAAATTTTTTATTTAACATCGCTTTCAAGATTATGCACTCGCAATCCCTCCTCACGCAGGGTTTGCATTAGAACTTACGAATTTAATAACCAAGAGGATTGCGCGCACCACGAACTTCGAAGTGTAAATGCGGACCAGTCGAGCGACCGGTGTTGCCGAGGTAGCCTATCGTTGCGCCCTGACCTACATGTTGTCCTACCGCCACCGTATTTGATTGCAAATGGCCGTAAAGCGTTTGGGTGCCGTTATCGTGTTGAATGACGACATAATTTCCATACCCACCATTATATCCACCCTCGCGTGAAATAATGATGTCACCCTCAGCAGCAGACATTACGGGGGCTCCCGGATACTCTCCCAAATCAACCCCATTATAGCCGTGTAGCCCTTGAGTGCGTCGATAGTGCGCAAGCGGGGCAATGTAATAACCATCAAAGCTCGGACCACTTACCCCGCGGAGTTTTGAACTCGCTGGCCTTGTCACCTTTTTGACTATAGTGGGCATTTCTCCATCAGGAAGAATGACAACAGCGCCGACTTCGAGAATATCGCCTAAGGCAAGTCCATTATAGGTACGTACTTCATCTGGATCGGCATGATACTTTTTTGAGATACTTTCGATGCTATCACCTTTTTTCACCTTGTGTTCAACACCGGATACCGGCAGGATAACGAGTGTTTGTCCAACCGTGAGCTTAGATCCTCGTGATAAATTATTTGCCCACAAAACAGTGTTTACTGAAACATCAAACATCTTGGCTATCGAGGCAAGAGAGTCACCCGGGTGCACGACATAAATACTTATCTCACCGTGTACGTCTTCGCCATTATTTACATCAGCCAAACCACCAGCGGGTCCAGCGTCTGGAAGAAGTGCACTTCCGTCGACCGTGTTCACATCAGTTGTGCCATTATGCGTGACCAGATCTGGACCTGCCGCCGCAGCAAGCAGAGCAACATTTTGAGAATTTATCGGTTTTGATTGCATGCTCACCTTGGTGAATATGTCACTAAAGAGAGAGAAAAAACCTGCATACGCGACCGTGGCAGGTAAGATCAAAAATAGCAGCATTGAAAAGCCTAACTTCCTTAAGGAAAGCTTTTTTTCTTCTCCTCTATTGACATGATCGGGCCCGTGAGAAAATGGGTGATCAAAATGAAAATTATTGAATTTTATAAGCCTGCAGTAATTTTAAAACCTCCTCATATTCGCTTCCATAACCGTGTTACTCTCAAGAGGACCGTTGACAATCATATAAAAACATTATATCCGAATAAAAATCACCCCGTCAATCAATTTTTGCACAATGCACACAATGATTTGAAAAATATAGTTGCCATTAAATGGCTCAAATTATAGATATTATTAATTCCACCAGAGAAGTTGATTTTCAATTCGGCCTGGCAGAGCCATATTTTACGTATTTATTCACAGAAAGCGCTCTATGATTTTACGGCCTTAAATATGGATATTTTAAACTTTCGAAAATCTTGCCAATGGGTGCTAATATGATGGCTAATGAATTTACTTGCAGGCTTAAACAAAGAACAAGCAGAGGCCGTGCTTGCGACCGAAGGTCCCGTTTTGATAGTCGCGGGAGCTGGTGCAGGCAAGACCAAGACCTTAACCCATCGCATGGGACATCTTATTGCCAAAGGCGTGCCAGGTGAATCCATTCTTGCGATCACTTTCACCAACAAAGCGGCCAAAGAAATGCGTGAGCGGATGTTCCGCCTTCTCGACAGACCGCTTGAATCAAGAGCATGGGGAGGACTCAGTAAGGGTGTGCCCTACATCGGCACTTTCCACGGACTCGGAATGTATATTTTGCGGGAGAAAGGGGGAGTCATTGGCATTCCAAGAAGTGCGACTATCCTAGACCAAGGAGACTCACTCAAGCTTATCAAACAAGCAATGGCAAAAGCCGGCATTGACCCAAAACAATTTGAACCCCGCAAGATTCAGTCGCTCGTTTCTCGCCACAAAGGCAACATGGGCACAGCTGATGACATCGACAAGGTCACCCAGAACCGCTACCTCGCACAAAGTCTCAAGCGTGTTTTCGTCATTTACGAGTCACTTCTCAGAGAAGCGAATGTGCTTGATTTTGACGACCTGCTTGAGAAGACGGTGCGCCTGCTTGAGACCCACCCCGAAATCCGCAACTACTACAATAAGACGTGGGACTATATACATGTCGATGAATATCAAGACACCAATGAAGTGCAGTATCAACTCGTCCGTTTACTGTCAGGTACAAAAAAAAATGTCTGCGTGGTCGGCGATAGCGATCAAAACATTTACAGCTGGAGAGGGGCATCGATAGCCAACATACTCGAATTCGAAGAGGATTACCCGGGAGCTAAGGTCATCCTTCTTGAAGAAAATTATCGCTCAACCCAGTCGATACTCTCTGCGGCAAATGCCGTCATCGGCAAGAACACGATGCGTAAACCAAAAAATCTTTTTACCAACAATGGCGCAGGTGAGAAGCTTTCACTTATGGAGTCGTATGATGAGAACGATGAAGCACGTTTTGCGGCGACCAAGATCGGTTCACTCCTCGGCAATAATACAGAGCCTCATTCAATTGCCATTTTATATCGTACGAATTTTCAATCACGCGTCCTTGAAGAGGCGCTCCTCTTCTCGGGTATCCCCTATCAAGTGCTCGGTGTGCGATTCTATGAGCGTAAAGAAGTAAAAGACGTCATTGCGTATTTACGTGCAGCAATAAATCCGAAGTCGCGCTTTGATCTGGAGCGCATTATCAACGTTCCCGCACGCGGTGTCGGCAAAGTGACTCTCGAGAAGATCATGCAAGGAGATAAAGACAAACTACCTGTCGGCATGCGCAAAAAAGTCGACGGATTCTTTACGATACTTACGCGCATCAGTGAGGCGGCAAAAGAGATGCGGCCATCACAACTTATTTCTTTCATTATTAAAGAGACAGGCATAGAACAGAGTTTAAGTGACGGCGATGAGGAAGACACGGAACGACTGGCAAATGTGAGAGAGTTGGTCACGGTCGCAATGCGTTATGACGCTCTCACGTTTACTCCATCACTCGAAACCACAGAAGAATCAGGCAACGCAGGCATTGAGCAATTCCTTGCTGATATCGCACTGGAATCTGACCAAGACAACATGAAGTCAGAGCAGAACGCTGTCCGACTCATGACCATCCACGCCGCCAAGGGTCTTGAGTTCGACTATGTCTTCATTACCGGAATGGAGCAAGATCTTTTCCCTTCACGCAGGTCACAAGATGAAAGTAAAGACATTGGCGAGCGTGAAGAAGAACGTCGACTTTTTTATGTCGCACTGACGCGTGCTGCAAAGAAAGTCTATCTCTCCTACGCATCTTTTCGCACAATATTTGGAACTCGCCAGATCAATGTTCCCTCTGAGTTTCTTTCTGATATCGACGATAGCCTGCTCTCATTTGAGACACGCGAAGGAGTGACAGAGCGAAACAAGCCAAAACGAAAGGTCAGCCTCCTCGGCTGGGATGAGCTCTGGAGTGATAATGACGAGGAGACCGTAACCTACTTATAATGTAGGTAATACAGACTGGTGCAATAGTATTGATCGCGAAAGTATAGCTTCAGTAATAGGAGATAAAAGTTTTTCTGTTGGTGCATAGTCATCGGTAAGGATCATTCCTTGCTGCGGCGTGTTCCTGAGGCGTATGTTTTCAAAAACTCCACTTTTACCCGCCACAATATTTATTATTTTCCCTTTCGCAACAAGATCGTTAAGTGATGACCGTGATGCGATAAGTACAATGTTTTGTGCTTCAGGTTCACCACCACCAAAAGCATATACCTCGACATAGGGGAATACTTGTTTGAGTGTTGAATACACCGCAGCATACAGAGCGCTTTTTTCTCCTTTTACTCCCGAGATTATATTGATGGCATATACTCCATTTTGATTGAGGTGTTGCGAGACTGAAACATCGAATTCTTTGGTCAACAAGTGCCAGGGCACGGAAATATATGAACTGAATGCGTCACCAACAATAAGGTCGTAATGTTGATCGGAGTGAGTGAGAAATATCCGTGCATCATTTACTGATGTTTGTATCTTGGGGTCAATTGGGAAAAATTGTTGTGCGATGTGTGGCACCTCAGGGTCTACCTCAAGCACTTCTACTGAAGAAGAGGAGAGTCGCGCGAGCTCATTAGGAAAAGTGTACGCCCCCGCCCCTATTGTAAGCGTCTTGCTTGTAGGAGTTAATCCCGCAAATAGTAGTCGTGCAACATCGGTATACATCGGCTCGTCAATATTTGTGCGAGCGATACTATGTGTATCGAGGTCTAAAAAAAGAAGCCTCGATGTTCCGTATCGAGGCAAGAGCGTGGTATCTGCGACGAACGCCGAATAATATGCAGTTTCTTTTGCAAACAGAACATTTGGCGCATAGTGAGGAACTGCGACAGTAGAGAGCGAGAGAAGGAACAAAAGTGTTGTCATGGTGCCCAGCATTTTTCCTTTGTGTGTTTTTCTCAAAATCCCTCCTCCGATAAAAACAAGAAGCATAGAAAGAAAGACCAGCGTTTTCATCGACCCCACTTCCGGAATTAAGATGAAGCCCGTAGCAAACACCCCCAGGATGCTTCCAAGTGACCATACGGCCGAAAGTGATCCGTAAGATTTGCCGATCGTGGTGAGTGTCGAGGTTGATAGCCTAACGATCATTGGCTGTATCATTCCTAAGACGAAGGAGGGGAGGAAGAAGAGGAGCATTGCAATTCCGGTAGCAAGCACAGGAATGGGTAGGGGTGCCGTCACCAGCAGAAAGGCAGCTGAACTCAGCAGAAAGAGCAGGGCAATGCTAATGCCTGCCACAAAGAACACATAGCCAAGGGTTCTCAGGTGTGGCCATCTATCTATGACTCTTCCCCCAGCATATGCCCCAAAAGACAAACCCATGAGCACAACTCCGATCACTGCAGTCCATGTATAGAGTGAGGTGCCCATAAGCGGGGCCATGATCCGCGATGCGGTAAGTTCGAGCACCATCAAGAGAAATCCAGCAATGAAAGACAGTGTCCATGCGAGGTATTTGGTCATAGCTCTATTCTACAGCATATAGAGAAGAGATAAAATTCATCAGTGCGCATCGTGAGATTGCTTTTTATATCAAAAATGCAATTCTTATACCATGACACGCATTCATGCAAAGAAGTCGCTCGGGCAACATTTCTTGCGCTCAAAATCAGCAATTCGTCAGATTATCGAAGCAGCAATGCTCACCAAAGGAGAAGTGGTGCTTGAAATAGGCCCAGGTGAGGGCGTACTCACCGATGCGCTCCTTTCTTCGGGTGCGCAGGTGATAGCCGTAGAAACTGACACACGCTGTATAACCAAATTAGAGGAACGTTTCAGCGATGAAATAGCGTGCGGAGCGCTCAGGCTTATATCTGGTGACATACGCAACGAAGCGATCCAAAAAGAATTATTCACGAAAAAATTCTTAGGAAATAAAACATATAAATTAGTAGCAAATATTCCCTACTACATCACCGGCATGCTCTTCCGTTTATTCTTGGAGCACTTGCGCAAGCCAGCCTTGATAGTTTTTCTTGTGCAAAAAGAAGTAGCCGAGCAGATAGTGGCCAGTGACCACAAAGAGGGCATACTTTCACTATCGGTAAAGATCTACGGCATACCGAAGTATATAGCAAAGGTAAAGCGAGAAGCCTTTGCGCCGCCACCCAAGGTAGACTCTACGATAATTGCTATCTACGACATTTCTTCGCGGCGACTTGAGGACATGAGTGATGAGACTTATTTTCGCATCGTCAAAGCTGGTCTTAGTGCAAAACGAAAAATGCTTCTCGGAAATCTTACCCGCGGCTTGGGTATACATAAAGACATACTGAACAAGATATTTGTCGAGCTCAATATACCTGCTAACACTCGGGGTGAGGATGTTAAAGCAGAGTTATGGTTGCGACTTGCACAGAGGATAAAATCAGAGTTATAAAAAACACCCTCGTGGGTGTTTTTGTAACAAATCACGACCTACATTGATGTCCCGACCATGTACATCGTGCCGTCTGTATCGTAAGTACTGCAGCCTTTACCTACATAATAAGTGCATGATCCTCCAGAATTCCACAGTCCGAGCGTCCACACTCCTGGACGATAGATCTGTCCATATGGATAAAGTATTGATACCCCCGGCTGGAAGATGAGTGTCAGTGGTGAAGGATTTGAGCTTCCTACAGTCAGATCATTGATAGTTACGGCAATATTAAACGAGCACGTACAATAAAACACGTATGTCGACATTCCACCGAATGGGTCTCCGAGCCCTGCTGCCTCTGCTTGTCGTTTTGCATTAACAACAAAGGCCACGTTGACCACAAGCAGGAACACGAGTATCGCGTTGATGATACGCAACATCATTGTCATTCGTTTTGTTGGGATTGGTTTCATAAAGAATTTTATTTGTTTAATAGATTAAAATTTCAACGTAAATACTTGTGAGTTAGAAACTCCATTTGGATTGACCACATAGAACCATAGAGGACTGCTCACATCCACTCCAGCGACATCTTGTCCGGGGCTTACCCCAGGCACGTCGATCTCCGCTTTAAAAGTGAGCGTTGTTCCATCGGGGGAGGTGATGCCTTTAAGTATCTTTGAGCCGAGATAGATCTCATTCCACTCCTTTGAGAATCCTTTTCCGGTAAGCGTGATGCTGCTGTATGTAGGACCAGACATAGGGCTAAAGCTTGTGACTTGTGGGTCAACGGAATTAACATCAGTGACGACAACGAAGCTTTTATTGCTCTGCCCTTTGGCATTTGTGAACCAAAGGTCGAATTTGCCCTTAACTGCATCTTGAGGAATGACCACATCAAGCGTACCCATTGTGGAGGGTGAGAGCCCCGCCCACGTGAGCGTTCCAAGTGTAAGGGTATTATTGGTATCAGTGAAACCACCACCATAGATACTTAGCTTTGCCCCTTGATGCAAAGAATAACTCGAGGGGTAGATGATATATGGGGTTTTGCCACTCACACTTGAGCTTGAAGTATTTGGGCTTATTACTGTCGTGGGGATTTGCATGCTCGTCGTAGCTTTAATCGGCGGCAGGGTGGCAATAGGCGGTGTGGTAGTAGCAGTTATATTCGCATGCATATTTGTAGTCGCAAGTGACGCGATACAAAGTCCATGCAGTTTTGTACGCGAATACGTACCAACGAAGCCACTTCCGCTCACAAGCCCCGCCGGAGTGAGTACGTCAGCCTTGTAGAGTTCCTGAAATTTTATCACTGCGATCTTCGTCTTTGCTCCAAAATAACTCGTTTCGTTTCCTGGTGAACCAACTCCGTAAGGTGAAATTTGCGTTCTGGGTTCTATGTTGAGTATTCGTTGCATTACAAGCACGTCTGACCCACTCATACCCACCCTCAAACTTCGAGATAAGTTTTCGCAATCGGTAATAGTAAATGCGCTTGCTCGAGCTCCGAGCATTACAAATAATACCGACACTGCGATAAACAACTTTAGGCTGGCGTGTGAACGTGTGTACATACTCGTAAATTATCAATAGTTACATAAATTATATCAACAATCTTGCTTAAAACAAACTGTTATGGCTAAATTTGTCATTTATTCATTTTTTAACCATAAAATACAGAGTTTTCAATAAAATTCATGAATTTTCATTACTTTTCCACAGTTTATTCACTTATATAGGGCAAATAATTGACTTTGGGTAAAAATCATTATATTATGCCTTTTGGAATTTCAATCTGCTCTTTATCACTCCCAAAAAGCAATGAAGGCTTTCTTCTCTAAACTACTCTCAAGGAGTCTTAAAATGAAAGCACGTTCGATTCTTTCCCTTTTTGCTTGCGCAACCATGTTCGCTATCGCCACGTCCAGCTGGGCTGGTGGACAGCGGCTTGCAAACACCCTTCCGAACGGTGACCCTGCACCGAAGCATCAGGCACAATCCTCGAGTGGGATTCCTGGCTGCAATGGTCAAGTTGCAGCGATTCATCCGAATCTTCTCAAAACCATGCCTGCTGAGGCCTGCGTTGTAGCCTATGCGCCCCCTCTAGGATTCGCCTGCGACGAAAACGGTAATCGGGTAAATGCTCACGGTGGAGTTAAGTGGGTTTGTGTGAAATATGCAACACACCAAGAAAAATTCCTTGCTGTGTTTCAACCAGGTGCAAGTGGTAGCGCAAAGATTGTTCGTGTTGCAGCTAATTCCCGCGAAGGTTGGGAATCACGACACGAGCTATGGGCTACAGGGGAGAACACTGCAGTGACATGGATGTCTGACCGAGCAAGCGGACTCTATGCATCCAATGGTGGTGACCAAGATCAATTGGTCGTTGCAGGGCGCAACAATTCTCCCTCTACCCAGCCTGCGCCAGTTCAGCAGGCCAAAGCTGATTGCGGACGTCTTGGTTTCGCTCAGCGCATTGTTTGCGAAGCAGGCAATAACGCCGGTCTTGGCGCAGCGATTGGCGCGGGAGTGAGAGCGTTCGGAAAATAGCACTTTTTTAGAAATCAACATTGACGAGGCTATGCCTCGTCAATTTTTTTACACAAATTAGTTCATTAAGTACTCACTCGTCTACGCTAATATGTTTAACAGATTTTGAGTACCCTGCATCACCCATGTTTCTCTCTCAAAATATAGCAGTTATTGAACGAAATTAGAATTAAGCACTTATCCACAACGTATTATAGTTTCCCCCCCGATTGTGAATGTTTACTGCTACAATAATTATGCTTCTACTGGGATATGCATTGTTGACAGATTACTGTTAGCACAGATCCTTGCCGCATCTTAATTCTATGAATTTTTCTCAATTCTCCCATAAAAGCATAATTATAAGTGGTGCTATTGCAGTTGCCATTATCAGTGGGGGGGTATATATCAAATTATCCTCACAACCTCATCAAGAAAGCAAGCTCATCACTCAGGATATTGGACTTTCTACATCTTCGCCTACCAATGCAGAATTCACCGATAGAGACACTGACGGGGATGGGCTTCCCGACTGGGAAGAACGACTATATGGATCTGATCCGCTAAAAAAGGATACCGACGGTGATGGCACTCCTGATGGAGCTGAGGTGCGACAAGGCAGAGACCCCGCAAAAGCAAATACTGCCAAGAGTGGCCAGCCAGCAAATGACATGCTTACGCGCTTGCAAGACCCACACTTTGCCACCTCCTCTACGGACATCTTGGGAATAAAAAAGGAATTTTTTGCAAAGTATCTCGCCTCTCAATCAAAAGATATTCGCACGACAACTTATCGAAACCTATTGGGGTCATTTGATGTGAAAAAATATCGTCCTCAGGTTGAGTTTGTTGGCCTCGATGTATCTTCAGACAACAGTACCGAAGGCCTGCGTACCTATGGAAATGAATTCGGTCTATTGATCAAAAAATATACTGTGCGCTCTCATCGCACTGAAGAAGAGATATTGAATGATGTCCTCGAGAGGAACGCAGCTACAAGCACAAAGCGGGAAGCACTTAAAGAACTGCAGCTACCTGCGATAACTTACAGAAACTTTGCAAGTGATCTTAAGGCAATGAAAGTACCTTCAACACTTGCGAAACCCCATCTACTTATTATCAATGGCTATCTTGGAATGTCACAAGGCTTACTCGACCTTCAAGCGTTTTATGATAATCCCGTTATAGCCGCAGGTGGCTATGAAGGCTACACTTCGAAGCGATTTGATGTGACAAATGGCTATGCACGTCTCATTAAGATATTTTCTGAAAAGAGTGTGAAGTTTGGCAAAGATGAACCCGGTGCCCCATTTTATTGGAATACTGCACAGCCTACCACTATCAAACGATGATGTTTATGAGGTATAATACATTAACGATATGAAAATTTTCTCAAAACAGATATTTAGTATTTTATTTTTAGTACTTGGACTTTTTTTTCAATCCCAAACTGCCTTTGCGCAAGCATATGTTCCAGTAGAAGACATCAAGCTCAATCCTGCATTTGCAAACTACGCTACTGCTTTTGATAATTATGTTACTGACCTTTTTAAGCGCTGGGATGATACCTTTGGCGCAGCAAAGCCTGACGGTACGACTGACTCATTGAGAGATTTAATATCAGGAAAAGATCCTGGAGGCATCGCAAAAGCTCCGTGTGTAGTTGGGGATTCAGAATATGCGGCATACGCATATGGAACAGTTGCAGCAACCCCCCAAGCTGATTGGGGTCCGTGGATGTATGCGTATGCATCATCAACCCCCATTGGTAGCCTCCCAAATGAGGTCCCTGCGGGTGCCCGCGCAGCTGGGAAGACGGTTCAAATAAACAACAGCAACTCACTCCGCTGTTTATTGAAGGAGGTGGTGGGTTGGCAAAAATTAGGCATGTCAATTCAGCTTCATCAAATGCTTAAGTCATATATTTCTGATGCTCAGACAGCCCAGCTCAACAAGCAGCTTATGAACAAGATAACCGCTGCAAATCTCAACTTCGGCAAAGCGGGAAATGTGGTCAACAATGGCGGCGCAATAACGACGCAAGCAGTCTACAATGTAAACCCCGCCCAAAATAACTACAATGTGAATGAGCGTCAGCTCGAAGAAGCGACAGACGAGGCCGCGGCAGATCCTTTGGCGGGCGGTCCACAGGGCTCATGGGGACTCTGCCAGCCATGGCGACTCGACGCAGCTGCTACAATGGTTCGAAATAACCGCAATACCACAGAAGACCCTTTCAACTACCCTCAAGAGCAGACTGAATGCAAGCTAAATGCTACTGACAATATCGACCCAGCCAACTGGGATAACTATAGTGACAATTTCAATGATCCTGCCGGAAATGGGGTAGCAACTTTTCTTGATGGATTATCTAATCCACAAGACACGCCAACTGGTGCGAGTTCCATCGCAACCGCAGAGGCAGAGCGACGCATCTCGAATCAGCAGAAAGTTACTGATCAGAAAACTTCCAATTCAGGCTATGTCCCGACTACACAGTACGACACCACCAATCCCGCAGACCCTCACAGCCTTGATATGCAGTTTGGTGAAGACAACACACCATCGAGTGAGAACGGCAACAATCTCAACAGCTTAGTACAAGGTCAAAATGACCAGGTCGCAAATAGCACAACACTTGACTCGCAGGCAGCTACAACTTCAGAGATTGCTGCGACTGACATAAATACAAATACTGGTCTTGCTGGCGCAAACACTCTTCCGCTCGCACAATCTCAGACAGCAATCAATAGCCTCCTTCAAGAATTTTATGATGTCATACAATACGGCTACTATGGTCTCGATGATGGTAAACCCACGAGTATAAATACCCCAGATGTCACCAACTGGGCAGAGGGCACAATGCTTTCGATTTACGACCAAATGTCTTTTGGACAAAGCGAACCGAAAACTTTCGTCAACAACGACAAGACAACACCTTACGACACGGGATACTAATACCTTCTATGCTTATCTACTTAATGAAAATCAGAATCAATCTCACTCGTCTTTTAGATACAGCAGCGAAGTTTTCTGTGTCGAAATTCATTGAATTCAAGATTCTTCACGGCAAAGCTGTCGGTGTCTTGCTCGCGGTAGTATTCTTACTCCTCCTACCTACGCATCACGCAGATGCTGCGTTTTTCATTCCATTACTTATTTTAGCGGCGGTAGGGGGTGGCACGTGGTGGGGGGGTGGGAAAGTACTCGAATACCTCGGAGACAAGCTCGCGGAAGCACTTGAGGGTCTTGCGCACCTCATTTTTACTGGAGCAGGTTTCTTTATGGCATCAATGGGTACTGTCCTCGATACTTCTATTGCCTTTACTTTAGATTCTGCAACATTCAAAAGCGTCGGTGCGATACAGGTAGGCTGGACTGCGGTACGTGACTTTTCTAATCTCTTTTTTATCTTTGTTCTGCTCTATATTGCCATTCTTACTGTTGTTGGAATGGCAGGCTCAAACGCTAAGCGCTGGGTCGCTCATTTGGTCATCGCTGCCCTCCTAATCAACTTCAGTCTGTTTGCGACACAAGTAGTAGTAGATGCAGGAAACGTACTTGCGATTGGTTTTTGGGACAAGATGACTCTGACTGTTGGGACTGCACCTCCCACACAAACTGCGTCCCTGTGGTTCATGGAGGGCTTTCGTATTCAAACGACAGCTGACATCAAGAGCAACCCCGCAGATCCCTCCGCAAAGAAGATAGATCCAAAACACTCCACCATGACACTCATCTATCTTGGTGGTACTTTGGTTTACTTAGTTGCAGGATATGTTTTCCTTGCAGGTGCGATCATGATGATCGTGCGCAGTGTGACTTTGATGGTGCTCATGATCGTATCTCCTTTTGCTTTTCTTGGCTTTGCGCTCCCTAAGGGTGGTGGCTTTGCGTCGCAGTGGTTAAGCAAGCTCATCGGAACAACATTTGTCGCTCCTGCGTTCATTTTTATGCTCTATATCGACTCACTCATAATTAGAGGCACAACAGTCGCAGCTGGTTCTGAATGGATAAAAGAAACGGGTGCTGATAAATCCAAAATGGCATTGGCATTTGCGGGCAGCCCGGCAAATTTTCCTATCATATACAACTACATCCTCATGATCATACTTCTGCTTGCAGCTCTTAAGGTTGCAGATGCAGTAGGGGGTGGCGCAGGTTCTGCCGCAGGAAGCTGGGCGAAAAAATCCATCGGTGGTGGCGCAGCAGCAGGCTTCACTGGCATCGCCGCATTTGGACGACAGACTTATGGGGCAGCAGGTAAGCGTGCAATGAATGACGAGAAGTGGGTTAAGGAGCAGCAAAAACTTGCCGCAAAGGGCGGCATGGCAGGTAGAATGGCGAACATTAGACTTGCAACAGCTGAGAAGGCGTCAAAGGCTACGTTTGATATACGCAATGCACCGATGGGTGGTCTTGGTGTCACTGCCGGTCTTGGCGCAGCAGGAATAAGAGCAGGTACCGCAAGCAAAAAATCTTTTGACACTCACGGAGGAATTGTGGGTAGGGTTGTGAGCGATCAAAACTATAAGGGCTCGATCAAGGAAGCCGAGATCATTAAGACAGCAAACGAACGCTACAAGAATAATCCAGAAGCACGTGATAAGTATCTCCAGCAACAACTTGGTGGCCAGTATGAGAAGAGCAGACACGAAGAATTGCGCTCAGGTATAAATAAAGATATTACCAAAGAGAAAGCCAAACAAACACTTGGCGAAGCAAATACTAAGTACAATGAGATCGCAGAAAAAGAAGATTTTACTGCGGAGAAGACAAAGCTTGCCAACCTTAATGCTGAAAAGAAAAAACTTGAGGAGGAAGGTAAGGGTATAGGTGAGGAGCTCACTAACTCTATCAAAGTTTCTTCAAAACGAGTTCAAGACATCAATGACATGCTTGAAGGAACTGCAGGTAATCCTGGTCCTGCGATGCTTGCACGACAGTCAGTTGCAAATCTTACGGGAGAGCAAGTTGCTAAGCTTGTGGACAAAAAGGAATTTGCAAACAGCGCAGGCTTAAAGCAGGCACTACGAGCATCTGATTACACTGCGATCAATAAACGCTACATGGAAGGTGGCTACAAGGAGACCATGCAGGACGGCGCGGACAGACAAATGATGGAAGGCCTTACTGTTTCAGCACTTAAAGATCCGAATGTTCCTGAGAACGTGAAGAAAACAATCAAGAATTCGATGAAGAATGGAACATGGGGGCACAATATTGACTTCCAGAACGATGTCGCCGGAATTGTTTCTACTGGCAAAGATGAGTTCGGTAATTATGTATCAAAACCAACCCCACTTTCGCCACAAGACAAACAGGCACTCGATGAGTACTACTCAATGCTTGATAACGATGATGTTGCATCCCTACATGATAGTCTCCACTCTAATCCCCATCTTGTAGAGAAATATAGCCCAAAGACACTGGCCGCTATCAACAAAAAGCAGTATGAAATTGGTGGCGACACGAACACCGAGTATGTAAAAAACATCCGAGATGCCGTCGAGAATAGTAATAATGAAAAAGCGAAACTCTACATCAATAACAACACAAAGAAAGAAACTTCAATCTTTAAAGGTCAGCAGGCCATTTCAACAGAGGAAACAACAAAAGACGTTAAGGAGGCTAAGGACGTAGCGACTGCAGCAACCGAAAAAGCATCAAATCGCTGGCGTGAACTCGCTGCGAAGAGCACTCTCACACCCACAGAACAGGCAGAGCTAAAGGACCTAACCGACAAAAGAGCTTAAACTTCCATTATGACAATGCTCCAACAACAATTACAAAAGGTTTTTCCATCCTTACCTCAGGAGATAAAGGACTTGCTTCTGGCTGATGACTTTAATGACAACGTCAGTAAGATTGCACTTAGTCATGGTTGCAATGAGATCCAAACCGGAATGCTTATTCGTCTCACTGTTCGCCTGCTCTCTGGTCTCATCGCTGCGACTCAGTTCGTCACCCTCATCTCAGAGGAACTTGATATTAGTCACGATGAGTCAGCTTTCATTGCCCAAGAAATAAATCGAGACATCTTTAACCCAATAAAAGATGCGCTAAAACAGGTACACGCAATTGATAAAAGTGGCGCTGAACGACAAGTCGCATCACCGACAGAAAGGCCGCTTGGAACTGCGCCAATTGTTCCATCTGCTCCAATCGTTCCTAATCTTTCTGCACTCCCTGCGCATGCAAATGACCCTATTGCTGTCGCACCAAAGGCTGCGACCCCTGCTGCTGCCCCAGTCATGCCTCCTGTGACTGCAAGTAAGCCGCTGCCAAGTTTTTCTGTAGCTCAGGCACTTGGAAACATTCCAAGCTCTGGTAATACTCAAGCCACAGTCGCTCCTACGGACGACATGCCTAAGGCACACGTTGGAACCATAGCTGCTTCTGCAGCTAAAACAGAGCGGTCAGGTAATATCCTCGAAGATAAACTGGGAGGGACATATCGCATGAAAACTGAGACGACAAGTAGCGTCGGGGTGCCGACTCAGCCATTGTCACCCACACAAGTTATTCCTCCTCCAGCACAAGCCACTACGAGAGCGCCCGAAGTGGGAGAAAAATCACCACTTGCAAAGGCACTTGATCCCTATCGCGAATCAGCAATATAGTCGGGTTCTGAAATGAAAAGAGAATGAAGTCACCGACTTCATTCTCTTTTATTTTCCTCGATTCTTGCTTTGAGATACGATATAATACACAAGCATTGTCATGCGCCAGGTACGTGCGCATGAATCAGATTTTTATGCAGTTCCAAGTCCCACAATTTCTTGATGTTGAAGATAAGATCATTGGTCCTTTTACCATCAAGCAATTTCTGTATCTTACCGGGGGTGTAGGCCTAGGTTACCTTTGTGTACGCTTCATTCCTTATTTGGGATGGTTTTTAGGTATCGGCGCAGTTGCACTTGGTGGCGCACTTGGTTTCTATAAATTCAACAGCAAGCCTTTTGTGTTTGTGGTTGAGTCGGCGTTTAACTACTTAAGAAGCGAGCACCTCTATGTCTGGAAAAGGCGAGAGAAAGTTGCAGATGCCCCACTCGATCTCTCAAACTTCAAACCAGTAAAGCACTCAAGTAGTATTCTTGCCAACAAATCAGGGAGCAAGTTAAGTGACCTGACGTGGTCAATTGATGTGCAGCAGAAGAATGAAGTCGAGGCACAGAAAGTACACAGCGAGAGCGCAGTCTAAATCATGAGTCTTCAATATCCATCACAGAGAGTAAGAACTTTAAATACATGTTATCAGTTGTTCGTTATTGGTTTATAATAGTTATATGGCAATCCTTGGAAAACCTACTCAAGATTTCATCCCCATCAAAGACATTCGAAGCGGAATCATTGTACTCAACAATGGTGACCTGCGCATGATGCTCATGACCTCGTCTCTAAACTTCGGCCTCAAGTCGACCGATGAGCAGGCTGCTATTATCATGCAGTTTCAAAACTTTCTCAATTCTATTGAGTTTCCTGTGCAGATATATATTCAATCAAAGCGACTCGATACTCGCCCGTATCTCAAAATGCTTGAAGATAGAGAAAAAGTTCAACTTATCGATGCAATGAAGATACAGGTGCACGAATATATTGCCTTCATTAAAGACTTCACCAGCAGAACCAATATCATGTCGAAGACCTTTTTTATTGTTGTCCCATATTCAGGAGGAGGGAAGATAGGCGGTGGCGGAGGTGGTGGCTTCTTGGGAGGACTACTTCCTGGCGGAAAGCCTAAATCCAAAAAACCAACCGCAGCAGAAACGCAAAGCTTCGAAGAGGCTCGTGTACAGCTTGAGCAGCGCGTAAGTATCGTAGAGCAGGGTCTTGGCCGCTGTGATATTCGCACAACACGTCTTGATACCGAGGAGATTACAGAGCTTTTTTACAAAAAATTCAACCCGGGTGAGCTCGACTCTGCCGCAACGGTGAACTAATACCAATCAAATATGGCCAATGAAAAAAAAGGGTATGAAATAGTGAACACAACCGGAGTCCTTCCTGCAGACATCTATGAGGCGACGAACCTCGACATGAAGGATATCCTCGCGCCTGCGGCAGTAAAGATCACCCCAAAAGAGATCTATGTCGGAGAAAAGATGCTGCGTACACTATTCGTCATCTCTTACCCTCGCTTCCTCTCACAAGATTGGTTCACACCGGTCATCAACCTCGATAAAGTGTATGACGTCTCTATCATGATTCACCCCATAGAGACTGAGCTTGCGCTTCGTTCATTCCAGAAAAAGGTAGCTGAGGTCCAGAGTCAGATAAACGAACGCGAACGTAAGGGTTTCGTGCGTGATCCTGTGCTCGATATTGCCTACCAAGATCTTGAAGATCTGCGCGACAAGCTTCAGCAGGCACGAGAGCGTCTCTTTGATGTCGGTATCTACATCACCATATACGGAAGCGAGAAAAGTGAGATCGACAAAGTAGAGGGTGAGCTCAAGAGTATTCTCGACTCAAAGCTTGTCTATCTCAAGCCTGCTGTCTTTCAACAAGAACAGGGTTATCGCAGTGTGCTCCCTCTTATGACCGATGAGCTTGAGGTCCACTACAAACTCAACTCTGCACCGCTTTCATCAATATTCCCTTTCGTTTCTTTTGACCTAACTTCCGACAAAGGAATTCTTTGGGGTATCAATCGCCATAATGCATCTCTCATTCTGTTTGATCGGTTCTCAATGCCGAACTACAACTCTGTTACATTTGCTGTCTCAGGTTCAGGAAAATCCTACACAACAAAACTTGAGATATTGAGAACACTAATGTTTGATGCCGACGTTATTGTCATCGACCCAGAGCAAGAGTATCAGTTTCTTGCAGAGGCAACAGGAGGGCATTTTTTCAACATCTCACTTACTTCAGAGCATCATATCAATCCATTTGATCTTCCAATTCCTCGTGAAGACGAAGCACCAGCGGACGTACTGCGCTCAAATATCATCTTTCTTGTCGGTCTCTTCCGTATTATGCTCGGGGGTCTCTCACCTGAAGAAGATGCTATTGTTGATCGAGCAATCGCTGAGACATATGCCCTTAAGGACATCAGCCAAGAAACCAACTTTGCCGACATCGAGCCACCACTCCTTTCAGACTTCGAGCTCGTGCTTTCTGGGATGGATGGCACTGAGTCACTAATTCAGCGGCTTGAGAAATACACGATGGGAACATGGTCTGGGTTTTTGAACAAACCAACGAACGTCGACATCACAAAGCGCTTTACTGTGTTCTCAGTGCGCAACATGGAGGACGAACTAAAACCTGTCGCGGTCTACATCATTACCCACTACATTTGGACGGCAGTACGCAAAGAGCTGCGCAAGCGTCTACTTGTCGTTGATGAGGCATGGTGGATGATGAAGTCAGAAGACACCGCATCATTCCTTTTTGGTCTTGCGAAACGTGGACGCAAATACTACCTCGGTATCGCAACGATAACCCAAGACGTGAACGACTTCTTGCGTTCCCCATATGGACTTCCGATTCTCACCAACTCTTCGATTCAGATACTACTTAAGCAGTCGCCTACGACTATTGACCTTGTGCAGCAGACCTTCCATCTTACCGATGAAGAAAAGTATCTTCTGCTTGAGTCTGGTGTGGGGGAAGGACTCTTCTTTGCCGGCCTTAAGCACGTTGCTATCAAGGTCTACGCTTCCTACACCGAAGACCAAATAGTCTCTTCTGACCCAGCGCAAATGCTTGCAATTGCCAAAGCCAAGGAAGACTTTGCGGCCTCGCAGAGCTAAACTAACTTATTCAAAAGACTAAAAACGCGCAGAATCCTCAGTTTGTGCGTTTTTTGTACCCAAAACCCTTTATTGAAGCCGCCCATTGAGCAAGTGACTGTACCGTAATCTAACCAATAGCTTGGAATCACTTTGGTATTAACTCCTGTGGCGCACGCAAGGAAATACCCATGTGCAACCGCTCAGTATTATAGTATGG
>JAYTYM010000027.1:0-8671 GCA_043742365.1 bacterium | reverse complement strand
TCAAAAGCGCCTGTGGTTAAGGCGCTTTAAAAGATGGATATTACCCTACCTTAGGTAGTGGCATGAAGGAACTGAAGGCGAAATATCGCCTGATCATTTTTCAAGTATTTGCTCGACGAAATTGGGGTAAGTTGTGACGGCGAGAAATCGTTCATCTCGCCTTAACTGTTCATGGAACCCCCTGGTGTTTCGGTTGATGAGATACACCTGGCTGTGCACTTCATCTTCTGCATACCCTGTGCCGTGCACCGAGTCGAACTCTTTGAATACAAGTTCGATTGAGGTCGGAAATGGGGTCACGAGTGATTCGTCGACTGCTGATATTCTTGGTAGCGTCGCGAAAGGTTTCGCGGGCACTATCACATCTGTGAGCATCGGCACATCACCTAAAGAGCACATCTCTTCGAGGTCATCCTTGAGGTCTGCGATCTCTTCATTTTTGCGCTTGTAAATTCGCCACATGACGAATGTCAGCACGAGAAACGCGCAGACGAAGAGCGCGGTGATCACAACGAGATATTGATAGGTTGCGACAATCGCACCGTATTGATGGCGCAGGTCGCGGTTGATGAATTCAAGGTTCTTGATGCGATCATTCAGTGCGACCTCTTCTGCTTGTGCGAGTGGTGCTGTGCGCGCATAGAGCGAGTACAGTCCCTTTCCATTTGCACGAAGTGATAGCCCGAGCACGGGAGTAGCCGCATCATGCGCAACCTTTAGCAGTACATTCTCGGTTGGAATATAGATCTTCTGCGAGCGTGGCACGCGTCGCCAGTCAGCCTCGGTGCATTTCCTGTCTGGCAAGAAGCATGCCTCAGTTTTCATAAACGACGTGAACGAATGCGCCTTACGATACGACGGGCTCATCCGCACGTAGTGGTGCCAGAGCCAATTCCCTTTAGACAAAGCCACTTCGCGCACGAACGTCGGCGAGTCCGATGTTGCGGCGCTTGCATTCGGCGCCCCAAAACAAAAAACTGCTGCGCTAAGCATCGCAAACAGGCCATACATGAAATTTTTCACACTCATTTCGTTCTCCTCAGAAATACTCAAATGACATATCTCGCCATACCTTACTCTTATGTCAAACTCCTGTCAAAACAAAAAACCGCCTAGTTAATACCAAGCGGGTTTTTGTTTATACGAATGTAAATCAAATAAATTGGATGAATGACGAAGTTTTGGACTGACAGAATGTCCACGAGCCGTAGTCCTCTACGGTGACTGGACTTCCGGAAGGAAAAACGAGCGACCTAAAATTTCACGACTGAAGGGAGATGAAATTGGAAGTACTCAGGGTGGTGCAGGACGCAAATTTCGCGAGTTTTAATTATTTGATTTCGTAGACGATAGTAACATTGGAGGTATACTTATTCTGCCCCGGCGTTACCTCAGGTGCAGGCGCCCCTCCATCCGCAGCCATTGCCTTCATTTCCATCCCTCTGCCATAGTAGATTGGATAATTTCCCGCTTCATTGAATGAGACGATGCGAACAATCGTCACCTTGAGATCCTTCGCGAGCTGCTCTGCTTTGGATTTTGCTTTCTCGATCGCCGCCTCGCGAGCGAGCGCCTGCACGCTATCTTCATGTTCAACTGCGAACGTGAGTCCGCTTACATTGGTCGCCCCGTTATCTGCAAGGATGCCCAGTATCTTGCCAGCATCATCAAGCTTGTGGATCTTTAATTCCGCAGACTGTGTGACCTCGTAGCCAGTCAGCACTTGTTTGCCGCTATTGTAGCAAGGAGGATATGCTATTACCCCGCCCATGCTATTTGTTGTCTTCTCATAGATACAAGGTTGGTTTACGTTCTCGAACTTAGGATACAAACTATAGTTTGACTTGATATCTTTATCGTCTACACCTGCCTTGCTTAAGAGGTCATGGATCTTTTTCCATTTTTCATCAACTACTTTGCGTGCGTCGATCTGGGTCTTTGCCTCGTTTGTCACACTGAAAGATACCGACGCGATATCGGGTGTGGCATACGCATCACCATCGCCCATCACAGTAATTGTCGTCTGAGAATTAATATCTCGGCCGATAAATTTACCTTCTTTGATAGTGTTTACAAAAAGCGCGAGCAAGAGTAGTGCACCTGAAATAGCGAGTATCGACATCGCAACCACCGCAGCCTTAGGAGGGACAAGGCGGATAACTCTACCTTCTCCCGATTCATTATTTTCTGTAGCCATAAAATAAAATTACTAAAAATTAAATATAGTGAGTATGCTTAGTCTACTTACCTGTGCATATTATAACATCGACTATTATAAATTTGTGACATACTCGGATATCTAATACTTGCAAAGCTGGCTATTTGTAGTAATGATAAGTAGGGTATTTTCTTTGGAGAAAGGCTATGTTGAAAGTGAAGCAGTTCCTCTGTGACACCTTTATCGGCAAATTATCGCCGTATTTGTTGATAGCAATGACCGTGGGTATTTTTTGTACCTTTCCTGCTGTGCGACTTCTATCACAGTGTGGTATCGGCTTCTGGGTATTATGTTCTGCCATTGCCTATATCCGCATCCCAAAAGATGACGACGGAGGCTGTGTCGGACTCTTGTGTGTCTACTTCTTCAATTTTGTCATGCTCGAGACTGCACTTTGGGGTGCATACTGCCTAGCGTTCTTGTGTACATTCTTGACGACGTTATAGCCCCGCTTTCGCGGGGCTTTTCACTTACTTATTTTACCGTCACGCTTTTTGCTAAGTTGCGAGGTTTATCTGGGTCGTTGCCACGGAACACGGCGAGATGGTAGGCCAAGAGCTGTATGGGGATGATACTTGCGATAGGCGAGGCGATCCCCAGATCAGGCACCTGTATCCATTCATCAAAGAGCTTGTTGGACTCAGGCGCGATACCGATGATATACGCGCCGCGGCTTTTGAGCTCGGTGGTGTTCGACTCCATGTCGCGCTTGGTCTCATCGTTTGGCATGAGTGAAATAACGGGAGTGCCCTTTTGGATGAGCGCGATAGGGCCATGCTTCAACTCCCCCCCAGGGAAACCCTCTGCGTGGATATAGGAAACTTCCTGGATCTTAATTGCGGCTTCGTGGGCAACGGGGGCGTTCAAGCCACGACCGATAATGTACAGGTCATTGGTGTGTCGCAGGCGCTCAGCAACTTTCTTGATCTCGTGCGAGAGATCAGGTGTAAGCCAATGCTTTACGTCTTTTACCACCCCGCGCATCAGGTGCTTACCCTCTGCGAGCTTACCTGCGAACGCATAGGCAAGAAGGATGAGGACGGCGATCTGCGCGGTCGCAGCCTTGGTCGACGCCACCGCTATCTCAGGACCAGTGTTAATGAAGAGTGATTGCTTCGACATGCGGTCCATTGAGGAGCCGACGACATTGAGTAGCGACAGGACCTTGGAGCCTTTCTTTTCGCCGACAGAGAGGGCTTCGAGCACGTCGGCAGTTTCCCCGCTCTGAGAGACCGCGAACAAAAGACTTTTCTTGTCTAAAAATTGTTCATAGGTTTTGAACTCAGAGCCGACAAATGCGGTTGCGAGTCGCCCGCCTATCTTTGCCATATACAATTCCCCGAGTTTTGCCATCTTCGCAGCAGTGCCGCAGCCAATGAAGAACAGGTTGGTGGATTCTTTCATGAGTTTTACGACCGCGTTCAACTTTGCGTCTTCTTGCCGTATCGCTTTGTCGAGTGCAAGCGGCTGCTCGAGTATCTCCTTCAACATATAGTGCGGGTAGCCTTCTTTCGTGGCGCTTGCCTTGTCCCAAGTGACCTGAGTCCACTTAGGGTCTACCTTCTTGCCGTCTAGTAAATCGCGGAGAATAATGTTGTCGGCGGAAACTTTGATGTACTCACGATCACCTGGATAACAAACAGTGCGCGTGTGGTCGAGAAATGCCGGCACATCAGATGCGAGATAATACCCGTCTTTGCCTTCACCAAGCACAAGCGGTGAGCCATCGCGCATGGCAAGAATGTGTGACTCGCCTTTTTTCATAACTACTATCGCGAAGCGTCCTTCGAGCATTTTTCCGGCGGCAACAAATGCCTGTTCAAAATTCAAACCTTGCTTCATGTGATAGTCGATTAAATGCGGTATCACTTCCGTGTCGGTCTCTGAAACAAAGAGCTTGTCGTGAGGTATTCCCATGTGCACCGTAAGAAATGCGCGGAGTTCAAGGTGATTTTCAACGATACCATTGTGAACGACGGCGATGGTCTTATCGATATTGAAATGTGGATGCGAGTTGAGTTCAGACACTCCGCCGTGGGTGGCCCAGCGAGAATGCCCCACTACGGCGCGGCCGGAGATTCCTTTTAAGTCTCCCTTGTTTGCATCGGAGATCTTCCCGACTGCTTTTTTCATGAAGATACCGCTGTTGGTGAGAGCCGCTATACCCCACGAATCGTATCCGCGATACTCGAGGTCAATAAGCGCCAAATGCGCCATAAGTGCGCTGTCGACATCTTTTGTTCCGATATATCCAAATATTCCGCACATATATCAATAGTTAATTAGCGTAAAAAAAGCTATGCTCATTTATTATTTATAACACACCAAATACCCTAACGTTGCACTCTGGTTTGAAATTGAGCGAAATACAGACTAGAATAGTCTGAGAATTTGTTTCTAACATAGACTAGGGGAATTTTGCATGAAGTTACCTAATGATACGGCGTACGAATTTCCTACGGGGACCACTGTTTTTTATACAAGCCCAAAAACAAGGGCTGTTATTCTAGACATGCGCGCGCATTTCGTACCACTTGCAAACGAGGCGATTAAGGCACTTTTACCTGGAGCTGCCGTGTGGATAGATCAGTCGCCGTACGACCTTCAAAATCCGAGACAAGGGTTTACCAAGTGTGTGATCGAACGCGTTCAGAAGGCAGAAAATGGCATTTACCTGTTTTTCGGAAAATATAGCCTTGCACACACTGACACATTGAGGCGAAACATTTCCCGAGTCACTGATGAAGCAGAGCTTCATCGTCTTGTCGATATCTATTTCGAGCGCACGCACGTGCCCAAGTACGCTTAACTATTGCTTGCGAGCGATCCACCTTTGTGGGTCGCTTTTTTAATTAGGATGTTGAACTTTTCACCACGGTCAAATTCATGTAGGAATTTCTCGAAACTTGCCGCTCCTGGGGAGAAGAGTATGGTGGTATTTTGTTTTTGATTCTTTACTTCAACCATCGCCATTTTGACGCAGAGCGATAGTTCGTCATAAGCGACAAGCGGGTACTTCTTGTCATAGGCCAAAGCATGGAGTGCACTCATGAGCTTAGTAGTCGCAGAGCCATTCAGTAAGAGAATGTTTTCCGGCAAGATGTGCGCTTTGATGACTGCCGCCAGTTCATTGAACTCAAGCTCCTTGTCGGTCCCACCGCATATTAGTATCAGGCGGTGACTCTTCTGTCGTGCGAACCGCTTGATGGCTGCAATTGTGCCGTCGGGCGATGTTGCACAACTGTCATTGATGACCACCAGTTCTGTCTTTTGATAGACGACTTCCTGCCGCATACGTGGGGTCGGTAACACAAGCACACTCTTTTCGCTCATGTGCACGCTTGAGTCAAAAAGCTTTGCTGCAAGAAGAGCGGCAAGCAAGTTCTCGAGATTATGGCTCCCTCGTTCGCGGATGAAACGTTTTACGGAAAATAATTGCTGTTCCATTCCATCGAAGCGAAAGACGAGCTTTTCATTTCTGACAAAAAGTCCATTCAGATTTCTTGGCAAAGGCTTCGTGCTAATGAAAAACACTACGGCTTTGGGTTTCTTCGCAAGGAAAAATGGCGTCCATTCATTGTCATGATTCAAAACAAGAAAATCATCCTCATGCTGATGGCGAAAAATATTCGCCTTCGCGCTCGCATATGCGCGCATGCCGCTGTAGCGATTCAAGTGATCCGGATAAAGATTAGTAATAACAGCGACGTGAGGAGCGCGCTTACTTACAGGCAAATACTCCAACTGCCAAGACGAAAGCTCTGCTACGACGGGAGTGCCGGTGCCTTGTACGCGATCGAATTCTTTGAGTAAGGCATTCTCTGGAGTATTGCCTGATGGTCGGACCGCTTTATATTTTGTCTTGAGTAGCTCAGCTATCCAAAGCGTGGTCGTCGTCTTCCCTCTTGTGCCAGTGACGCCAATGACCGCGGCATCACTATTACGAAAAAAAAGACTGACATCGTTTTCAATGCTGATATTTTTTGTCTTAGCGGCTTTTTGTGCCAAGACGAGGCATTCATTTTTTTGTGGAACACCCGGATTCACCACGACGATATCGTGTGAGGTAAAATCGCGCTTGTCATGTCCTCCGAGTTTATAGCGAACCGGCACGCCCTTGAGGGCGCGCACTGATGAGGCGAGCTGCTGTTTATCACGCTTGTCAGTGACCGTCACCTTGGCGCCGTGGCGCGCGAGCCACGAAGCGGTTGCGACGCCACCGCCATGGAGTCCGAGCCCCATAACGAGTGCGCTCTTACCTTTTAGATATGTTGCTTGTTCGCGTTTATTTACCATAAAGAAAGTGTGCGTATTTTACCACGCAAGTGTCTCTCAGTCAGATTGACACATGTCTACCATGTGATTGAGTGAAGAATAGAAATTGTGTAGGCTCTTTGTTATTTGAATGGAGTTGCCATGAATAAGAATCCCATGAGCAGGAACATGATGTATGTTCTGCTGGCAATGATGTTTTTCTTCTCGTACAAGCAGTTCAGCCAGAATCCGGCTCCCAATCAGGTAATCTCATACTCGGTCTTCCTCGAAGAAGTTCGGGCCAAGCATATCAAGTCAGTTGTTCTGACTGAAGGCAGCTCGCACATTAAGTTCATTACGCAGGAAGGCAAGACGCTTGAGACCACGAGCAGTGAGCGCGACCGCGACCTGATCAACAATCTCGTCGCGAACAATGTCGCTTTTGACGTCAAAGAACGGCCCGAGCCTTCTTTTTGGCTCGGTATGCTTATGAGCTGGGGACCGCTTCTGCTTTTGATCGGCGTATGGATATTCTTCATGCGCAAGATGCAAGGCGGCAAAGGCGGCGGATTCGGTGCGTTTAGTTTCGGCAAATCAAAAGCACGTATGCTCGATGAAGCCAACAACACAACCACCTTCCTTGATGTCGCAGGCTGCGATGAAGCAAAAGAAGAAGTCAAAGAACTCGTCGACTTCTTGAAGTCGCCTCAAAAGTTCCAGAAACTCGGCGGACGTATTCCACGCGGAGTACTACTCGTCGGACCTCCCGGAACCGGCAAAACCCTGCTCGCCAAAGCTATTGCGGGAGAAGCCAAAGTTCCCTTCTTCAGTATCTCTGGTTCTGATTTCGTCGAGATGTTCGTTGGTGTCGGCGCATCACGCGTGCGTGACATGTTCGAGCAGGCGAAGAAAAGTGCACCCTGCATTATCTTTATCGATGAGATCGACGCAGTCGGAAGACACAGAGGTGCAGGCCACGGTGGCGGCAATGATGAACGTGAACAAACGCTCAATCAAATGCTTGTCGAGATGGATGGCTTCGAGACCAACGTAGGTGTCATCGTTATGGCGGCGACGAATCGTCCCGACATCCTTGATCCGGCGTTGTTGCGCCCGGGCCGTTTCGACCGTCAGGTCTACGTCACACTGCCCGACATTCGTGGTCGTGAGCAGATCTTGCTCGTACACATGCGCAAGGTTCCCCACGGCACGAGTGTGAATGCAAGCATCATCGCCCGCGGTACACCCGGATTCTCCGGTGCTGATCTTGCCAACCTCGTCAACGAAGCCGCACTTTTCGGCGTCAGACGCGGTGGGAATTTTGTCGAAATGGTTGACTTCGAAAAAGCCAAAGAGAAGATCATGATGGGCCCTGAGCGCAAATCAATGCTCATGCCCGAAGATGAGCGGCGCAATACCGCCTACCACGAAGCAGGTCATGCACTTATCGCAAGACTCATGCCAAAGTGCGACCCCGTACACAAAGTGACCATCATTCCACGAGGACGTGCGCTTGGTGTGACCATGCAGCTTCCAGACGCAGATCGCTACAGCTCGGACAAGATTCGGATGAACTCGATGCTTGCCCTCCTTTTCGGCGGACGTATCGCTGAAGAAGTGTTCATGGATCAGATGACAACTGGTGCGTCCAACGACTTCGAACGCGCAACGAAAATAGCGCGAGAGATGGTCACGCGTTACGGCATGAGCGATGCACTTGGGGTCATGGTCTACACCGAGAATGAGACCGAGTCATATTTCGGCCGTGGTGCGACACCGAATGTCTCCGAAGAAACCATGCGGCTGGTAGATAAAGAAGTGCGCCGTATCATCGACGAGCAATACAAGATCGCGCGTGGCTTGATCGAGTCCAACAAAGACAAAATGCATGCGATGGCCAATGCGCTACTTGAATGGGAAACCATCGACACCGAGCAGATCGATGACATCATGGCAGGGAACCCCCCGCGTCCGCCGAAAGACTGGACACCATCGGTGAATTCGAGCAAGCACGTCGCATCACCGCCTGCACCTCCCGTTCAATATGTTCCAGGAGTCGATCCGGAAACTGCCCAAATGGCAAAAGAGTTGGGAATGATCATCCCCCCTCCTGAGAAAAAAGAAGTCTAAATAAATAACAAACAAAACGTTCGCATTCCGCGAACGTTTTTTATTTAACATTAAAGCAATTAACTACTT
>JAYTYM010000026.1:0-11568 GCA_043742365.1 bacterium | reverse complement strand
TTTCGTATCGACGCGCGCCTCTTTGTGCGCGCATCGTTTGTAGACTGCGGAAATAGATCTTTGACTAACGAGAACGTTATTGCGCTCGTGGTGTCGATGCTTGATGGGTCAACTATGGTTTCTGTCTGGGTATCTCTCAGGACGCCTAGGACGCCTAGAGGAAGAGGATTGGTGAGAGTGAAATCGGAAGCTGGTACAACTGGTTGCTGCTTGCCAAGCACAGCCTTCTCCTCACAATGAGGGGAACCGCTTGGTCTTATGGCGCAGGTATACCGATTCGTTTCGATCATGACGGCACTCGCTGAGATCTCCACACGTGAATTTTTCACAACTTCTACTTGAGGAGATGCAATTGCTACTACCGCGGTACTGCGGAGCACACGCTTCTGTGCGCTTAGGGCAGTGGTTCGCTCTGAAACATTGATGCTGAGCTTTTGCTTCGGGTGAATCAGGTCGCGATTGTCGATCGAATTCAATTCGACGATGGTGTCGACAGTCGTGTGGTAGGAGAGTGCAATCTTTGAAAGCGTGTCTCCGGCCTTAACCGTATAGGTGACTTCCTCTGCGTGGGTAGCAAAACCCATAAGGCACAATGCCAAGAAAAAAAGTATCCGAAGAACCTTCATTATCACTCCTTACATTCGTATCTTTTGATGACAAAGTACGATAAAAATAAAACTCCCCACGCAAGGTGCATGGGCAGAGTTCATGTTTGAATCAAATCTTTTTGCATACTACTCAATTCTTGCATAAATGTCAAGAAGTATTCATAATACGAAACTGAGCGGAAGTCTATTTTGGCGTTCCAGTTGCAACGTTTTCTGGAGTCGATTCAACGATATTACTTGATGCGAGTCTAATGGCTTCGTCTGAGGCATCCGCAAGAATACCTCGTGTATCTGAAACCGGTATTGGAACCAAAATAGTACCTCGCGCGTAGGGTGCAACCTGATACGGATTAAAGATAATCAGCAGGCCTTTCTTGGTCAGAGCGACCTCTTGGAAATTTTCATGAGTTGGAAGTGTGCCCGGCATCGTCTGTTGGTCAAATATCTCTTTGGGTTCGCTAGACATCATATCTTTCAATACAACTCGAGTGTAGGTCGAGAGAAAGGGTAGCGCCGCAGTCGTAGAGGCAAACAAGTCTGCCGTCGATAAAAGTAGATGGCGCTTGAGATCATAATTCAAGACCCGCGCCATATTGTTTGGATGTGCAGCGCCGGCAGTGTACTCTGAATAATCAAATCGCAATGAAATTATCGTTGGTGAAAGCAAGAGCGGGGTGTAGCGCATTGTGTAGTCACTCTCCATCTCTTTCGGAAGCGTGGTAGTGTTTATCTCGTTTACATTGGTTTTAAAATCTTCTATTGCATCCTGCACGAAGCCTTCGATAACCGCGTTCGCATCTTTTGCAAGATCGGGATGTCCGACAAGGGCTAACTTGGGGTAATGCACATCGACAGAATAGTGGAGTACTGGATCGGTGTTGTGGATGGTCGCGTCGCTTAATGCGGGTACCTCAACAAGCTCGCCTGAGTCGAAGGTGCGTGACGCAGGCTCTCTGACGACCGAATTTGAAGAGAGTAAGTGGCCGTTTTGTAGCAGAACCCATATGATGACTCCAATGAAAGCAAGACTGACAACCCCGCCAAATACGAGCCATGGTTTGTTGTCATTTTCCATTGCTTTATTTTATCACCATTCTCAACTATTGCTTAGAGAATCTCAGTGAATCAGTGAATATGGGCACGTTGTTACCTCGGAAGAGCTTGGATATGCTTATCTATACCTTATCGAATTTTACCCGCGCAGTGAGAACTTCAGGAAAGTGAGACTCACTCCAGCTCGAGAGTGTACCAAGCACGCCGATGAGTGACCTCCCGAGCGGGGAAAGTGCATACTCTACTTTTGGTGGGACAACGGGGTAGACCGTGCGCGCGATGATTCCGTTGCGCTCAAGCTTGCGCAGTCCTTGGGTCAAAACCTTTTGCGAAATATCCCCGAGCGCGCGCGCGAGTTCATTGTGCCGCATTGTCTCTTTGTTAAGCGTGTGGATGATAAGCACCGTCCACTTATCTGCGATAAGGTCGAGCACTTCTCGAGATGGGCATTCCTTTTTTGTAACGTCTCCTTTTTTCATATTCATAAATTACTTATCATTAGGCCTATTTCGAAGTATAGGTTCTATTTGGGAAGTATAGCACATATTTGTATATACTTGCAAATTAGAGTGCACATACTATAATGACTGCATTAAAACTATCTTTAAATATTATGGAACAATCAATCACCAAAGCATTAGCATGGCGTTTCGCAGTGAGGACCTTTGATCCCACTCAGATAATTAAGAGCGAAGACCTCACGACAATCTTGGAAAGTGGACGTTTGGCACCGAGCTCCTTCGGCACAGAACCATGGAAGTTCATTGTCGTTGAGAACAAAGAGGTGCGCGCGAAGCTGCGCGCTGCAGGCTATGATCAGGCAAAAATAACAGATGCGTCAGTACTCATTGTCATTGCTCGCCGTACTGATATGCGCGATCACATTATGGATGAACTCGTCGCACGCACTGCAAAGACTCAGGGAGTCACTACTGATTCACTTTCGGGATTCAAGCAAATGCTCGATGGGGCAGTGGCAGGCAAAAATGATGATGAACTCGATGCATGGGCGCGCGCACAAACCTATATCCCGCTCGGCACCATGATCGCTGCCGCTTCGCTCTTAAGCATTGACTCAGGTCCCATGGAGGGATTTGATGCCGCAAAAGTGGGAGAGATCTTGGGTCTCGATGCCAAGCATCTCAAAGCGACGACAATGCTTGCGCTTGGGTACCGCGGCGACGACGCAGGTGCAGTTCGACCAAAGGTGAGACGTGACTTTGACTCAGTGGTCGAATTCGTGAAATAGGCTAGTCGATGTTGTCTAGCACAAAATGAAAAATATTGTATAGTTGCGTTAGACAGATTGATAAGGAGAACACATGATAGATAAGACAAAATACATTTCCAAGATCTCTGGCCACGCAGTCGTGCTTGGTGGCTCAGGTGGTATCGGGCGCACAATTGTGCTCGCGATTGCCGCAAATGGCGCAAGTGCTGTTTCGTACACCTATGGCAAGAATGAGAAGGCTGCGCAAGAGCTTGCGGAAGAGCTTAAGGCAATGGGTGTCGCCGCATATTTCGCTTCAGTCGAACGTCTCGATGAGGCTGCGTTTAATGCGTTTCTTGATGAAGCGGTCGCTTCGGTGGGTGAAGAGGTGGTTATGGCCGTTGACGCAATAGGCATCTCTCCAAACCAAGTTCACGAAGAACAGAAGCTCGACAGTGCGGAACGCAAAAAAGAAGGCTGGCTACAAGTCTTTCAGGTGAACGTATTCGGCTCATTTTCGGCACTACGCTCCATTGCTTCAAGGATGAAAGCAAAGAGTGTGAAAGGGGCAATCGTCCTCATCACATCGTCAAATGGTGTTAATTCTCAAGCCGAGTATTCTGTGCACTATGATGCATCAAAAGCTGCACAAGCACACATGATGCGAACGCTTGCCGAGCCTTACGCCAAAGATGGCATCCGCGTGAACGCTGTCGCGCCAGGCTGGGTGCACACCAGTGATGACATGCTCCCTCCAGACCAGGGGGAGATCGACAAAGAGACCGCAAAGATCTGGCTCAATCGTTTTGCTGAACCGGACGAGATAGCCTCTGTTGTCACATTTCTACTCAGCTCCTCATCTTCGTACATAATCGGTCAGAATATTCTTGTCGATGGTGGGTATCGCTAAACCTGCCCATGTGATATTCAATATTGAACAGCTCCCTCTGGGAGCTGTTTTTGTATAAAAAAAAGACACCCGAAGGTGTCTGGTCTTTAGAATTCATTTGCTAGAGCAGTATCGATACATAGGCGGTGCCACGCTCGGTGATGCCGAGTATTTCCGCAACCTTCTTCGAAAGATCTATGACACGTCCGTCGATATACGGACCTCGGTCAGTGACAGTGGCAAAAACGACTTTTCCGTTCTGTGGATTTTGGATGCAGACATGGGTACCAAGCGGAAGTCTTCGGTGGGCGACCGTAAGCGCACGCATGTCAAACGTTCTGCCATTGGCCATTTGTCTGCCATGAAAGCCAGGGCCATACCAAGAGGCGATACCCCGCTCATACAACGTTGAATAGCCCTCACAGGGAGGATGGATGTATTTCTTCGCTTGCTGACTATTGAAGCGCTGTGTCTCTATCGGCGAGGGTGAGTGGCGGAAAAACTCAGTAGAACGAACAACCGAGATGTTCTTGGTGCTTTCTTCTGGCGCTCTTTCAAAGAAAGCGCCGAAAACAGGACCAAAAAAACCTAAACCACACAGTACCATCGACCTAATGAACACAAGTAACGTACCTATATCAGGGAACACGAATTTCTCCTTTAGGAAAAGATCAAAAAATATTCAAGAAAAATATTCAAGAATAATAATCAAGAATAATAATAAAGAGAAGAACTGTCGCAGAAGAGCATATAACCCCCGCAAGCGAACTGCGGTGAGTCTAGCAGAAGATACTTAGCATGTCAAGTATTCGCTTGCTAACACTACATGCGGGCTTTGCTCGTGCAACGCAAGCTTGCTTTTACCATAGTGCTTCGGTAAAATATGCATTGCAAACTTTTTTATATAAACAACTATGATCGAATTACGAAAAGAAACAAACGCACAGTTCAAGCTGAAAGTCGGACGCTCAAAGACGGGTTTTGGTCTCTACGCCATGGAGCCCATTCCTAAGGGTAAAAAGATAATTGAGTATGTTGGCCGTGTGCTCACAAATGAGCCTGATGACGCAACCAATGGGCTCTATATCTTCAATATCAACAAGCATCTCGATGTTGACGGTGCACCCCGTTTTAATACCGCCCGCTATATCAACCACTCGTGCCGACCAAACGCAGAGTCCGATACCATAAAAGATCATATATGGATAAAGGCCCGCCGAAACATCATGCTCGGCGAAGAGCTTACCTACGACTACGGCAAGGAGTATTTTGACGAATATATAAAACCGAAGGGATGTCGCTGTGAGAAACACCTCTTGTTGGCGAAAAACAAAAGGAATGGGCAAAGTACAAAGCCCGCAGCGTCTCATAAGAGTAAAAGCAGTAAGAGCGCCCCCAAGGCAAGTAAAAGCAAAAAATCAGTAACAACAAAAAAGTAGAAACAGTAGCGTGGTGCATTAGGTGTAAAAAAAAAGACAAAACCCCCAGTAATGGGGGTTTTGCTGGAGCTGTGGCTTCCCTAAGGAGTATAAGGAACTAGAGCAAGAGATTACTTGCCACCACTACGCCCACCGCCATGATTACTATTGCCACCACTGTGGCCTTTATTGCTCCCGCTGTTACCTCCCTTTGATTGCTCCGATCGACTGGAGCTCGAGCTTTCCTTGTCTGACTCTGACTCGTTTGTCTCTTCCGAGGGCTTGTCCTTATTCATATTTTTTATTTATTACCTTCCTCCTTGCGGAGTGTACATTGATAATGTTTGTAGGAGTCTTCTGGGTGCGCACCAATCGACTCCCGCCGGCCCGGATAAAGCACATTGTTGCTTTTTTCCGTAGCAAAATCTTATCAGAGAGAGATTAAGAAAGAATGAAGATATTTTTGTGTAACGCTCTGCTTGTTCATGAAAAATAAATACGCAGACATATCAGCGTTTTGTGGGAGTACGGCAAGTGTGTGAATATTGCTAAGTTATTTTATTCCACAAAGTTTCTTGACCGCTGAGAAGTCACTTGCTGAAAGTTTTTCATTTATACCACTATTTAAGCGATACATTATTGCTTTGGAGTCTTCGACATGTTCAAGTCCAAGTGCGTGCCCAAGCTCATGCGCGAGCACTCGTACGAGTTTTGCCTTATCATCAAATTGATAAATATTTATCGCAGTTCCTTCGGGGCCACTCGTGTACTCGCCCTCGGTGAATTCTCCTGCGTGCGCGCTGCCTATTGAGTTATACTTCGCTGCTTCGATGTGAAGGGTCTCTGCGAGACGATTAAGCACATCTACGGTCGCATTGATGTCTGCTACTTCTTTGTTGAAATTCGCTTGTAGCGCTTTAATTTCTAAAATTGCTGCATTCAGTGCTGCCTTCTCGTCGAGTAAGTGAGCGTATACATCTGGAGGAGCACCACCACGCTTGTTCCAGCTCTCAACCTCATTGTTGTATGCGTCGTTGTTTGCTTGGAATGTTGCAACTCTTTGATCAAGTACGGCCAGTTTCTTCTTGCTGTCAGCGACAAGTGACTCGTATTTTGCTTTGACTTTATTGTATGTCGCTTGATCATCATTCACGGTGATTCCTAGGTTGTTGAGTTTCGCCGTTGAAGCCTGTCTGTCATCGTAGATAAGATTTATCTTCAGTCCGCCTCCCTGTGAATATTTAAATAACTCTTTTCCTACCGGTTTTTCCCATATATTTTCTGCGCTTTTTATTGAGGCAAGAAAACTTTCCCTTGAAATGCCAAAGCGTGTATCAAATGTCCCTATTGAGTATGCGATAGGGCTTTGGCAGGGTAGGTACGCCTGCCTTAAGCGTGCGACGAGATTTTCGAGTGGAACACGGAAAAAGTATACAGCGAATGCAAGCACCCCAAGCAGGAAGATTGTCCTCAGTGTTTTAAGTAAAAAGCGCATACGATCTATTGGTGTAATTATATATCACATTGTTTCAGTTTGCTTAATTCTGATTCAAATAAGCATATTGAACACCGCGGTACACAAAAAAATAGTAAAAACCAGAACCCTTTGCATTTTGTGGGTTTCTTGATATATTCTTCAGGTAACGTTCTTTTTACTGTTTTATATTGATCGTGTCTTTCGCTCCGGTGTAGCTCAGTGGTAGAGCAGTGCGCTGTTGAATGAGGCAGCTTTTGGGGGAAACTCCAAGATGAACTCTTTGGGATATCGGTGAACGCTAACGTCGTAATGACTATGCTAATACCGAGGGAACTCGACGAAAGTCGGGAGCGCCGTAGAGACTAGATACCAGAGTACCTAAATTTATGTTTACATTCTGTATTCTAAAAATGGTAAAGATATAGTCCACGCCGATACGAAAGTACTGGAAAACGTGTAACGCATTGGTCGCAGGTTCGAATCCTGCCGCCGGAGCTGACGACATGATCATGAAAAACGCCCTATAATATTTAGGGCGTTTTTCTAAATGTTTATCAAAATTTAAAAGAATTTTCGTAAACGGTTGCGCATCCATTTTTGTGGTAAAATATATCCACTATGAAAACTACTAATATCGTATCTATTGTTGTCGTAATTCTTATTTTAATTGGTGCAGGGGCATATTTCTTTATTCATCAACCATCGACGAATGAGATAGCATTTCAGGCGCCCACTAAGGCGACCGGAACGCCCGCTAATGCGACGCCTCCACCCCAAGCACCTGGAACAAAACCAGATGCACTCAATACGGAAGACAAGTTACAGTCTGTGATTGGAACATCGGTAAGCGGAAACAAGATCACCGCGTATCACTTCGGTTCTGGTTCGAAAGAAGTTCTCTTTGTTGGCGGCATGCACGGAGGATACGAATGGAATACATCACTTCTTGCCTACGGCGTGATGGACTATCTGAAGCAGCACCCCGAGGTCATACCTCAGGATGTGACTGTAACTATCGTGCCGGCTCTCAATCCGGACGGTCTTTCTAAGGTTGTTGGAACTATCGAACACTTTACTGCGACTCAGGTATCCGCCTCACAAGATGTACAGATTTCGGGTCGTTACAATGGGAATGGTGTCGACATCAATCGCAACTTTGATTGTGACTGGCAATCAATGGGGACGTGGCAGAACACGAGTGTAAGCGGAGGAGCGGCCGCATTTTCAGAACCAGAGAGTCAGGCTATCAAGCAATATATAATTAGCAAAAAACCTGTCGCAGTTGTTGCGTGGTTCAGTGCAGCCGGGGGAGTGTACTCATCGAACTGCCACAAGGGAGTTTCCGAGGAAACTCGAGCTCTTACGAATATTTATGCAAAAGCCTCCGGTTACCCCGCTCATGAGTCTTTTGATTTTTACGCCATCACCGGTGATATGACAAACTGGCTCGCCAAGAACGACATTCCTGCTATCAGTGTCCTGCTTACCGATCATCAGAATGTCGAGTTCGATAAGAATCTCGCCGGTATGACGGCATTACTCAAGCATTACGTTAAGTAATGTCCACTACGCGCAAGCTATTGATCCTTGCGGTAGTCGCCGCCGCCGTGCTTTTGCTCAGTTTCTTTGTTATTTCCGAGCGCAATCATACGTCACTACCGAGCGCCGAAGTTACGCCGGCACCTCTGCCTCTTGCGATAGTAATAAAGCAGAGTAATCCCGTACACGAAATTATCGGATCCTCAGTGGATGGGCGTGCGATTGATGCATATACATATGGATCCGGAACTACCAACATTCTCTTTGTTGGTGGAATGCACGGCGGGTATGAATGGAACAGTGTGGTCTTGGCGTATACATATATGGACTATCTCTTGGCACATCTGAATGAGATTCCTACCAAGTTGTCCATCACCATAATTCCCGATCTCAATCCTGACGGTGTATTCAAGGTGATAGGTAAAGAGGGACGTTTTTCACCTGCCGATGTGCCATCATCAGGGGACCAATCACTGGGCAGATTCAATGCGCACAAAGTCGACCTCAATCGTAACTTTGACTGCAACTGGGCCGCCAAGAGCGCTTGGAAGGGCAATATTGTGAGCGGAGGAACGTCAGCATTCTCTGAGCCCGAGAGTCGTTCCTTGCGTGATTTTGTGCTAAAACATCGTCCAGCTGGTGTTGTGTTTTGGCACAGTCAGGCAGGGGCGGTGTATGCATCTGAGTGTGGGCACCAAATACTTCCAGCCACCCTCGACATAATGAATACTTACGCGCACGCGGCCGGTTACCCTGCAGTAAAATCGTTTACTGCCTATAAGGTTACCGGAGATTCTGAGGGCTGGCTTGCTTCCGTAGATATTCCTGCAATCACCGTTGAGTTGAGTACTCATGCCTCAATTCAATGGGACAAAAATCTCGCAGGAATCAACGCATTGGTCAGTTACTACAACGGGGTTGCAAAGTAGACACCATTAGCTCGTGTTTTTTTCTAGCCCCGTGATACCCTTCTGCCTCTAATTTTAGAATATTCGCATGAGCGCAACGGCGTATTGCTTGGGCGCTGTCTCACAAGTCATTCATCGCCAACATGATATTATTCTTATGCAGCAAGATCGCTTGAAGCTTATTGTTCTAATTAAGTTCAAAATATGGTTAGTCATAAAAAAACAACGGAAAATATCCCATCAATCTTTGTCCTCTTCGGCATGACAGGCGATCTTGTGGCGAAAAAGATCATCCCTTCCTTGTGGCATCTTTTTGAACAAAATCGCTTACCCGATCACTTGGCAATAATTGGTTTTTCGCGAAGAAATATTACTGATACAGAACTAAGAATACTCGTAAGAGCGTCATTGGAAAAGCACGGAGCATCAAACATAGGCGATGATAATTTTTCAAAATTTTTTAGTCTATTCTCTTATCAAGCTGGAACTTTTGAAGACAAGGAAGCCTTCATCTCTCTCTCGGCTCATATCACCAACATAGAAGCAGGCTGGGGGATATGTGCAAATAAGATGTTTTATCTCGCCGTTCCTTCTGCTTCGTATGAACCAATTTTCAAAAACCTTGCAGAAGTGAAGCTCAACCTCCCTTGTGGTGGTGACTTAGGTTGGAGTCGTATACTTACCGAAAAACCATTCGGTGCTGACTTGGGCAGTGCACAAAAACTTCAGTCACTTTTGTCGACATACTTTAAAGAGGAACAAATTTATCGTATCGATCACTATCTCTTTAAAGAAATTATTCAAGGGATAGAAAACTTTCGTTTCTCTAATAATCTTTTTGAAGATACATGGGATAACACGACGATCGATCAAATAGACATCCGTCTTTTTGAGTCAATCGGTGTAGAAAATCGTGGTAGTTTCTATGATGCGGTGGGAACTTTGAGAGATGTAGGGCAAAATCATCTGCTTGTCATGCTCGCCGCCATCACCATGGAGTACCCTCACGGCATGACACCTCAGGGGGTCAGGAAAAACCGTGCGGATATTTTGGAAACACTCGCACCTTGGACCGATGATGCTGTGAGCAAAAATACTTTTCGCGGGCAATATCGTGACTACAAAAATATAAAGGGCGTAAGCGCGGATTCACAAACGGAAACTTTTTTTGCGATCAAAACCGAGCTTTCGCATCCGAGATGGAGCGGTGTGCCAATATTTATTGAAGCAGGAAAAAAAATGGCCGAGGCGCGGAAAGAAATTGTGGTAACCCTCAAGCACCCCAATGAGTGCCTGTTGTGTCAGATCGGACCCCATGCACCAAATTCGATTGTTTTTAGGCTTGAACCGAACGATGAAATAGTAATACATTTTTGGATGAAAAAGCCGGGCTTTGAGGACGTGCTTGAGGAGCGAGTTTTTTCGTTTTTCTTATACGAAAAAGAAACCAAAGTACAATACGTGGAGGAATACTCTAAGGTTATCCACGCTGCAATAGCGGGAAATCAAGCCCCATTTGTTTCTTCGGAAGAGATAGAATCAGAATGGAAGTTTATCGACCCCATCATAAATGCTTGGAAGAAGGGGGTCGCCCCGCTAGAAGTGTACGATCAAGGCACTACTCCCACCCCTGAAATACTACGCCTAAAATTAAATAATTTTGAAGAGTCACCATCACACGAAGATACGGTAGGCATTATAGGTCTCGGGAAAATGGGTGGAAATATTGCGCGTCAATTGATATCAAAAAACTGGAATATAGTAGGATTCAATAGGACGCCTGAGGCAACGAAGCAATTGGAGGGTGAGGAAATGGTGGGTGCATATTCACTCGAAGAATTAGTCAGCAAATTACCTAAACCACGTACGGTGTGGATCATGGTTCCGCATCAAGGCGTAGATGCGGTAATGGATGAGCTTGTGCCACTACTTGAGAAGGGAGATGTGATCATCGACGGTGGAAATTCTCCATATAAGGAATCAATAAGGCGCGCTCATGCGCTTTCAGCAAAAGGTCTTAATTTTCTTGATGTGGGTGTTTCTGGCGGACCATCGGGAGCAAAAAATGGTGCCTGCTTAATGGTAGGCGGAGAAAGAGATCTTTATGATCAATTCGAGTATCTTTTTAAAGATCTCTCTGTTTCGAGTGGCTACGGCTACATGGGAACTTCTGGAGCCGGGCACTTCGTCAAGATGGTCCATAACGGAATTGAGTATGGAATGATGCAGGCTATTGGTGAAGGCTTTGAGATCATGAAGAAATCCCCATTTGCCCTCGATCTGCATTCCACTGCGGAGATCTACAACCACGGCTCTGTCATCGAATCACGACTTGTGGGCTGGCTTGCAGATGCATACGCAAAATTTTCTGACGAACTCAATACGAATGAGTGTTGTTCCGGAAAAGTGTCCCACAGTGGTGAGGGGCAATGGACTGTTGATGCGGCAAACGAATTTAAGGTGCCC
>JAYTYM010000025.1:0-4275 GCA_043742365.1 bacterium | reverse complement strand
GCGGGGATCATGCTGATATAGAGCGCGATCTCAAGCTCGCTTGTCTTTTTACCAAATGGATCTCTTACTTCATAACCATTTAACTTCATTTGGATGTTTTTTGACTCCATTATTTCGGGCATAGTGTCGCCCACTTTTGAACGTGCAAAGAGCTTGGAGTCGCGAAAGAGCTCGATCTCTTTTTGGATGAGCTTGTGCAGTCCCTTTTCGGTGACATTAAAAGGCTGAGGCTGATTGTAATGTACGAGGCGCGTCTGTGAGGCGTACCATGGAGACGCGAGCACGCAGAATGCTTGATCAACAGTGACTCCCCCGCCCGCCTTTTGCATAGTAACGAACATTTCTTCGAGGGTCTTGATCATCGACTGCAAAAAACGCTCAAAATTGAGTTTTTCTTGGAATGGGATGTCGCGGCGGGTGGCGAAGATTATCTCGGGTGGTTTACCGCCCTCAATACTCGCAAACGCTCCTCCTATTGAGGCAGAACCAATATCAAAAACGATAATAAAATGCTGCCCGCTTTTATTTTTGCGTCCAAACAGAGACATGAGTTTATTGTACCACGTCCTTAGAATGAACACTGGTCAATGTGTGGAGAATTATTAAGTCGAGGCTATTCGAGCACTACGCCGTCTAAACAGTACGAATAGGCGGAGTGCGGTGTTTAAGAAAGCAGCACTTCTTATTTTGAATACGTTCGAATGTTACGACCCTACTCGAGCACAGATTTAATGCGACGTACTCCTTGGGCCACGGCCACTACGCCCTGAGGACAGTGCGAATGAGCGCAACGCAACATCGAAGACGGTGGCATTGCTTACTTCGTCTAACGAGGAAGAAGACCAAGTGTCCCCATTTGGTCTTCGGCCGAGTGACGACGAAGCAAAGGTTGAATGCAGCGACACTAGTGGCGCGATAGAGCGAGCCCTCGAGCGCACTCATTGCCCCGTCGGCTTTACCCGGGGTTCTTTACCTAAATACGTTGGAATTTGATTAGCCTTCTAATACTGCCTTTATTCTTCGAACTCCTTGGGCCACGGCCTCTTCTTTTAAGATGCGGAATTTGGAGAGTTCAGAAGTATTGTTAACGTGTGGGCCTCCACAAAACTCTATTGAATAGCGTTTTTCGTATTGTGGGTTCTCGATAGTCGCATCTTTTGGCCCAACTGAGTACACAGACACTCGCTCGGGATACTTTGCACCGAATTCATGCTCAGCACCGAGCTTTTCTGCGTCTTCGAGACTCATTTCGGTTCGAAGTACTGGGAGTGCCTCACTTATCTTTTCGTTAACTATCCGCTCGACCTCTTTCTTTTGCTCGTCGGTCATCTTTTGTGGGTAAGCAAAATCGATACGCAGGCGCTCTTGTGTGATATTACTCCCGCGTTGATGCACTTCTTCGCCAAGCACCATCTGCAGTGCGCGCAATAGTAAGTGATGTGCAGTGTGCAGTCTAACTGTAGCTTCTGAATGATCTGCGAGTCCGCCCTTGAATTTTTGTTCTGAGCCCGAGCGGGAAAGGTCCTGATGCTTTTTCATTTCATCTTTATATGCAGCTTCATCTATGGCAATTTTTCGTTCTAGGGCGAGCTCTTTGGTTATCTCAAATGGAAATCCGTAAGTCTGATAAAGCATCGATGCATCCGCGCCAGAGATAGTTCCCGCTTCGGCGAACTTCTCAAACTGCTTCATGCCATTCTCGAGAGTCTTTCGGAATTTGTCTTCTTCGCCTGCGATCTCAGACTTTATTTGCGTAATGTTTGCTTCGATATTTTCGTAAACGCCATTGTACTTGGCGGCAACTTCGTCGATGAGTATATTGAAACCACTCTTTAGTCCAAGTACATCAGCGTAGCGCACAGCACGGCGAAGGAGTCTGCGAAGTATGTAGCCCTGATCGGTATTTGAGGGTACGACACCGTCCGCTATCATGAAAACCGAAGTGCGAATATGATCGGCGACAATACGCGCGGCGCGTTCGTCGTATGAAGAAGCATTGCTAGATATGACGTGCATCATGCCTGAGAACATATCAGTTGCGAAGATGTTGTCTTTGCCTTGTGAGACCATGGTCACACGCTCAAGGCCTGAGCCGGTGTCGACGTTTTTCTTTGCGAGTTTGCCAGTCACAACACCTCCTTCTTTGAGATATTCCATGAACACATCATTCCATATTTCGACTACCTCCTGACGGTCGTCGGCTGCCATGTATTCATCGCGAGTCATTCCTTTGTTAAGTTTGCCGGTGACATCATAGAACATTTCTGTGTCAGGGCCGCACGGACCATTCTCGCCCGCACTCCACCAGTTCTTTTTTGCGAGATCGCCATCCATCCAATATATATGTTCTCCTAGTACTTTTGCTTCTTCAAAGATTCCTTTCCATATGGCGTACGCTTCTTCGTCCTTGGGTGCATCCACATTGCCGCCAAAGACTGTGACGTAAAGACGGGATGGATCGAGGCCGAGGCCCTCATCCTTTGAGGTGAGGAATTCATAGCTCCACTTGATCGCGTCTTCTTTGAAATAATCCCCAAGCGACCAATTGCCGAGCATCTCGAAGAATGTGTCGTGGGTATTGTCGCCCACTTCTTCGATATCCTGTGTGCGTACGCATTTCTGAGAGTCTGCAAGGCGTGTACCTGCGGGATGTGCGGTACCCAAGAGGTATGGGACCAGAGGCTGCATACCTGCAGTATTAAAAAGCACCGAAGGGTCGTTCTGCGGTACGAGTGATGCACTAGGAATAATGGAATGTCCGCGTTTTTTGAAAAATTCAAGAAATCGTGAACGGATTTGGCCAGAGGTAAGCATAAAGGAGATTATAGCTATTTCTTGTGATTTCACAAAGGTCTCGCATTTGAAACCTTGCGTAAGTTTTTTGCCTCAACTTCTAAAAAACTCGCCTTCAATTTTGCCAGCGCAAAATTGTTGCTCCGCACCACCCTGAGTACTTCCAATTTTCTATTCCCTGTGGTCATGAAAATTTAGGTCGCTTGGAAGGTTTGCCGTCCCAAAGGACGGACCAGGCCAAACCTTCCTCCGCGAGGTTTTTTAAAAGTGAGGCGGTGGATTTAAAAATCCCTCTGCTTACCTGCGGTGATGTTTATCTTGTTTATCGTGCTTGTCTTAAGATTGTTATCCTAGTCGCGGATGACTTCGACTGCGTCGCCGTCGAGTCGGAGAATTGTTGAAGCCTTGTTGTCGAGCTCGCCGCCATCGATATAGAACTCGACATCGGTACCGAAATATTTCTGTGCTTGTTCGACGGTGGTTGCGGGCGGCATACCTTCTGCGTTCGCGGATGGTGCAACAAGTGGACCGACCTCGCTTATGAGCGCACAGAGCTCGGGGTTGTTGGGCAGGCGGAATGCTATCGTATCTGTGCCGCGTGATAGGTATTCAAATTGATCGTCAAGTGTCGGCAAGATTATCGTATACGGCCCCGGCCAATAAGCGCCGAGCTGAACGAGAAGTCCTTCTGAAAGCTCAATACCAAATTGCTCAAGCTGACCAAGTTCGGATATCAGAACGATGAGCGGCTTCTTAGAGTCGCGATGCTTGAGATCGTAAATGCGATCTATGGTCTCTGGAAGCAGTGCAGAACCCACAAGTCCATACAGGGTATCGGTAGGTATAACCCCAACGCCTCCATTTATAAGCATCTCGGCAACTGAGTGTGCCTCAGCTTCAGACTCAAGCTGGCCTTCTTCGCGTAGCCGCTTTGCCTCCTCATCGGCCTCATCAATATCATCAAATTCGTCTCTATCGTGTCTCATGGTAAAAAGTATTTAAAATTTTAATATTAGAACTCTTGTTTTTGGATGGCCCAATGGCACTTTCAAAGTTCTAAGTGGACTACCACTAAGAACTTTTGGGTCGCAATACGAAGTCCTACCAAAAACAAAAGTTCTAATCGGGGGTGATGGTTGAGCCGACTAGAGGATCCAGACAATGCTCGATAGCATCGATCCCAACTATTTTTATCGTAAGTCCATGCTCTTTGGCAAGCGCGATTGCAGACTGATCTGCTGCCTTCAAATTCTTCTCAAGTACGCGCGATGCGCTCACTGTGCGCAATATCTCTGCCTTATTGTCCTTCTTCGGATCTGCATCATAGAGTCCATCAACACCGTTCTTCGCCATCACCAATAGATCTGCCTTTATCTCAAGCGCGCGCTGCACTGAGGTAGAGTCTGTCGTGAAGTACGGCGCTCCAAGGCCTGCCGCAAATATCACCACCCGCCCACGCTCAAGGTGGCGGAGTACGCGTCT
>JAYTYM010000024.1:0-5687 GCA_043742365.1 bacterium | reverse complement strand
AGACATTACCGTTGCGGCACAGCGGAGGAATAGGATTCTATGCATAAATAGTCATCCGACCTCACTTCCACGAACATATCGTTAAATTGTTCGCCCATTATATGACCGATAGTAGGGAGTGCAAAATCGACCGAGGTGGGGATAGTAAAATCGTTATATTTCCTCATTCAGCACTACCCGCAAAGTAATTTAGTGCCACTTGTTGTGTGGGCTCTGGGGTATATACTGTACCCACATTTGTTAACTAATAAAAAAACAACAAAGGCTTGTGGGAAATAAATCACGAGCGCTCGAGCTCATCTCTTTAGATGACCTCGCGCGCATAGAGCAGTTCGCAAAAGATAAAGAGACACCGTGTTTGATAATCGATCTCAAAAAGATCGCAGCGCACTATGATGAGCTTGCACTCGCTATGCCTGGGGCAAAGATCTACTACGCCATGAAGGCCAACCCTCTCGATGAGGTCATCAGTCTTCTTGCAGAAAAAGGCGCGTACTTCGATGTTGCGTCGCGCTTCGAGATAGATCAGATATTGCGCTTGGGTATTCGGGGGGAGCGCATGAGCTACGGCAACACCATCAAGAAAGAAAAGGACATCGCCTATGCATACGAGAAAGGTATTCGGCTTTACTCGACCGACTCACTTTCTGACATTCAGAAAATAAGCAGGAATGCCCCTGGGTCCATGCTCAACTTCCGTCTGCTTCTCGATGGTAGTGGTGCAGACTGGCCACTTTCTAAGAAGTTCGGTGCGCACCCTGACATGGTCTACAAGCTGGTGAAGTCTGCAAAGAAACTCGGACTCGATCCGTACGGCGTGTCATTCCATGTCGGTAGCCAGCAGCGCGATATCGGCCAGTGGGACAGTGCAATCGCCTTGGTCAAATATCTCTTCGACGCACTCAAGGTCGACGGAATCAAAATGCGCTGTATTAATTTGGGCGGTGGATTCCCAGCCCAATACCTAAAGCCCGCACAAGGAGTGCCTGCTTACGCCGAATCAATTCAGCGCTACATCCATGAAGATTTTCCGGAGGGCGGTCTCGATATCATCATCGAACCGGGGCGCTCGCTTGTTGCAGATGCGGGAGTAATCGTTACGGAAGTAGTGATGATCTCCAAAAAATCAGACACCAATCGCACCCGCTGGGTATTTATCGATATTGGAAAATTCGGAGGACTTATCGAGACGACAGATGAGGCAATAAAGTACCCTATTTATTTCCCCGGTCGTGATGGCAAGGAAGACTGGAGCGAGGCCATACTTGCTGGCCCCACGTGCGACTCCGCCGACATTCTTTACGAGAATTACAAATATAAGGTACCGAATAATCTCAAAGAAGGGGAGCGCGTATATATCTTAACGACGGGCGCCTACACGATGAGCTATAGCTCAGTTTCCTTCAATGGATTCCCCCCACTTAGTGCGTACATCTTAAAGTAGTGCCACAAAATAAAATTCCCCACTAGGGGGGATTTTATTTTGGCTGTTCCTTTGTGTACTTCCAAACAACAAGGTCGCCGGGTTTGAGATAGTACTTGCTTGCGATACGTGGTTCGTAATTGTTGTTGACCCAATATTGCCAGCGCATGCTCGACTTACCTTCATTTGAAATTCCATCAACTGACTCAACTGTAGATAGCCCACTGCCGCTGTCTTTCGTAAGGAGTGTTATAGCATTCGCTCCTGCAACCGTCTTCATGAGGTCGAGCACGGACATGGCTTCGTGCCACGAGACAGTGTTCCATGTTTTTATGGTGCCGTTACCGTAGTCGATCATAAGGTTCACCGAGGTCATGGCGGCGGGCGTATTGGCGGTACCCTCGCGCACGACAACTGTTTCTTTGTGGAATGTCGCACCAAGTGCCGCACCCAAGACCAAAGATACGAGCGCGATGCTCATTGCTTGTCTATCGAATGGTGGTCGTTTCTTCATGGTTCTATGAGCTCGCTTTTTTCATTAAAACGTAACAGGAATGCGAATCTCTTTGTCGTTCTCGGGAAGTCCTGATGGATTATCGCGCTTGAAAATCAGCGTTCCGCTCGTCGCTGTATTCTTGCTCCACGTAAGTGTATCGGTAAAGGGAACGAACTCTGTAGTCATCCATTCTCCTTTTGCCTTGGCGGGGGACTGCGCCATTGTCTTCCCATTTGCATCAATGAGTACAACGGGGAAAGATGCCTCGAAGAACCAGCTACCGCGCGCACTTCCTGTTATTTCAAGCGGACTCTTTACTTTTGTGTTGGGAAGTGGAGATGTAACATTGATCATCGACTCTGCGCTCACTGAGGTTGTCGCAGCTTGTGGGGCAGGTTCTGGGGCTTGGGGCGGCGTAACGACAGGGGCAGGTTGCACAACTTGCTCGGTGAAAGTTTGATTACCTGCCTTGCACTCTCGAGGGTTTGATCCCATGACGGTATTACCTGCCGTCACGCATTGTTCAAAACTCGTGATAGTTATTTGAGGCTGAGTTGGGGCTGCTCTGTTTTGTGAAGCATAAAAAGCATACCCGATGCTCCCAAGCACGAGGATGATGACTGCAGCTCCAATTAATGTAGTTTGTGTTTTCATTGAGATAAGTATAGCAAAGTTTTTCGAACCATACCGCAAAAATCTTAGTCGATTGAAATGTTATAGGACTTAGGCAAAACGATGAAATTCGAGGCGCGGAGAAAACGACGAAGAAAGCATATTCATATATGTTGACTGAGTCGTAGAGGCTCCGCAACAAAGAAGTTCGCGTTTTGCGGAAGTCCTATGATAAAAAAAGCCGCAGAGGATGTTACTCCTATGCGGCCCGCTTCGTTAAAGAACGAGAATTGTGTTCTACTACTTCTGGATCACCCAGCCACCTTGAGGGTTTTGCGGCGAGTATTCGAAGCAGGCAACTCCTTGCGTCGTTGCTGCCTCCGGCTTGCCGCCGATGCGAATGGTGGTCTCTTGCGTGAATTCCCTGCACTGGCGACCTTGCACAGCTTGCATTGGTTGCGTGACAACCACGGTCTGTACTGGGGTCCTGTCGCGAGCTTCCCAGCTTTCGCGGTAGGTACCGGGGCGTGGATCGTTGAACCGTCTGCTTGCTACTTGCGCAGCACGCGCTTGGTCCGCTTCATCCATCTTGCTGCCGAGGTTTCCACCGACAACATATCCCGCAACGCCGCCGATGACGGTCATGATGGTATTGCCTTTTCCGCCCCCAACTTGGGAGCCGACGACCGCACCAACTGCACCGCCCAACACGCTCATGATGTCCTTGTTGTTGGGATTGGTGGCACATCCACTGATGACAAGCATCAGCGCGGCAACTGCCACAGAAAACTGCCGTGAGAATTTTTGCATCCTTTTTTCTCCAAAAATGGAACGGATCGTTCCGGCAATACGATACCACATTTATGAATATTTAGCAAGAGTAGGGACTCACGTAAGATTAGTAGCAAAAAAGTGTTTGCAAAAAATATTCACTGGCGTAGCATTGATGCAGAGTTTGACACAGGAGAGAGAAATGAATGGAAAACTTCTTCGCATCCTCATTGCCGGCAATAAGGGGGATCCACTACACGAAGTAAGTCGGGTACGCGCAATTGCAGGTATTGGACTTGAAGGTGACCGCTATGCCAAAATGGCGGGAACGTTTTCACACAAGCCAAAGGTCCGCGATGTGACGTTCATAAGCGCGGAAGCGTTTCTGATCGCGAAACGTGATCACGGTATAGACTTTGCCCACACGCAAGCCCGCCGCAATCTCGTGGTAAGTTTGAGTGTCAGCGAACTAAATGCACTTGTTGGTATTCGATTCATGCTAGGCGGAGTAAGATTTCATGGCACAGAGCTTTGTGATCCATGTAAGTTGCCCGCACAGATGCTCGGAATGCCTGAGCGAGATTTCCTCACTGCTTTCAAGAATGCTGGTGGAATCCGCGCACATATCGAAAATGACGGCGTTATTGATCTGACTTCAAGGATCACGCTAGCTTTCACGTTGTCGATGCTGCCACAATGCCCCTGATCAGATAGGGCAGAGAAGTCCAGTGAAAGTCAGAGAGACAACAGCTCACCCAGAGCTGTTTTTTGATTGTTTGCGACACCTGAATATGGTTTAATTATTCAATAGTTAATCTATTTTTTTATGCGTACAACAGTAAAAGCAACGAATATTGAACACACCAACGCAATCGACCTCTATGTCGCCAAGCGTATGCGGGAACTCGAGAAAGTTCTCGAGCCTAAAGAAAAAAGCGAGCTCGCCCGTATCGATATCGGCACGACCAACAAACATCACGAAAAAGGCAAAGAACAGTTCTATGCTGAGATAACTTTTCATGTGAAGAATAAGGATTTTCGTGCAGTCGCAAAAGCAAGCGACCTTTACGCAGCTATCGACAAGATGAAGGACGATATCGTGCGTGAAGTAACGAAGCATCACGATCGCACGCGTACGCGCGCAAAAGCGGGCGGACGAGAACTTAAGCGCCGCATAAGCGGAGGCTAATCACCATATGGCACACATTCGCAGCACACGCGGCAGTTTTGATAACTATTCCTACTGGATAGCGTTTATTATCATTGTTTCATTCGTGGCGTATTTCCTTTCGAGCATGATAAAGTTATCCGCACAGGAAGACAATAAGTACAACACTGCAACCCTTGAGAGCTATCAAGAACAAAATACCATGGTCAAGTCTCACCGCACGCCCGATAATGTGACCTCAGTTGATGCAAACGGCAGTCTAAACGGCATTTAGTAGTGCCGTCCTAAAATATTATTTTCCACCGCGAAGAAAGTCTTCATAAGACATTTCCTTTTTGCCCTCTGGAACTACTCGGGTTATTTTTAGTTCGTCATTTACAAGCTCTGCTTCTGTTATGCGTACACGCATCTGCTTTCCGCTTCGCTCGATAAAGAAATACGCCCCAGGCCACTCATCGTACGCGCGAATCTTTTTGTAATTTGTCAGTGCATCTCCATTCACATCAATGAGCCCGTCTTCTTTGCTTATTTTTTTTGTAAATGTTGCGCGTGCGTGGTCTTGAGGAAAGGCTTTTAGTCCGTTCATCCACTCTGGGATGATGTCTCCTAATAGTGAGCCACCGAAGTGTGCGAGATCGCGGGTGAGCTCGCTTCCTTTGGGTGGCCACACGTTACGTATACGCTCGCGCTGTGCGAGCACCGGTCCGTGGTCCATCTCTTCATCGAGTTGCATGATAGTCACGCCGGTGAACTTTTCATCCGAGAGTATGGCCGATTCGATAGGGGAGGAGCCGCGAAATTTAGGAAGGAGCGATGGGTGCACATTAAGTACCCCATGTGAGGGCATCTCAAGAATATTTTTCGGTATTATCTTGCCGTAGGCAGCCACGACAAATAGATCCCATTTGTCTTTCGAAAGTTCTGCAACAAACTCCTCGTCCTTTAGTTTCTCAGGCGTGAGCACGGGAATATTGTGCGCATTTGCCCATAGCTTCACTTCACTCGGTGTGACCACGAGCTTTCGGCCTTTGGGTTTATCAGGTGCTGTGACCACAAGCGCGGGCAATAGGCCTTTCTGTTCGAGCTCCTCGAGTATGATCATCGCAAATTCCGGAGTTCCAAAATAAACGAAGTGTGGGTTTGCTTTGGAGATAGACATCATTGTCGGTTACTCTTGGCTTCTACTTCTGCTATAGCTTCAGGTGTCATTTCTTCGA
>JAYTYM010000023.1:0-12433 GCA_043742365.1 bacterium | reverse complement strand
CGGTTGAGCAATTCAAAGCATATAAGGCTGGTTTCTGGATATCAAAAGAGTATATTATTGCCGATGATGGCAATGGCGGTATCCGCATTTCAAAATTTGGTCCGCAGGTGACAAATACGTTAAATAAGTCGACAGTACAGGGGATTATGAATAATCTCCAGCCTTTCTTCAAATTTGTTGCCCCCATTCTTGTCCTCGTTATCTTTGTTGCAATGCTTCTGTCGTTTGTACTCAATCTGCTCTATCTTCTCTTTGGCGCCCTCGTAGTATGGCTCATGGGTAAGCTTATGAAACAGAACTGGACGTATGGAACTTCCTACCGCATCTGTCTGCACGCAACCACGCTTCCACTTATCGTCGGGCTTGCGTTGTCACTTCTTCCCATCGGAGGAGGCATCCCATTCTTCTCAACTATTCTTCTATTGATCGTGGTCTATGTGAATTTCCACAAGACTCCACCTGCGAGCATAGCCCCATCTCCTTCACAATCAGCTCCCAATACATAAGTTTTTAAAAAGGGTTACCCTTTTGTTCACGAAAAAGGGTAACCCTTTCTGCTAAAGTTTTTTTGTAACTTTTATTTCTTGTGAAGTGATCACATCGTTTTCTCCGAAAGTGAATGATGCGCTTACGTGCTTGCCGTCGATTACGTAGGGTATCCAAAACTTATCGTCAGGCCACATCGATGAGTATGGGATTAGCTCTACCTCGTACCACTGTGGCCTCATCTCCTCGCTCTCGCTAGGCTCGTTCTCCCATTTTTCGCATAAGTAGACATGCACAAGTTGGTTCCATGATGGGTTGTGCGAAAAGTAAAACTCTAATACGGCATACTTATCGATCTTGCCTAAGGTCACTCCTGTTTCTTCATTTGCTTCGCGACGCGCACCTTCTTCTATCGTCTCACCTTGCTCTACTTTCCCACCCACGCCGTTTATCTTCCCAACACCAAAGCCACGTTTTTTCATTGCAAGACAAATATGCGTGATCGCGCCTCCACTTGAACGCTTCACCAAGAAAACAAGAGTCATGTTGCGAAGTTCTTGCATGTTATTTGAGGGTTACAACAACGGGCGCGTGATCGCTTTGGAAGAATTGGCTCTCCGGATAGCCTGACTGATCTATAAGCGCATCATTCAATATCTCGAGCTTTAGCACACTTGCTTGAAGTGATGGCGATACGAGTATGTGGTCGAGCAGGCGAATGCTGCCGTAGCCCATAAATGAGTAGCGTTTTTCCTGGGGTATCTGTTCGCAAAGATTCGTGAGCTGAGTTGCTTCAGCACTTGCAAGTTCGCCTTTTATCATACGAAGCACCTGTGTAAATTCCGTTTCATTGAAGTCGCCAAGCACGATTATCTGCGCCTGTGGGTCAGAGAGGAATAGTTCATCAATAAGTTCACGCAGCTCGCGCGCCTGTGCAAGCTTATAGATAGTTGTGCGTATCATTGCGTCTCCTGCCTCTCGCTGAGTCATTATCGGCATCTTCCCGCCTTCTTTATTTCTCATTGGCATGGGGCCAGATGCCTTGAGGTGGACTCCGAAGATATGTAGCGGAAGGGAGTTGTAGATTGTTTTCAGATAGACCGTTTCGCGATATTTGCTAATACTTTTGGAAACAATATCTTCCTGACCTTCAATAAAAACAGGGAAGCCGTTGATGTCAGGCAGTGATGCCATTTCTAGGTGCGTATTAAAAAGTGCGGCGTTTGCGATACCACGAGTGTCAGGGGTCGCAAGGAACGTTTGATACGAAGAACCCGATCGTTTTGCTAGATCAATAAAAACTTTATCTGAACCCACTTCTTGCGCAAGCAATATGTCGGGGGCTATTACTGAGATAGTTTTACTCAAATTACTCACGACTTTATCGACGAATTCTTGTGTGACCAAAAGCTGACTGTCGAATCCGTCGCGATGTCCTGCTGCAAATAGATTTCTAAGATTGTAGGTTGCGATCTTCATGCGTTGATTATACAAGACTCTACTTAAGACTGCATGGGCGTACCTTTTTGTACTACGTGTTATGCGGAGGAGGAGAGATTCGAAATTTTACCAGATTGCAAATACTGCGGAGGAGGAGAGATTCGAACTCTCGATGGCCTTTCGACCATGCCACCTTTCCAAGGTGGTGGAATAAACCACTATCCGACTCCTCCGCAGTATTAACAAAGATTTTCAACGTGCATAACTCCTTACAGGAGCTGTACACCTTTTGGATTTTTTCGAAAAAATCTCAAAAGGTCTTGCGCTCCGGCCCCGCAAAGCGGGTTCCCTTACCGAAGCTCACAACTATCCGACTCCTCCGTTTTGTTTGGGTAATATAGCAAATATGGGCTAAAAGAAAAGCCTAGGGAATAGGAATATTGTTTATGCTTGGATGAAGCCATGGCCGAATAACTATTTAAATTCGTTGGAGTATAATAGAGCAATGGCTAAAAAAATTACTGGTGGGGTAGCACATGAGCTACCGACAGATTTGAAGAAAGCACTATCTTCCGATGCTAAAACTCACACAGCATGGGAGAGTCTCACGCCGCTTTCGCGCAACGAATGGATCTGTTGGACTATCTCGGTTAAAACTCCACAGACGAGGGCTAACCATGTCGGGAGAGTCGTCTCACAACTTAAGGAAGGGGATCGCCGCCCGTGCTGCTGGTCCGGCTGCATTCACCGCACAGACAAACCAATGAACGCCACGCAAAAATGGTTGCAAAGTATGAAAGAGAAAAAAACAAAAAAAGTCGGGAAAAAATAAGCAGAAATAATATGTCAGAATTAATATTCGAAACACCCTCTGTGGAATACAAAGAGAGTTATATGGAGGCACTGAAAGAATTTCAGTCTGAAGGGCGACATTTAGAAGAAAGCATCGAGCAGTTGGAAAAAACATTTCAGGATCATGTAAAACACTTCCATGATGAGGCCGAAGGAAAGAACCTAAAAGACGGCTCTGTACCGGCAACTACGTATTGGGCGATACGAGAAGGAGAGTACATTGGTAGGGTCACGGTTAGGCACCTTCTCAATCCACATTTACTTAAAGAGGGTGGGCATATCGGATATGAAGTTCGGCCATCACAACGCAGAAAGGGATACGGCACAGAAATGCTGAAAAATGTTTTACTTAAAGCTCGCGAGTTAGGTATCGAAAAAGCCTTAATAACCTGTGATAGTACAAATGTCGCCTCAAGAAAGATCATAGAAAGTTACGGCGGAGTATTAGAGGACGAGGTTCAAGTAGAAGGCAAACCATCTAAGCTGCGCTTTTGGATAGATATGAACTAGCCTCGCCGTGCTGCATCAATGGCGGCGACATCGATCTTTCCCATCGTCATCATGGCTTCAAATGCACGTTTAGCTTCATCGCCGCCAGCTGTCATTGCTTCGGTGAGCGTGCGTGGTGTTATTTGCCACGATATGCCCCAGCGGTCTTGGCACCATCCGCACATGCTTTCCTTGCCGCCATTATCGACTATTGCATTCCAATACCGATCCGTTTCTGCTTGGTCTTCTGTCGTGATCTGGAATGAAAATGCCTGTGTGCGCTCGAATGCAGGGCCGCCATTAACACCAACGCAGGGAATCCCACAGACAGTGAACTCTACTGTGAGCACGTCGCCTTCCTTTCCATCCGGATAATCGCTCGGTGCATTGTGAACTGCGGTCACTTGGCTTTCAGGAAAAGTGGCTGCATAGAATTGTGCGGCGTCCTCTGCGCCTTTCTCGAACATGAGGCAAATTGTATTTTTTGCTGTCATATTAATTTGGATTAAAATCTACCATCCATTCGATACCATATTTATCTCTGAACATTCCAAAGTATGAACCCCACGGACTGTCACCCATGGGGACTTCAATACTTCCGCCTGCTGAAAGCCCACTAAATAACTTGTCGGATTCTTCACGACTTTCTGCATTAATTGAGATTTTTGATCTGTTCTCATTTTCATTTGTGCGACCCATGATTTCTGGAACATCATTACCCATTAAGGTGTTTGGACCTATGGGTAAGGCGATGTGCATTATTTTATTAGCGTCTGTTTCGGTTACATGGGCTCCAGTATTTGCCATGTCTTTGAAATGAGTAATATTAGTGAACTCTCCGCCAAATACACTTTTGTAAAAATCGAAAGCTTCCTGGGCATTTCCGTTGAAGTTAATATAAGGATTGATTAGTGCCATAATGTTGTTTTTTGAAGGTTTTATAATAGTTCTCTATTATTTTACCAAATCTACCCCTGGGGCGCCTTGTGTATTTTGCACCATCAATTACTTATATTCACACGGTCAAGCTGAGAAAGTAGTTACAAAAAATATGAAGTTTTTTTGTCACCGATAGGCATTGTAGGAGATTGACATTAAATATATTTATGGTAATAAGAATCCAGTAAGTTCCCCGTATTTTACATTTATCAAAGGGAGAGATCATGAACATCGTTCTCGATTCTCATGGAGTCGTGCAACCGCCTGCGTATGAACGCAAGGCAAAAGAACTGAGCGTGGTTATCGCCAGCCTTTCGCTTGGCGGTGCTGAGAAGATCGTACTTGATTGGGCCAATCGCATCTACCCGTCGTGGAAGGTGCACCTGATCGTGCTTCGCGACCGCACAGAAGAATGGCGCGTTCCAGCTTTTGTTCGCGTCACCCGTGTCGGCGGAAAATACTCCGCACAAGATCTGCGCAAGATCGGAAAGGAAATCGCACACAGCGGCAACCCCGTTTGTGTCTGTCATCTACTGTCCGAGAAAGAGCGCAATGCACTTGCCGAAGGAGGGGCCGTCGTCGTTCCCGTACTTCACAATGCACGAGACGGCTGGCCTGAAGACTCCGCTACACTTCGCGGTGCGCCGTATACGATCACAGTGTCAGAATCATGCGAGCAAGACTTGCGTGAAGATGGCTTTACGGATCCCGTTACGGTCATTCGACACATTCCATCGGTACGCGACTATCACACAGAGACCCGTACCCATTACCGGCGTGAGTGGAGAATTCCCCAAGATGCGTTTCTGATCGGAATGATCGGAGCAGTGAAGCATCAAAAGAATTACCACTTTGCGCTCAAGGTTTTGCAAGCGCTACTCATGAAACAAGATGCATATCTTGCGATCGTCGGCGGTCCAGTCAATACTCCGCAAGGATTTCCGCTTTGGCAAGAAGTTGTCAAAGAAGCAGAGCGAATAGGTGTCATTCATCGACTTGCGATGCCCGGCTTTGTTCATGACGCAGCGCACTGTCTGCCAACATTCGACGTAATGTTGAATACCAGTCATTACGAAGGCATGAGCATCGCAACACTTGAGGCGATACAAAGCAAGACCCCTATCATTGCAAGCAAGGTGGGAGGTCAGGGCGAAGTAGCGGCTGAAGGTTTGCACTTGATCGAACAAGGAAGCGAGGTCGATGTCTGGGTGAATGCGATATTGAAAGCTCGCGAGCAAGAGCTCGAAGAACCGTCCTGGGCGCATTTTCCATCATACCGACTCTGGACACTCGCCGGGTTGGCACGTCCGTTCGTTAAGAGTGAAAAGCTCTTGTTCGTGACTGCCAACCTCAATTCCGGAGGTGCACAACGATCGCTGGTAAATCTCTCTAAGGCAATCAAGGGCAAGATCCCATTTGAGATCATGATCGCCGGTACATCGACATCAACGCATTTCTTCGATGATCTGTCGCGATCGAGGGTCAAGGTCACAGCTGCATCGAAAGAATGGAATTCATTCTCGTTCGCAGAAAGTCTGATCGAAAAGATCTGCACCGAGCGCATCGGCACTGTCGTCTTCTGGAATGTTGACCCTAGGGTGAAACTCCTGTTGGGAAAAATGCTTTCCTTCACGAAGGTGCGGTTCATCGATGTCAGCCCCGGTAATTTCCTTTACGAAGAGATGGACGACGAACAGGAGTTCCAAAAGTTCATCGCGTATTCGCAAGGTGACTTTTATGGCCGGCTTGATGCCTTTGTCATGAAATATCACGATGAGTCGATCTCCGAGTGCGATCATAAGAAAATTGTGATCCGAAACGGTATTTCCCGAGCGAAAAATATCAAAAGGGATTATTCACTCAGTAGTGTGCCGCGCGTGGTCATGTGCGGACGGATCGCCCCGACAAAGTTCGTGATTGAGGTCATTGACGCGATGAAGCTAGTCAGGCAGTCATTGCCCACGGCAGAACTCCACATTTTCGGAGCAGCTGAACATCTGCACGCTGCCTACAACGAAGAAGTGATTCGTAGCGTAGGTGATGAGGCGGGGAGTGCTGTCATCTTTCACGGGCCCGACTTCGACGTGGTATCGCGCATGCATGAGTTTGATGCTTACGTTGTGCTCGGCAAGAATCAGGGTTGCCCCAATGCGCTCATGGAGGCATTGTCCGTCGGAATGCCTTCAGTAGCGAACAACGATGGCGGCACTCGCGAGCAGGTCATCCACGAATCTACGGGACTACTTGTGGAAACTTGTGACCCGGAAGAACTTTCGAGTGCGCTGGTCAGGATCCTTTCTGACCGAACGCTTGCACAGCGATTGGGTAATGCCGGTCGAAAGCATATCGAACTGAACTTCTCGATAGAGCTAATGGCCGCACAATACCTGAAGGTGTTCAAAGCAAAAGTGCCGGTGTTCGAAAAACTTGCTCTTCATCGGAATGTCTTCCTAGAAAAGTTCAAAGCCATGACGAAACGCATTGTTTCTCTTGTGCCCGCAGGTGCTGTTCGTTGATCACGTTGTTTGTAATTTATACCAAGCCGATCCTTACTCAGGGTCGGTTTTTTCTTGTTTCATTATCGCTACACCACACTAATTTTTTGTGCTACTAATCTCAGAAATGCTCTTGACGTCCACTTCAATGCATGGTAGTTTTTTATCGGATAGTAGGATGTTCATGACTTGTTCATGGCTCTACGTACCTCGTCAATTTGATTGTCTAACCCCGAAGGAGAAGGTAAATGCGTCTATACTCATGGCTTTTGAGTTTGCTGATGTTCGCGGCCTTTCCGGCCTTTGCCGATAAGTGCACCGATCCGATCGTCGACGAAGAGAACATACTCTCGTCCGCCGAACGGACGAATATACAGCATCGTGTTGATGCTCTGCGCGCGCAGAATGCAGAGGCGCACGTTCAGCTTCTCTCGTCGTTTCATCGCAACGACCAGAACCAGATGATGAAATCGCTCAGTGAATACAAAGCTTTCATGCAGGCCAAGTGCGCTTCATGGAGAGCACCCGATAACGGTTTCAAGAACAACATGGTACTTGTACTGGTTGTTCCCAAGAAATTCACTGAAGGCGGCAAGCATGGCGCTCCGTTCGGCTTGTTCTACGGCAGTCAGTGGACTCCCAAACTCGCCGAGCGGTTCAATGGCATCCTCGATGATATGGAAGGAAGATTTCGTGATCAAAAATGGGCTGAAGGTACTGTCACTGGGTTGACCGAGGTCAGTGATCTCATCAGTGTGACTCAGGCACAGGTCGGAAAGCCGATCGTCATCAATCACTCCGCAGATTATTCGGGAGCAGCATCGAGCGCGATCTCATGGATTTTCGGACTGATCTTTCTCGCCGGTCTCGTTTTTCTAGTCATCTTCGTTCTTCGCAAGAAGGGTTCTAATGACACAGCGCAGCGTTCGGCTCAAACCGAGCGCGGCAACTGCTCAGTTTACGAGAATGGCTTCGAAACAGAGTTCGCAGGCCTCAAGGCACGAATTGCCACGACTGCTTCGCTCTCACCAGAATGGCGCGCACATCTTTCTGATCTGCTCGACCGCGCACAAAGTGCTCAAAGCACCGCGTCGCTCCAATTAAGTGGCTTGAACCGAAGCAGTAACAATCCCGATACGCCCCGGCTTTCACAGCAGGCATATACGGACATGGCAACGCGCTACGGAAATACCGTTAAGGGTTATCAAGAAGCCGATCGACTGCTCAAACTCGCTGATTCGGAGTTTGAAAAAGCAAAACGCGGTGAATCCATCTCTTCATTGCAAAGCACTCAAGAACAAATGGGGTCACGATCGAATGATTCATCGCAGGCGCCGAAAAACACGGGCAGAATGCCATCTGCACGAAGCGGGGGACGCTCTGTTCCAAGCACTCCGGCTCATGTGCCGAACTTTGATCATGGTCGCGACAATGACCGCACGGTAGTGGTCCAGCAAGGCAGCAACAATGACGGACTTCTGACGGGTATCCTCATTGGAGACATGATGAGTAATCATCATCGTCACGATGGCGACTTTGAACGCGGTCGGCAAACCGAACGCGATTCAAATGGTCCGGTGATCTATCAACCGCAAGCACCCGCAGCTCGTGAGGGCGGCGGCGAACGAAACACATCGCTCTCGGGCGAAGGCGGCGGCGGCGAACGGTTCGCGTCACTTTCTGGCGGCGGCGGTGGTGGCGAGCGCAATGCTCCTCCAGAATCCAGCTGGTCAGGAGGAGGAAGCAAGACTGGTTATTAAGGTGTTCCCCGGCTCATCGCAGCCAAATCGTGCCACGGCGATCTCCGTGGTTTGTTCTACCTCTCTACTCGAAGGAGTTTGAATGTCTTCAACCATTTTCCAAAAAGCTCGCACCCTCGTTCTCGGCAACATCCACTCGTTGCTCGACAAAGCCATCGACTGGAATTCTTCGGGCGCACTCAAGCAGTACGCACGAGATCTCCAGGAAGCCCGTGATGGCCTCGACGATCAAGCAGCCGGATTTCGTTCCGACGCCCGTTCGCTACCCGGACAGATCGCCACTCTCGCGGCTCAGCACAAGGCGGCCGATGACAACATCAACGCCCTGTTGAACGACGGCGATCCGACAAACGATCATCTGGCCGCTCCGCTCGAAGCGAAGCTGATGGGTCTCGAGAAGCAGATCGAGATCAAGAAAGGCCTTCTCGCAACCGTCAGCGAACAAATGGCGAAGTTCACCGACAGCGTCGGCAAACTCGATATGAAGTTGGCCGATGTCAACGCGCGTATCGGAGTCATCGAAACTCTGGAGCAGACGCGTGACTCGCAAGAGCGTGCGACCAAGATGCTTTCGGGAGTTTCCTTGAGCGAAATGCCGAACGTCGACAACATCGAAGAGCGTCTGCGCCGTCAGACCGATGTCTCAGCCAACAAGCTCGATCGTGAGCTCGGCCGTGTCACCGAATCCGTCGGCGGCTCCAGTATGGATGCCGAAGTCGCAGCTCGTTTGGCCGCACGTCGCGCCGTTGCTCCGACGAAATAAACAATCAAAGTTCTTTTGTACCCCAAGGGAAGGCAATGCCTTCCCTTTTTTTTTGCAAAATTTCCTCGACAAAGGTTTCGAAAAATAGTATTTTCACAGAGAAAGACCTTTTTGTGTTTTTTGGAGGATATATGCGGAAGTCGTTAGTTTTTTATCTGTTTGTGGTCGCAATAACGCTCATCTTTGCCTATGCCTTGGTAGCGCGCGATGAGCACCCACCGTCTATCTTCGATCAGAATACTTGGTCTAGTTGGCCAAGTACGCTCGAACGTGACTTATGGAACCTTCTCGCGACACCACGTTGAAGCAGAGCCCATCATACTGATGGGCATTTTTATTTGCTATAATGTATTTATGAAATTGACTATTCCCGACGGTACGACTTTTCAAAGGAGAGTGTGGACCGAACTTACAAAGATCCCCAAAGGTAAAACCATCACCTACAAAGAACTCGCCAAGCGCGTTGGCAAGCCACTCGCAGTCCGTGCTGTCGGGAACGCCGTCGGCAAGAATCCACTTCTCGAAACTATTCCCTGTCATCGCGTCATTCGTTCAGACGGTAAGCTTGGTGGATATTCAGGCAAAGGCGGAGTAAAGCGCAAACTCGAATTATTAAAAAAAGAAGGTGCCATCAAATAGCCCTCAACTAACTTAACTCACCCATATGTCTACTATGAAGCTCATCATTCTTTACTTACTCACCGTGCCCGTATTCTTTCTTATCGATATGACGTGGCTCGGGCTCATTGCGCGTAATTTTTATCGTACACAATTCGGTGCCTTGATGCGTACAGACATCATCTGGTGGGCCGCAATTCTTTTTTATTTTCTTTTTATCCTCGGCATCCTACTGTTCGCCGTCATGCCTGCTATAAGTGCAGATTCGTGGGTAAAGGCACTCACACTTGGCGCGATGTTCGGATTCTTTACCTATATGACGTACGACCTCACCAACTACGCCACACTCAAAGACTTCCCGTTTACAATAGTCATTCCTGACATCATTTGGGGCACAGTACTTTCAGCCTCGGTTGCTGTTGCGAGTTTCTTTATTTCACGCTTCCTTGCATAGCCCATTGGTATGGATACACTTTTTGCACAATTAGGACTTCCACTCGTCGCATTGTTTTGTTATATGTGCGCACTCTTCCTCCTCGCAGTCGAAAAAAAGGACAACAGCGTTGCTGATATCGCCTATGGTATGGGATTCGCTGTCATTGCGTGGGTGGGCTCGTTTGCTTATGTTCTAGAGCTTGCTTTGGTTCCCACGCTACTCACGCTTATGGTCACTGTCTGGGGGGCGAGACTGTCGCTACGAATCTACCTCAAGAACAAAGGCAAGCCCGAGGACTTTCGCTACGCAAAGTGGCGAAGCGAATGGAAGCATTTCTATACACGAAGTTTCTTGCAGGTGTTCATGCTGCAGGGGCTCATTATTTTTATCATCTCGCTTCCGGTGCTTCTTGTTGATGAGGAGGTAAAGTACGTAGGCTTTGCCTGCGCGGGCTTCGCGATATGGCTTGTAGGATTCTTTTTCGAAGCAAGGGGGGACTACCAGCTTGATAAATTTCTGGCACAACCCGACAGCAAGGGCCACATCATGACTACTGGACTATGGAAGTACACTCGTCATCCAAACTATTTCGGCGAATCCACAATGTGGTGGGGGATATGGCTTATCTCGCTCGCGTCTATTCCTGAGCTATGGTTCGTAACGCTTCTCTCGCCTGTGCTCATTACGTTCTTACTCCTCAAAGTCTCAGGCATCCCGCTACTTGAGGCCAAGATGAGTCAGCATCCCGAGTGGAGCGCTTATGCGAGCAAGACCAACGCCTTCTTTCCGTGGCCTCCTCGCAGCAAGGGATAGAGAAGATGTCGTGAATAAAAATATGAATTACGTATGAACGAACTTTCGAACATGGTTTGTAAGTAACTTTTCAGTTCCTAGCGAGCATATGTAAATTTGTGTATCATTGTTGAACTTACAAGCCGCTCTTAGTTAATACTCAAGTTAATATCAATTTTTTATGCAAAATCCTTACTATGAATTTACTATCCCTGTTTTTGTTCGCACACTCACAAACCTAAAGGCTATCCTCGAAAAAGCAAAAGCTTTTGCCGCAGAAAAAGGAATATCCGAAGCAGATCTCCTCGCAGCACGCCTCGCTCCCGACATGTTCCCGCTCGTTAAGCAGGTGCAAATAGCGGGTGACAATGCTAAAGGAGCAGCCGGTCGCTTGGCAGGAGTCGAGATCCCAAAGATGGAAGACACCGAAGCAACCTTTGATGAACTTTGCACTCGCCTCGACAAGACCCTCGCATACTTAAATACCTTTACTCCCGAGCAGTTTGTGGGCGCTGAAGACAAGAAGATCCACTTGCCGTGGATGCCCGAAGGCAAGAACTATGAAGCTCCCGATTATCTGCGCTACTTCGTACTCGCCAATGTATATTTTCACGTGACAACCGCGTACGATATTCTCAGGAATCAGGGTATGCCTGTTGGTAAAACAGACTATATTGGCGAACTAAACATGGTCAACTAATATGCCCGTCGCTCTCGCAATCAATGGCCTAAAGAAAACTTATGCTCCTACCCCAGGGGGTAAGAGTAAGACCGCAGTCACAGCACTCAAGGGTATCGACTTGAATGTCGAAGAAGGTGACTTCTTTGCGCTCTTGGGGCCGAACGGTGCCGGAAAGTCGACGCTTATCAATATTGTGTGCGGACTCGTAAACAAGAGCGAGGGTACTGTACTTATAGACGGACTTTCAATAGACGACAATGCCCCCAAAGCAAAACTGCATGTTGGAGTCGTGCCGCAAGAATTCAATTTCGGTATTTTTGAAAGGGTCGTCGACATCGTCGTCAATCAAGCGGGGTACTATGGTATCCCACGATCGAAGGCATTACCTCGCGCTGAGTATTACCTCAAGAAGCTCGGACTATGGGAGAAGAAAGATGTGCGCGCGATGGAACTCTCCGGAGGCATGAAACGCCGCCTTATGATCGCTCGCGCTTTGGTGCATGACCCGAAGCTCCTGATCCTCGATGAACCGACCACAGGAGTCGACATCGAACTACGCCGTGGTATGTGGGAGTTTTTGACCGAGCTCAATAAGAGCGGCGTAACCATCATACTCACTACGCATTATCTTGAAGAAGCCGAGCAGCTCTGCCGCAATGTCGCCATCATAAATGGCGGGCT
>JAYTYM010000022.1:0-4480 GCA_043742365.1 bacterium | reverse complement strand
CGCGCGCTTTTTGAATTCTTTGGTAAGGTCAATCGCGGTGAATTTGGGCTTTACGTTTGAAGTGACAGTGGCGATGCGCTTTCTGTTCTCGTGGGCTATTGCTGCACGGCTTTGGCTTACATTGGCAGTGATGACAGAGCCCATGAGTATCATGCCTCCTGGGGTAGCGATGGGTATCTGACGGATGCTGTCTATCGTAGTCTTGATAGTATCTTCTGGGTTAACAAAGTTCGGATTAAGGTCGAGCTTGACCACAACATCGGTGTCCTTTTGCTGTTTCTTGATGGTTGTCGCGATAGTGCCTGATACCGCAGTGCGAAGCGTCTGCGCGACCTGAGCGGCTGTTACTCCCACCTGTGCAGCCTTATCACGGTCGATAATTATTTCGAATTGAGTACCATTATCGCGAAGTGACGTCTGCACATCAAGCGTACCGTTTATTTTCTTAAGTAGGCGCTCTGCGTTGTCTGCCGCTATACCGAGCTTGTCGAGGTCGTCACCGACGAACTTGATCTGAATTGGTGCACCTGAGGGTGGTCCACCCGCCGCTTGCTCAACCCGCACATCGGCGGAGGTTATTGGTGCAAGCTTTCTACGCAGATCTTCCATGACGAAGGTTGAATCTTTGGCTCGGCCCTTCTTCAGTATGACAGTGATATTTGCGAGCTTAGACGCAGAACCAGGCCCTGCTTGATCGAAGCTTGAGCTCTGACCCACTGTGGTTACAAATGACTCTGCGTAAGGGTAGTCATAGAGCATTTCTTCTACCTCACGCGTGGCGAGATCGGTAACTTCAAGGGGGGTGCCCTGTGGTTTCTCTATCTGAATGTAAACGAAGTCTTGGTCACTTCCAGGGAAAAACTTCACTTTCACAAAGCCGAATACGGGGAGCATAATAGCGGCCACAAGCCCGAGTGCCATAAGCCCCATAAAAATATTCTGCGTACGCTTGCTGTCAAAAATTCTACCGAGAAACGCCTTGTACCACGTCTTCGATATTTCAGTGTAATGCTCCTGCATGTCTTCGAACTTGCTCTTATGGTCTTTCGTAAAGATCACAGCAAGTAGCGGCACCATGCCAAGCGCTACAAAGATAGATGCGACGAGAACGAAGATAATAGTGAAGGGGATAGATGAAACGAATTTTCCGACGATGCCCGTTAAGAAAAAGAGCGGGAAAAAGAATGCGACCGTCGCCATTGTTCCTGCGATAAGTGGCCACGCGTATTCCTCTATAGAGGCTACTGCTGCCTTTTCTGCACTGCCATATATCTTTATTCTCGTATGTATAGCTTCGGTCACAACGATCCCTGAGTCCACGAGAATACCAATCGCTAGGATAAGTGAGAAAAGCGAAATGAAGTTAATGGTGTTACCCGATGCGTAGAGGCCAATAAATGCGATAACAAATGAAAGCGGAATAGAAAGCGCAGCAACAACAGACTCACGCCAACCGATGGTGAGAAAGAGCATGAGCATGACCAAGGCAACGGTTTCTAGGCCAACCTTTGTCAGCTCGCGAAGATCTTTTGTGACGAGTGCACCACGATCGAATGAAACGACGACATTTGCGCCGGTAAGCATCGTGCTTTTGAGTTCTGTGATTCGCTTCTCTACATTGCTGGTAATTTTGGTCACATCACCGCCGGTCTTTTTGTAGACATAGAAAGTGATCGCCTGTGCGCCAGGAGCCCCGCCGACACTTGCGCGAGAATATGACTTTGGTACTGCGAGTCCGTCTGATATGAAAGCGATATCGCGAAGATACACTGGCACACCGCCTGCTGATGAAATCTCGATATCGGGTATTTGTGAGGGTGTATCGATGGAACCGGCAAATTTAATGGGATAGTTTACGTCTGCAACAGTGATATCGCCGATAGGGAATGATGCGTTGGCTGCCTGAAGCGCTGAAGTAACTTGGTCGATGCGAAGTCCATACTTTTGTAATGCTTCTTTTTTCAGGATGACCTGTACTTCTTTGGCTCGGGTTCCACTTACCGTTACCTTTGAAACACCACCAATTTTTTTCAGTTCATCTTTGATATCATCGCCCAATCCCGCAAGCTCACCCTGTGGGCGGTCCACTGACACAGATACGATAAGAATTGGCTGATCGGCAAAATTAACCTTGATGACTGTTGGTTGCTCGGCTTCTTTTGGGAAGTCGACCTTTGCTCTATCCACCGCATCTTTAAGATTCTGAATAGACTTATCGATGTTTGCGTTTGCGGTAAACTGGGCGGTAACAACTGAGACTCCTTCTCGCGAAGAAGATGTGACCTTATCGATATCTTCGAGATTCGCTGCTTCATCTTCGAGCTTATTGGTGATGAGTTTCTCAGTGTCTTCTGCGGATGCGCCGCGAAGCACTGTGCTCACAACCCCAATAGGGACGATAACCTCAGGGGCTGATTCCTTGGGAATGCTTACAAGCGAATAGAGTCCCATGACGGTCAGCGAAAACATGAGCATGTATGTGAACGCTCGACGCTTGAGAAAAAAGTTCCAGAGTGGGTGCATATTATTTGCTCAATGTTATTGCCTGACCTTCTTTTAATCCTCGCGCATCTGTAACTATTTCCATATCGGGAGTTAAGCCTTCTACGATCTCTATCTGGTCACCAAGGAGCTTGCCCTCTTTCACGGGGTGCGCTACCAACGTGCTTGATGCACTAACGGTAAATACCTGTGAGCCAAGTGGAGTGATCTTGAGTGCAGAAAGTGGGATCTGAATATTTTTATTCTTGTTTGTTGCGATAACATGAGCACGCATAGCATCAATGCGTACCGACTGGCCATTAATGAGTGCATTTTGCGAACTCAGTATGCCGATACGTATCTCGATCTTCTTGGTTTTTGGATCAATTGCATGTGCGATGCTTGTAACCACACCAGGGACATTTCCTTCGATCATTACTTTGCCTCCCACTTTAAGCACATTTGCATCTTCGAGGGTAGTGTAGCTCACGACCTCAAGCGCGCCGTTGTTTGACACAACCGCCACTTCTCCGAATGGAGGAATGAAGTCGCCGGTATGGACCGAGATCGAGTTAATAGTCCCGCTTATTGGACTGCGTATGATAGTACTCTCAAGTCGAGCTTCAGCAGCTTGGAGGAGTCCGAGCGCAGACATAAGAGACGCCTGAGTTGATGCGGTGCTGCCGGTACTACTTTGTTCGAGGCTCTTTTGCGCGACCTTGCTGCCTGCGATACTTGCATTAAGCGCAGTGCGGTTTATCGCGATAACAGAGAGTGATCCTCCGACTGCGGCGCGAGCAAGTCCAGTGCTTGTTTTATATCCTTCTATGGCTGCTTGTGAGGCGCTATTGTCTGGGATCGCATGATTAAGCGCAAGAGAAAGATCATCAAGGTAGGTCTTTACCATGTTTGCCTCTCCCTCGATTGTATTAAGTTCCGCAACAAGATCATCATTTACCGTGAGGCTATGATTACGCAATTCGCGATTGGTAAGTAGAGTCTCAATATTCTGGTGTTCGGCCTCAAGCAGGATGACGAGCTTGGCATCAGAAACTGAGACGACGAACTTGGCTTCGCGTGTCTGAGGATTTGAAAATTGCCCGTCAGTTTTCGTACGAACTGCGTCATCTAAGGTCACATATACGGACTTTATCGTATTGAGTGCCTGCGTCTTAGCATTTGCAAGTGAAGTATCAGAGGATCCAGTATTTATCTCTGCAATGTTTGTAGAAATAGCTGCTATGCCTTGGCCCGCCTTTGCTGCGTCATATGCACCTTGAGCCTGCACAACCGAGGCACGCTCGGCACTATTGTCGAATTCAGCAATGACTCCGCCCGCACGAACATAGTCGCCAAGCTTTTTGTACACTGCTACAAGTCTTCCTGAAGACTCTGCGCGGATATCGGCCTCACTCTTTGATGACACAGTTCCGAGAAGTGGGAGAGGGGTAGAGATCTGAGATAGGGTTGCAACTGAAGCGACAGTTATCGCTCTGTCTGCCTTAACAACTTCTGCTTCGGAAGCGGAAGAACTACTAAAGTATCTCCAAATAAGAATTCCGCCGATAACAACAACGATTCCTATAATAACTTTTGTTTTCATTCCTTTCATTTTGCTTGGGGTGTGTGAACTCATGATGATGGTAGTTGTAATATTAAATTATTTATCTTTTTGTGAGACCAATTTCACTAGTACAGTGTCGAAGGCTTTAGTCATAAGCGTTCGATTCTTTACAGGTATGACTTCAAATATATTTTTAAGCTCAGACTCTATGAGCTTGTGTGCGTTGGAAAATTCTTTTGTACCCTTTGGTGTGAGTGCGAGGATATGCTTTCTGCGATTGTCGGGGTCTTCTTTTCTGGTAAGTATTCCGTCTTTTGAAAGGCTATTTATGTGTCTGCTTACGGTTGCCTCTGTGAGGTGAAGATAATCGGCAATATCAGTTTGTGAAGCCTTGCCTTTGCAGTGGAGGGGGAGAAGTATGAGGAACTGTGAAAA
>JAYTYM010000021.1:0-6544 GCA_043742365.1 bacterium | reverse complement strand
TCATTCATGTATATGTTGAACTTTCGTTCTCCGTGTTCACGTGCAAATACTTTTGCCGCGGTGTCGCTCGTATCATAAAGAAGTGGGTAAATAAGAGTCCCAACCGGCAACTCATCAGCGTCTCCGAGTGTCTTTTTGCGCAAAACTGACTTCCCTAATAGGAGCTCCCCCATCCGAACTATTTTATATTGATCTACTGTTTCGACTGCAGTCAGTGCGGTCGCAAGTGAGACAAGGCTCCCTGGCGAAAGTGGCTGTGAAGCACCACGCTCCCAAAGCACATCACCCGTCATCGCATCAGAGACTACAAAGGACGGGGCGGTGACCGTCGGCAAGGCCTTATCCGCAACCTGAGAACCTGACTTCTCTGGCATATGCAGGTAATAACGCGAAGTTGTTGCATATGCATCTTTTGCGATACCCCCGTTTACGAGAACTCGAGTCCCGAGAGTCGCAAACGAGTATACCTCCATGGCATCAGCAGTCGACAGTCGTATACATCCACCTGAATAACCAACAGGCACATTCTCGCCACTTTGATATGTTGGCCAACCATGAATAAAAAAGTTTCCATAAAATTGCATACTGTAGGGCATCCATGTCCCGCCTATACTCGATAGATGTTTTGGCTCTTTTGTCTGGATCGTATACTTCCCCGTTGGAGTTTCCCATGCTGTACCTTCTTTGCCACGAGAGAGTACTGGGAACACCTTTGTACGCAATCCATCTTGATAGAGCGCAAGCTCCATCGAATTCAAGTCGACGGCAATAAGCTTTCCTGCATCGGGGACACTCACGGTCGGCCGATGCATCTCTTCATTCATCGCTACTTTATACAACAGTGCGGGTGAAGAGTCGGCGATAGACTTGGAAGCGGGAAGTAGGGTCGTGCCCGCCATCACGATGGCCATAAAGGACACCCAAAGCCCGGCCAGCATATAGAGTTCGGGTTTTTGTTTCACCCAATGAGTATGTTTATGCGAATTTTTTGTCCGGTTCATATCTATTTAGTCACGATGGTGGGCGCGAGAAAGTTCACTTTTGATCCGCTTCGCACCGTGCACCCAGAAGAAGAAAGCTGTTGCGGTGAGTGCGCCGAGCATGTCGGCAAGCATATCTTTCTGTGCATCCCAAACATCGCCTTGGCTTCCCAGATATGCAGCACCGGCTTCAGGGTTACTTGTTGCTGCATAGATCCATTCGATGACCTCATAGCTCATTGCGATCGTCGCAATAGCGAACAGAGGATATGTCGCAAGCAGAAAGCGATTAGGTACTAATCGTTTCGTCCACAGCCACTCAGCGATAGCGTACGCATAAAATCCTACTGAAAAGTGGGCAACGCGATCGAAATTGTTGCGCGCGAAACCAAAAAATTCAGTCACGCGATCAAATGGCACAAGCGCAAAAGTGTAGTGCCCGCCAATAGTGTGCAAATAGATGAGTGCTGACATCAAGAGGTAGGCGGTGTTTGAAAAACGAATGCCGCGGATATATAAAATCGTTATCGTTGCGACGATGATCCACACCGTAATATTCTCAACGAACCATGTCGTTCTATCAATAGGGTGTATTGCAAGCAACACACACAAGAGGAGATAGGCAAAAAGAAGTGAGGCGAGCAATGTGCGCGAAGAGCCATTATCCATTAGTGAAAGTATAACATGCTCAATGGCCATTCTTTAGAAGTGTGGCTAGGGCATTGAGGACCCACCATCGATCCGTGTTTTTCCAGCCCTGTCTTCTTCCTCTTCAAGCCGTGCTGCGATACGTCGACGTAAGAACATTATCGCCTGCACTAATGCGATGCCAACAATGACGCCGAAAACGATAAACTTTTCGGCACGCTGCACATGCACGATAAAGCGCTCGATCGCATCGCCTAGGATATATCCCCCAACGGCAAAGAATACACTCCACAGGGTTGCGCCCATAAAATTAAAACCGAGATACTTCAATCGCTTAATATTTGAGGTGCCGAAGGCAATAGGAAGTGCGATGCGAAATCCGTACATGAAGCGCGAGCCGAACATTAGCCAATTCTGGTGGCGCTCGATGAGTCCATGTATACGCGTGACGCGCGCAAGGAGCTTTGGCCGAGAAGCCAAAAATTGTTTACCTTTATATCTGCCCAGATAGAAATATCCTTGATCTCCCGTGATTGCACCGCATATTGCAACAAGTACAACAATATAGATATTGAGGTAGCCCTGATAGGCAACAAAACCTGCGAGGGCAACGATGGTTTCACCTTCAAGAACGGTGAAGAAAAAAACGAGTATGTATCCGTAATTTTGGATTAGTAAGATTAGTGCAGCCATATTATGACTATAACACAAGGCTGCTCCTTATTTCTTTAGCAGATCTCGGATCTCTGTGAGCACCTTGAGTTCTGCGGAATCCTCTTTGACCTCAGGCGCTTTTTCCTCTTCTTTTTTCTTCATTTTATTCATTGCCTTCACTACCATAAAAAGCACAAACGCGACGATGACAAAAATAAACGCCGCCTGAATAAACTTTCCGTATGCAATAGAGGCACTACCTATGGAAACGTGAAGTCCAGAAAAATCAATACCACCCGTGACTGCGCCAATAAGCGGCATAACGATATCTCCAACAAGCGAAGAAACGATGGCGCTAAATGCGGCACCAATGACAATACCTATTGCCAGATCAATGACATTCCCCTTCATCGCAAATGCTCTAAATTCGTTCAACATATAGAAATATTTTATATAGACCTCCTGCTAAATATTTGATGAGTGTAACATATTACGGTCAAAAAAATAAAAACCGCCTTGGAGAAGGCGGGTGGTTTTATTTCCAAAACATGAGCTTGTTTGCGAGTCGTGCGAGCATTGCGCGAAAGATGCTGAAAAGCTCGAGTAATGCATGCTGCAGGTTCGCAAGCCATGAAGACAAGAGCACGAAGAATACCGAGGAGATCTTGACCATATCTTTGATCAGACCTTCTTGGTACACGATACGCTCGTAGGTTGCACGTTTGTGTTCACGCTCGACCCACTCGAGGATATCTGGCACCGCTTGCGCAATGATGTGATGATCGCCATTCTCGTAGATCTTCTTCTGCTTCTTATCAGCCGGAGTTCCGCAATCCTCAAATGCCTGTATGGCTGCATCTACTCCAGCAACAGGGTCCTTTGCCCCATGCAAGAACAGGATCGGCACAGTGATCAAATGCATGTTGTTGCGAGTGCGCTTGGAAGCGAGATGAAGCACCGTGGCCGTACGCAGGTCAACCGCTTTCTTATGCTCGAGCACATCATCAGGATAACGTTCATTGAGCTCTGATATGAGCACATCGGGATAGCAGCGAGAAACAAGATCAAGCGAATAATCGAGCACGTGCGAAAGACCTCTTTTGCTTTCGAACGCATCAATAACGCGCGCAAGATACGGATGCTCCAGCAGCCACGTGCGCGCATTGTGGTCGACCTCAAACGCACCGCCGACGATAACGATTCCCGCAATGTACTTTTGCACCGAAGGGAATCGTTGCAAGAACGTAAGGAGCGCAATGGCGCCCGCGCTGTAGCCCATAAGATAAAGCGGAAGCGGGCGATTAGACTTAAGCGACAATGCTTTGTACGTTGCAGCGTGGACCGCACGCACCAAAGGGATCATCGAGGGGATCTTCCCGCGCATCGCTTCTTCGTCGGGAGCGACAGACTGCCCGTGGTTCGGTAGATCGATCGCCGAAAAAAAGTGCCATGCAGCGCGAAGCGAATTACCGAGATGCTTCATGTCTGCCTGCCGTGAGTGGCCGCTGAATCCGTGAAACGCGAGAATGCGAGTCTTGGTTGCACGCATCGGCAACTTGAAATTAGTTATCGCGAGCTCATCGAGCACGCCCTCGAATCGATGCTTGAGAAAGTGCTCTATGACCGCACTATCAAGCGTGTCCGGTATCTTAGGTTTCATGATACCTCCTATGAAAATAACACTCTCTCCTTACCCTATTCTCCTCTGTGCATTAGGTCAAATCGCTTACATAACCACATTGCGGGAGGATGCGTTTGCGCTACAATGATGTGCATCATGCCCATGCCTCAGATAAAATCCAAGAAATTGCTTGTGCTTATACTCGCCTCGCTATTTCTTGCTATCTTAATATATCCACTTACGCCTCACACAAGCGCTTCTGCGGCATCAGTTTCTATACATTGCAGTGATATGACTCAGACTTTTTCATGCGAGAAACGACATGCTGAGGTCATCACCCGCGCTCTTGGACCCAAAGTTGCGATGAATGATCTGAAAAATCAATATGCCCATACGCCGGAGGTTGTGTCTGACTGCCATCAGCTTGCTCATGCGATAGGAAATACCGCCGCAGATCTTTACGGCGGGAACATCACCCAAGCATTTCTTGCAGGAGATAGCTTTTGTTGGTCAGGTTACTACCACGGAGTCGTTGAGCGTGCGGTCGAGAACATTGGTGCACCAGAGTTCATGGCGAGCGCAAATACACTTTGCGCCAATATTCCAGGCAAAGAACGCTACAGTTTTGATTACTACAATTGCGTGCACGGATTGGGGCACGGTCTCATGGCGCTTACCCATAATGAATTGTTCAAAACACTCAGCATGTGCGACCAGCTGTCTGGCGATTGGGAACGCAGATCCTGTTATGGTGGCACGTTCATGGAGAACATAATGGTCGACAACCGTAATCACTTTGCAAAATATCTGAAAAAAGACGACCTTATGTATCCGTGTGATGCCGTTGATACTAAATATAAGGAACAGTGTTATTTGATGCAGACCTCTTATGCGCTCAGTCAGACGAACTACGACTTTGCGAATGCCTTCAAATTATGTGCGGGAGTAGATGCGGACTTCCGCGATACCTGCGCGCAGTCGGTGGGGCGTGATGCCTCGGGCAACAGTGTGAGTGACCCCATGCGCACCAATGCACATTGCACACTGGCGCAAGATGACAATCAATTTAAAAATTGTGTAACCGGCGCAGTCAAAGACTTTGTCTCATATTTTCATCGCGACACTGAAGCCCGCCAATTCTGCTTCACACTCCCCGAACGTTTCCGCCTTAACTGCCTCGAAACTGGAGAAACGTACTTTAGATCCCTCTAAATATAATAAAAAACCTCTCATTTACGAGAACATTCGTATTGAGAGGAGATAGGGCAGCTTGGACTAAGGCGAAGTGCGAGAGAATGCTAAAGCACCTCGCGAGGAAGGCGCCAGATGTAAATAGCAAGCATGACCGAGATGGCAGACATGCCGAAAAATATCGCATGAAATCCAAATGCCTTGATGGCATAACCTCCCACGAGAGCTGCGATGCCGATAGCTATTGAGGTTACCCCCTCGAGTCCTCCCCACTCCGCAATAGAGCTATCTTTGCTTGTGTGGGCTGCAAAAACCGCATCAAAAGCGGGCACACCGATAGCGGCGGCAATCCCCCACAGGACCTGAGTGAGTATGAGTTGAAGCATTGTTGTCATAAATGCGTAGCTTAAGAATACGCCAGCACGAAGAATGTAGCCGAGCGCCAAGAGGAGCTCTTGCTCGCGCACCCTAAGCGACCAGCGCGTAAACAAAAGCGTGAGAATGCCGCAGACAATCTCAAATACTGCCCATGTTACTCCCGCGAGTGCGATATCGCCGCCTATTTTTTGCACAAAGATCGCATAGAACGGAGAGAACATACCGATAACAAAGTTCATGAGCACACTCACCGTCACCAAAATACGCAGACTCCTATTGAGTTGCACATTCGGAAGCAGCATTTTATACAGATCGCGCGCAAGCGGCATCATAGAGATAATATTTAAAGTTAGTTCGTGAACGGCAGCTCTTCAAACAACTCAGTGAGCACTGGGTGCTGCGCGGCAACCTTCCACTGAAAGAATTTTACCACAGTCCATACATCTGCAAGTTCGTTCGTGAGATCTTTGGGTCCAGTAACCACTTCTTTTAATTGAGTAGCCAAAGTTGCGGCGTAGTTATCCATGATCTCCCCATCTGCATCATCTTTCAACATATCAATCGCCTTCTGATACTCTCCACCCGAAAGCCACAGACCGCCACATGACTTACACATATCGACGGATATATTTCCCTCATGCTGATCAAGTGACACAAGTGTCATAGTACATACGGGGCAAATATTATCTGAAGCTTTGGCGTTTACCTTTTGTTTATTTTCCCACAGGTCGATATTCATCCAATGCTTTTCGGGATTCATTTTTTCACCTTTAATAAGCTCTGCTTTTCCGATCCATACACCATGGCATTGTTTGCATGAGTGCACATGTGAATCGCCAAGCATGAGTTCTTGTAACGAGTGAGTAACGCAAGTAGGGCATTTCATATGAGGTAAGAGTACGTTTTTTTGAAGAAAATTGCAAAATAAAACCCATATTTAATGAGCAATTGTAACGTGCTATAGTAATACACATGAAACAGAACGCTTTCCACCTTGAGCACAAAGGCCAGCAACTTCTTCCGCGAACTGCGTTCTTACAGCGTATTACATTCTATGCAGCTGGTGCAGTAC
>JAYTYM010000020.1:0-8410 GCA_043742365.1 bacterium | reverse complement strand
AACAAGGCTCAACGAATGGCGGGTTGCGTACTTGCCAATATAGGTGCGGAAACACTCTCAATTGTAGTGTACGAGGATAATATCCCCGTTTCACTTGAGGTCTTCCCTATCGGCTCGACCGACATAACCAACGACATTGCACTTGGACTCAAGATCCCCCTTGAAGAAGCAGAGGTCATCAAGCTCGGAAAAGGTGTGCATCAATACCCCCGTAAAAAATTGAACGATATCGTGCTCTCTCGACTCGAAGACATGTTCAACCTAGTTATCGCCCATCTCAAAAAGATCGGAAAGCACGAACTCTTGCCTGCAGGAATTATACTTACGGGAGGAGGCTCAGGCATCGAGACCATAGAGGACTTCGCCCGTGCAGCAATGAAGCTACCGTCAAAGATCCCTTCAATAAACCTCGACTTCGCAAACAATCCAAAATCCAAGAAACAGATCAAGGACACATCTTGGTTCGTCGCATATGGGCTTGCCATCTGGGGGGTAACGAACGATCGCTCAGCGCTTGAGGGCGGAGAAAGCATCTGGAGCAGAATCAAGGAGTCCTTCAAAAACATCGCAAAGCAGCTCTTGCCTTAGCTCACCTCGTCCTTAAAGCGAATGTTTCATTCATGAAAGACCCAAATTGGGGCTTTTTAAGTATAAATCTTTGACAATATCTCTGGGTTATTTTTATGTGAAATCCCATAGATAATGTTACTTTTCATGTGTTTTTTCTGATATACTTTCTTCATTATCGCTTGAGCGCCGGATGGAGGACGCTCTATATTATTTTGTAAAAATTATTTTTATTGTATGCCTAAAATTAATCCTGAAGTCGAAGCATTTGCGCGCATCAAAGTAGTCGGCGTTGGAGGGTCCGGAAGAAATGCCGTGAATCACATGGTTCGCTCTAAAGTGAGCGGTGTTGAGTTCATTGTTGCAAACACAGACGCACAAGACTTGCACAACTCCCTTGCAAGCAAAAAGATCCACATCGGCAAGAACCTCACTCGAGGTCTAGGAACCGGCATGAACCCCGAACTCGGCAGACGCGCAGCTGAAGAGACGAAGGAAGAAATTCAAGAAGCTCTCAAGGGCGCCGATATGGTGTTCATTGCAAGTGGTATGGGTGGTGGAACAGGAACTGGGGCCTCTCCTATTGTTGCCAAGACCGCACGTGAACTCAACGCACTTACTATTGGTGTTGTCACCAAGCCATTTTTCTTTGAGGGCTCCCAGCGCATGCTCTTGGCTGAGAACGGACTCGACGCACTCGAAGCTGAGGTAGATGCGCTCATCATCATCCCCAACGACAAACTTCTCAATACGGCAAAAGATACGACCATCCTCGCTGCATTCGCTCAGTGCGATGAAGTACTTCGCCAGGCAGTCGAAGGAATATCAGACCTCATCACCACGCCTGGTCTCATCAACGTGGATTTCGCCGACATCAAGGCAATTATGGCCAATGCTGGTACTGCACTCATGGGAATCGGACTTGCCTCAGGCGAGAATCGCGCAACCGAGGCGGCGCGTATGTCTATCAACTCTCCCCTTCTTGATGTATCTATCAATGGTGCTCGCGGCGTATTATTCGCCATCGCCGGCAGCGAGGACATGACCATGAATGAGATCCAAGAAGCCGCGAAGATAATCACCGAATCAGTTGATGTGAACGCTAAGGTTATCTTCGGTGCGATCATCGATCCGAAGCTGCGCAAGGGAGAAATAAAGATCACCGTTATTGCCACGGGATTCCCTGAAGCTGGACGCGTTGCAATGAAGAAACCTGATCAGATCAAAAGAAACACCGCACCAGAAGTGGCGAGTGAGGATGATGAGGAAGACGAAGATGACGGCGCCCTATTCAGTAAGCATGACGAAAAATTTTCAGATGCAGTTCGCAAGGACAAAGACGCAGTTGAGCGCGCGATATTTCACACTGCCCCAGAAGAAAAGTCTCGCACAGTAAGCATGCAGCGCGAGGAGCAGGTCAAGGTTGAGGAAGATGATGAGGATGATGATTTGGGAGTCATACCCTCCTTTCTCCGACGCTCAAAATTGAGATAAGCAAATTTAACGCCTTGCGTCGGCTCTTTCGTCGCGAACCCATTCAACATATCTGAATATGCCTCATGGGTATCGCTTCTCAATATCCTAGCCATGCATTTAAATTTTCTCATCTCAACTTCGTGCTTCACATAACCAAATGAACATAGTTTCTATGTATGGTATGCTTTACATTCACAGCTATTTTTAAATTCACTAAACACACATATGTACGACTTAACTATTATAGGAGGAGGCCCAGGTGGGGTTTCAGCGGGAGTATATGCAGCGCGCAAGCGACTTAAAACGCTCTTCATTACGCCTGAGTGGGGTGGACAATCGAACGTATCAGAAGACGTCCAGAACTGGATCGGTACTCCTCATATTTCAGGAGTAGCGCTGGCTCAGAGTCTCAAGGCGCATCTCGAAGAATACAAAGCGGATATTGTTGAGATCAAAGAAGGAGAAAAAGTCACCGCTGTCGAAAAGATAGATATTGGCTTTAAGATCACTACAGACGGCGGAAGTAGTTTTGAGACCAAGACAGTGCTTATAACGGCAGGAAGCACTAGGCGCAAGCTCACAATTCCAGGTGCCGACACCTTCGATAATAAAGGAGTTACCTACTGCGCGTCGTGCGATGGGCCACTCTTTGGTGGGCAGGATCTTGTCGTCATCGGTGGTGGAAACGCAGGCTTTGAGACCGCAGCTCAGCTACTTGCCTATGCAAAAAGCGTAACCCTTCTTCAGCGCGGTGTAGAATTCCGCGCAGACCCTGTGACCGTTGAAAAAGTACTCGCAAATCCCAAGATGAAGGCGATCACCAACACAGAGCTCATCGAGATAAAAGGTGACAAGTTCGTAACCGGTATCTCTTACAAAGATTTGAGCGATGGGCAGACCAAGGAAGTAGCCGCAGGTGGTATTTTCGTTGAGATCGGTCTTATTCCTTCAACTGACTTTGTAAAGAATGTCGTCGAACTTAATCAGTTCAATCAGATAATTATCGACCCACGTACGCAGCAGACAAAGACTATGGGTATCTGGGCAGCTGGTGATTGCACTGATGTGCTCTACCACCAGAACAATATTGCGGCGGGAGATTCGGTCCGTGCGCTTGAAGATATCTACATTCACGTACACAAGAACTCCTAAACTTGAGGTTCGCCTATAACTCTTAAAATTCTTAAATGGATTAAAAAAAACCGCTCATTTCGAGCGGTTTTTGCTTCTATTCTTGTTGTTGTTGGCTCTTCAGAAACTCTTTCCGGCGAGCATCATCCTTCTGCACTTTCGGGAGCATGTGGGCCTTGTATGCTTCGAGCATTTCGAGGCCAGCAGCATAATGTGCCGGATTCACTTCCTGCAATGGCTTGAAAGGCGGCGGGTTTTCCATCGGACCTTTCGAGAGCACGTGCTCGCTCAGCTCGCATTCTGAAATGCGCTTCTGTTCCTTCACCCCAGGATAGCTGAAGACGATGTCAGGCTTGACCCCGATACACTGAACGGGAACCCAGTTGTTCATCGAACCGACGAGATATTCCGAGGATGTGTACTTGATCGCACTTCCGTCACCGCCGCTCGTCCAAGTCTGGACAATGCCTTTGCCGAACGTTGCTTCGCTTGTACCTGCAATAAGTGCGCGATGATGGAACTTCATGTTTGCTGCGAAGACCTCGCACGCAGAGGCGCATCCTGCATTGACCACCACAAGCATTGGTAGCCCGTCGGTGATATCACCAGGGGTATGGAAATAGTTCGACTGATCCATTGCTGTGATGCCCGAGTTGGTGCGCAGAAGCAAAATCGACTCAGCGTCCAAGAAGAGGTCAACCTCAGCAGCAACTTCATTGAGAAGTCCACCGGGATTGTTCTCACTTGAAAGGATGACGCCCGAAAGCTTTCCTTTTGCGAGTTTTTTCAGTTCTTGGAACTTTGCCGCGAGCTGTTCCCTGTTCTTCTGCTGGTAAACCTTATTCTGAATGAGTGCGTACGTCTTGTTGCCTACCGTAAGCAGCTCGCCCTTGATCTGGGCGATCTTGATAGTGTCACGTTTTACGGGAACGATCAGATCGTTCTGAATTCCTGCGCGCCTCACCTTAAGCGTCACTGTCGAACCGATCTCGCCACGGACGAGCTTGACCACTTCATCAGGGTTCTTAAGCGAAACAGTAGAGACAAAATCAGTACCGGAATTTTTTGAAATTCCAATGATCACATCATCAGGCAAGAGGCCTGCTTTTTCGGCAGGAGTACCCTCCATGGCACTGATGACGATGACTGGCTGTCCAGCAGGCTTGCTGATCTCGATACCGATACCAGCGTAACCTGCACCCGTTGATTGATCGTTAAATTTCTTTGTCTCTTCCGCATTCATGTACTGAGTATGCGGATCGAACGCCCCACCGATGCCGTGCTTTACCCGCTCCAGGCATTCGCTTGCAGTCGGACGCGGATAGATGTTCATGCAGAAGAAATTCGTGACATTCAATACGTCACGATAACCTTTTTTGAGCTCATCGGAATAAGCCTGAGATTCTGGGTCCAGACTTTGAGCAAGAGCTGCGGGCGGAAAAACCGCAGAGTGGAGAACGAGCGCTGACATGAGCGCAACATAGGTACGAAAACTCATGATGACCTCCTAAAAAAGTCAAATAACAAAATTCATTTCCATACTTAAAGCTATACTTATTATGCGATTTTGCAAGAAGTTTCCTGATATAGCCCGTTTTAAAAAAACGACCACCTGCTAATGCAGATGGTCTATTATTTGCCAAATTTGATAACTATTTTGCCTTTTCATTCGCAAGAATGATGGGCAACCGATACACCTTGAAAGCTTCAAGCATCTCAAGGGATGCTTGATACATGAATGGATTGGTGTCTTTGATCGGCTTACGCAAAGGAGCATTCGCCATGGTTCCCACAGACTCGATGTGGCCATGTATTTCGCATTCGCGAACTGCCTTGGGTCGCATTTTGGTCCCCGTATACTCAAAGATGACATCTGGGGTCACACCAACGCACTGCACAGGTACCCAGTCACCTAGTGAGCCGATGAGATACTCTGCGTTCGTGATCTTTACTTATTCATCATTGGGAAGGACTCGTGTGATCTGCACACTGCCCTTTCCAAATGTCACAGAGGTACCGAGCACGACCGCACGCCCATAATGCTTGAGTGCTGCAGCAAATATCTCAGACGCGGAGGCACTTTCGTCGTCTACCACAACTGCGATCGGAAGGCCTTTGTTTATATCCCCCTCTGGCCTCATTCTCGCTTTCTCTTCGGGTACGTATTTTTCGATCCCATTATTACCTCGGGACAAAATTATACTCTCTGGACGCATAAAGAGATAAACAGCATTGTAGACTTCATCGAGTCGTCCGCCGGGGTTACCTTCAAGGTTGACTATAAGCCCTGAGAGTTTTCCGCCGGCTTCCTTTGCGAGCTTGAGGTATTTGCTCTTCATCTCGAGTGCAAAGTCCTCTTCGAATCGAGACGCGGTAAGGAGTGCGTATGTCTTCCCGCCGGACCGAAGCAAGGTGCCTTGGATCTGGGGAATGACTATCTCTTCGCGAATTACACTGTACTCGATGGGATCTGATCCGGTGCGAACGACCTTAATGCGAACCGAAGTTCCGGGGTCACCTCGCAGTAGATCGATTGCCTTAGTTATATCGGGGAAAGATTGGGTTGAAATGTCATTGATAGCAGTGATGACGTCGCCTGCACGTAGCCCCGCCCTCTCTGCTGGTGTTCCTTCGCTCACAAGATGAACCACAACAAACGATGTGGGCGTCTTGCTCTTTACGAGCTCGAGTCCGATCCCGCCGAATTTACCGCTTGATTCTGCCTCATCACGTATAGCTTCTTTTGCGCTCAGAAAGCGCGTATGCGGATCGAGTGCATCGCCAAGCCCGTGCTTCATTTTGTCCATACACATAGTGAGTGTCATCTTGGGATATGCCTCGTTGCACAAATTGAGTGCAACATTCACGAGATTGCGTACTTCGGTTTGTGCTTCTTTATCGGCCTTTTCTTTGGAAGCTATCTCCTCGGGAGACATGGGAGTCTGAACATTTTGTGCAGAGATCGAAGCGGTAAACATGGTGAGTGCGAGCAAGACGCACAACTGCGTAATTATCTTCATTGCAACTCCTTATAAAAATTCAAAAAACCTCTATTCTAAACATATACCCTGACTAGGATTGTGCAAGTTTTCTTTAACGTTTTGATATGTCTTTCACAGCTTGTCGTTTATTCGTCTTTTTGGTAGCATTCTTGAATTGAGCAGTCATAAACGGTTATGCTGTCTTGGTAGATATACGCGGTAAATGATCTAGAGTGTGTAAGTTTCGGAAAAAAAATAATATGGGCGGTTAGCTGTTTTGGTAGGTATACGCGAGGAATATTGTTTGTAAGTTGTCAGTTTGAAAAAAATGAATATGGGCGGTTAGCTCAGTTGGTAGAGCGCCACTTTGACGTAGTGGATGTCAGAGGTTCGACTCCTCTATCGCCCACAAGAAAAAACAGCCTTTAGGGCTGTTTTTTATTGGGCGAAGAAAGCGAAGCTTTCGTTAGAGGAGTCGAAGACCTTGGTAATGTTTTGTCTGCAAAACCACCAAGGTGTACCGTCCCCGTAGGGGAAGACTCCGTGTTTTCTTCCCCACCCCAGAGACAAAAACACTCCTTAGGAGTGTTTTTGCTATCTCTGGTGAGGCGATAGTGGAGTCGAAAGACGGAGCCTATGCTTCATCAGCAGATGAAGCGGCGAGTCGGGGTCGCGAAAATTCTCGAGCGACGGCGAGAGAATTATTCGTGACAGACTCTCCGCGCGCAGCTTCCGTTAGAGTGAGGTAAGCTTGGGGTCCCATTCAGATGGGAAGCTTACCGCAAGACCTTTTGAGTTTCTTTCTTAAGAAGCCAAAAGGTGTACAGTCACTGTAAGCGAGTCGAAGACCTTGGTGATGTTTTGTCTGCAAAACCACCAAGGTGTACCGTCCCCGTAGGGGAAGACTCCGTGTTTTCTTCCCCACCCTAAGACAAAAACACTCCGTAGGAGTGTTTTTGCTATCCCCTCCCAAACTTTCTAAAAAACAATGATATAATTTATTATAGACTTTATTTAAATATAGTTTTTATGGATCCAATACAAAACAATAACGCTCCCGTGAGTGAGCCTAAGGAGAATCATGCATATTTTTATATTATTGGCGGTCTGCTCTTGGTCGCTTTAATGATCGGCGGTTATTTTCTCTTTTTACGACAGCCTAAGCAAGTTGTGGTTGTGACACCCCCACCCATGGCCGATCAAAAATATGCAGGCAAAAAAGTAGTTTACGTTGATTCCTATAACCAAGGATATGCCTGGAGTGATGGAATAACAACAGGCATAAAAAAGACCTTCGAAGGAACAGGTATCAACCTCGATATAATTCGCATGGATACGAAGATTCATCCCGACGAAGACTTCAAAATTGCTGCGGGAGATAAAGCTCATGCCGAGATCGAAGCATTTCACCCAGATCTACTTATCGTTTCTGACGACAATGCCTTCAAGTACGTTGTACAAAAATATTACAAAGATGCTCCACTTCCGGTTGTCTTTTGTGGCATCAATTGGGATGCGTCAACATATGGCGTACCTTACACAAACACGACGGGAATGGTAGAGGTGAGTTTAACAACGCAGATATTAGAAAACCTCAAGCCTTTTGCGAAAGGTTCCCGCCTCGGATATCTTTCTGCTGATACCGAAACTGAGCACAAAAACCTTAATTTCTACGAAAAATTATTCGCCCTTAAGTTTGAGAAATCATATTTTGTGAAAGATATGGCATCTTGGAAGAAGGCATATACTGCACTTCAAAAAGAAACCGATTTGGTAATTTTCGAAAACAATGCAGGAATTCAAAACTGGAACGATAAAGAGGCAGAGGACTTCGCCAAAGCAAACATCGCCGTTCCCGTCGGAACGACAAACCCTTGGACAATGAAGGAGTCGGTGCTCGGAATCACAAAGATACCCAACGAGCAGGGTGAGTGGGCATCTCAAGCAGCGCTCCGAATACTTGATGGCACAAAGCCAAATGATATCCCAATGACCAAAAACGAAAAAGGTACACTTATTATCAATCTTCAGTTAGCAGAAAAGCTCAACATCGTTTTTTCTCCGAATATTCTTAAGAACGCGCAGGTAGCCGAATAACAAAGAGGTTCATGCGCTTAAGTATTCAAAAGAAAATACTCTTGGGATTTACGGTGGTTGTAGTTTTGTCTACATCCATTGCATTGGGTGCATATTTTTCTCTTACCGTTGTCCAAAATGTACTCGATTCTTTACGCCCAAACGAGATTGCGCGAGAC
>JAYTYM010000019.1:0-9203 GCA_043742365.1 bacterium | reverse complement strand
TTGTATGCGGGTTTTTTATTTCATTCTGTCACTGCGTGAGAGTTGAAAACTCAGCTTCATAAGAATAAGCACAATGACGAGTGAGGCAATAACAATATTTGCAACAAAAAAAGTCATGTCGTGGCGAAGGTATCCATAATATATCCACAGCATGTTTCCAAGCGAGATCACACACAGGAACAACCACGACACATCTTCGAGGTGCCGGCTTTGATACGCCTTCATTATTTGAAACACATAACTCCCGCCTACACAGGCGGTCGCAAGCCAGGCTATCAATTGTGGATCGATCATGTTTATCATGGGGGCATTATTTCATGAATGTGAGTGAGCTCCAAGTGCATAAAAAAACATCCGTATTTATCAGATGCCTTAAAAGTCCAGTTCTCCCTGTATCTTTCTCCCATGCGCAAAGAAGTCATCGAGCACATGTTCATGCTTGCGTCTTTTAATGCTGCGCAGCACTGGCTCAAAATCTTCGCTATCCTTAACGATCTTGTCGTAAATCAGAACATCAAACATCTGTTCTAGTTGTTTAATGTCTTGCAAGATTCGATCTGCTATTTCGATTGCCTTATCGCACAGCTCTTTGTCTGAGCCTGCATTATCGAGAAGCCACTCAAGCTCCTCGATATCCTTGCTCCTTGCGCTCATGCTATTCTCCTCACGCTGTCTATACTCATGGTAGCAATTTTTAAGAATATCTAAAATGGCACTACTCACCCTCTCATCTTTGCTTCATTCATGACGTCTACAATGAATATTATTGATAACAATAACAACATGGAAGAGTTAAGAAAAACCGCAGACTGCCGCACAATGCCAAGTGAGAAAAATTGCTCACTAACTATTGCAGGAAAAGAGTCAGAAGTTATTCCTATCGCTGTTTATCATGCAATACAAGCTCACGGGCACAAGGACACTCCCGAGCTCGCAGAGGAGATTCGCAGACAACTGGTCATCGAGTAGCGGCAAAGAGTCATCAAAGGACAATAGAGAGAGATTCACATTATGAATAATAATTCACCCAACACCAAAAACAGCGGAGCGGAAATCGCCATTTGTGTGATGCGGGGCTCGAGACTGCTATCTATGATACTAATCTCGTGCCTGATTCCCTTATCATCGACCTTAAGAATATTGTGACAATGAACATCTAATATGTATTATGCCGACTGCTCATGCGTAGGAAGAGTCAACCTTAAAAAGACAGAGGCAAAAAGGATGCGCATCAAAAATATATCTCGGCGTAACTGGCGTGAGTGGTCACCTGATGTCATCCGCACCATGCGCCGGGTCTTCCCTCGGAATCTGTGGTGGACTCCGGCGAATTTCACTGATACCCTGAAGGACGAAAAGTGCATTGCGAGATTAGCGACCATAGACGGTAAATTTGCAGGTTTTAGCTTGGGGATACACGACAAAGTCCCCGATAAAGCACTGAGGTTTAAGCCGAAACGCAAAAAGATCATGCATATCTATTATATATTTCTCGACAAGCCGTATCTCCATAGCGGTTATGGGTATCAGCTACTTAAAGATTTTGTAGACAAAGCGCAGGGAGGTGGATATCGGACGCTCACCGTATTCGCCAAGCTTGGACCTTCAGTCAAAAATCTTCAAAAATTAGGCGCACTACGCCTGAAAGTATTCGAGGACTTTTATGATACAGGTGAAACATATATTTTTTGCTCGATGGATCTTGTGCATTAGATTATTTCTCGCCCCCACTTTTTTCATAAGCTAAATCAGATGTTGCCCGTTGTTGTGATTCCCGAAAACCCGACAACAATTGCAAGTATGGTGATGAGTGAGAACACGACAAACACTACTATCTCTATCTTAGGAATTGCGTAGCGGATCTTGTGACCGCGCATGAACACTATTCCCCAATAAAATAGATACAGTGCTTGAATGGGGAGAACAATAAATATCACGGGTACGAGCGAGACTTTCGTTATTTCACCATAGCGCCAGACTCCGATCTGCTCGGAAATGAGCAGATATAGAGAAAGCGCTATCGATGCAAACAAGAGTGACAAGGCAAGTACGGAATAAAATCTTTTAGCGACCTTACTCTTTAAGCCAGAGCCCAGTATCCGATAAAAACTTATAAGCAGTATGAGGTCAATGGACGACAACACAAGTATGTCCAACATTATTTTATGGTTTCTAAGTAACTCCGAAGCATAACTCCATTGTGTGTACACAATAAAAAAAAGATATTGAAAAAATATCGCTAAAGCTGAGATGGTTAAAAATGAAATATGTATATGAGTAAACCCTCCGAAATGGGAGCCACTTCTGGCGTTCTCAGTTCTCATTCGACTGGTATGCATACTCAAAATTTTACTCTGTAAGTGTGATGTTTGCGTGAGTCGTTTATTTTGCATAAAACCACAACAAAAGCTGCCAAGTTGGCAGCTTTTGCTATGGTTAGCTTTCAGGGAAGAGCGAAATTGTTATTCTGCTTCTTTTAGTCTTCTTGTTAGTCTTCTTGTTGGTCTTGCTCAACCTGATCTTCAGTGCTTGATGCAGCAACATTCATATCGCGAGAGCAAGCATTCTCCTCGGTCGAGGTTGATGTATTTGCAGCATCAGAGGTGTCAGCATCATTGTTCCTCCACGCATGGCGGTGATGTCTGCGCCGATGCATATGTGAATTTTCTACTTGATCGTTATCGTTATCCTCATTCACTGCAGTCGCGTCCTTATTTGTATCTTCTTCCATGCTTGTTGAATCAGTGCTTGTCCCCATAACAACAGTCGTAGTTCCGGAAGTAGGCGTGGTACTTGTTCCCGTAACAGGGGTTGGGCATGGGCATGTTACAGGAACGGTACTTGTACTTGTGGTTGTCGTTCCTGTCGTGGGGATTGTGCTTGTACCAGCAGCTTGCGTTGTTGTCGCGCTCGAAGTACTTGTGTCTAAGAAGTTGTAGGCATGAAGCATCAGCATTCCATCAGTGTCGGAAGCAACATTCAAGTGTATGGTCGAGTTTGGAATATCAAGCATGACAAGCGAGGCGCTATCATTGTTGGGCGAGAGCTCTTTTGGAGTAAAGCGTAGTGCGCCCATATGTGTACCGAGCGGAGATTTTTCCTTCACATCGAGATGCCCCGTAGTTGTGGTCGCCAAGGTGTATGCATAATGCGAAATATCGAGACATGTACTCGTCGATATCATTCCATCTGCATTCACATCGACTGCGATGTCGGACTCGCACAATTTATGTTGCATGAACATCGCACTTGAAAGCATAAGATCGGGAGTGCTGCTTGCACTGAGAATAAAATCATAAGTCGTACGCGGTGAGGCTACTGTTCCACTTGCAGCAAGGTTTCCCGGTAGACCGGTTGTTGGGCATGCAAGTACCGTAGCTGCAAGCCGCGCGACAGGTGCATTCCCTGCCTCAACAGCTTCAAAGTCAGAGACATTCTTGATGCTCGGGTTACAGATATGCTTCATGATCATTATCGACTTGGGCATCGAACTCGTAGTCGAGGCTTGAGTTTGTGAAGATGTTGCCGTGGTTGTCGACGCGGTTTGTGCGGTCATAGGTGTACCTGTTGCCGTCAACGTTGTTGCTGTCTCTGCCATGCCCGTTAATGGCAGGGATGCAAATACGGCGACAACAGCGAGAAGTTTGTATTTGGTAAATGTATGTTGTGTCTTGAGCATGAATTTATATAGTGAAGGGCGAATAAAGTTTATTAGCGAATAATAATTTGAGTTCTATGTTGGGATTCTCCCCTTTTGTGATGCGATTGTGCTTGCGCCTCAGCACACATCAGTTATGTATCATACGTGATTGAAATGAGTGCAATATGAATACAGTACTCATCAATTGCAAAATTCCCCCATGAGTTGGATATCGCAAGTCTATCTTGCGCTCCGGAGATAGAGGTGTAAGAATTATCCACATCGAACGTCATCAGATATGTTGGAGACTAATACACGGATACACGACGAATACCTCTTGGCATATGACCAGAATGCCGACGCGCTCTTCCGCTTCGTATATTTTCGCACGCACAGTCGTGAAGATGCGCGAGATATCGTTCAAGAAACTTTCCTTAAGACGTGGCGCTATCTCGCACAAGATCAGCATATAGACCAATTACGCCCCTTTCTCTACCGCACCGCCAAAAATCTACTTATAGACCTAACGAAACAAAAGAAAACTCGTAACACAGGCTCCCTCGATGAATACCTCGATGCCGGCGGTGAAATAGCTGCTGAGAGCGAACGATCGGAATTTGATCCATTCGACGTCGAGCGTGCAATGAAACTCCTCAATGAGCTTGAGCCCGACGAATACCGAGAAGCGGTGCAGTTGCGAATTATTGATGAGCTTTCTATCGCAGAAATTGCCAATATCATGGGAGTGAGCGAGAACGTCGTCTCCGTGCGGATCAACCGTGGCATCAATAAGCTAAAAAAACTATTTACACCATGAACCAAACAAACGAACAATTCAAAAAGGCGCTGCAAAGTGTCCGCATGACTTCCGAAGAAAAGGAAGCTGTTCGTGGCGCAATTTTGTCAGAAATAAGCACAAATCCCCTTAATATTCCTGCTATTTTGGCAAGTGTAAGAAACAGCTCATCCATTCGTCATAAGCTACGTCGAAAGACATTAACAAGACATAACATTCTTACACGTATGCCAATAGCAATACTTATCGCGTTACTTATGGGAGGAGGAGTTTCTTATGCCGCAGCAGGAACAGTACCGGGCGACACCCTCTACCCTGTTAAGGTGCATGTGACCGAAAACGCGGAGAGCGTGTTCGCAATAGGCGGAAACGCTCGCGCTAAACTAGAAGAAAAGCTTGCACTGAGACGCCTTGAAGAAGCTGAGAAACTTGAAGCAAAGCATGACTTGAGTGCAGAGGGAAAAGCACAACTCAAAGAAAATTTTGACGAACACACAACCAGCATTGAGGCTGAGCTTAAGGGTATGGAGAAGAGAGAAGATGCGAATGAGATATCATCTGAATTTGAACTCTCACTCGCTCAACACCTAAGCGCCCTTGGACTCATCGGTGTGCACATCGATGAGAATGATAAAGTCGAAATGGATGATACCGATAGTTCGAATCTAAGCGCGACGACTTCCGCTCACGCAACAACCAGCTTGAAGCACAAAGACCACCTCGATGGAATCTTGAATGCAGTCTTCCGCTCAAACAACAAAAATGAGACTGGCGAAGACAACATGGAGCATTCAGGAACAAGTTCTGACATCGAGCGTAACGATGTAAAGAACGTGCATGAGAATGAGTCGAGTGAGACTGATGAAGGCCACGCTGAAACAAAGGCAGCTGGTTCAGTCAATGTCGGAGATACACTCAAAGTAAACACAAATACGCATCTGGAGACAGAAGAGCATGACGGAATAAAGCTCGGTCTTTAGAACACAGCAAATAAACATACAAAAAACACTGGGGCTTAGCCACAGTGTTTTTGTTTGGCTTGACATTTACTATATTATGTTTAGTCTTAAAAAAGCTGTTCAACTTTAGAGAAATCCATGAAAAACCTTTTTCTCTCTTGGCTGAGAAAACCGCGCAGCCCGATGTCGCGAAATTTCGCGTACGCTTTCTTGCTTGGTGTTTGCATGGCGATCCTTGTTGCTTTCTTGTGGATCCTCTACTTCATGTTCCCCGTTACGCTGGTCTACGTTCGTGACGGCTCACTCAAGAATGTTCAATATTTTTTCCCGAACGGTGTGTTCGCGACAATGTTTGAGCTGAGCTACTATTTTGCCGCAGCGGGATTCGTTTGGGGTTTCCTATACAGTCTGTTCATGGACATGGTCTGGATCCCAACATTCGAGCGAAAAACTTCGTCGTAAACCATAAAACCACCTCCTGGTGGTTTTGTTTTTGAGTGAGTATATTTATCATTAAATATTCAAAAACCCCAGCATGGGGTTTTTCTCAGTGATGCATTCCTTGGATCCAGTCCAAGACAAGCTCATAGGTAAGATTGTTCTGCTCGAGGTAAAAGAGTAATTCTCCAGAACGCCGCTCTTCTTTAGGAAGCTCTTTGCGTGGATTCGGGTGGTGAGCTTGGCAGATACAAAATGAACTCCGCGCACTATCAAGCGGGACCGGCTTTTCGGGGTCAAGAGCCGCAGTTACGATGACATAGCGTGCAGGACCGGCACAAAGAAAGCAGTGTCGCGTCGCTTCGACCTTTTTCAAGCGGCTTTTAAGAAGTGCACAGAGTGCGCGCACGTAAGGAACTAGCGCGAGTAGCTCTCGCCGAAGCAAGAACATGCCTCCGCAAAGAAAAATGAGCCCGGTTAGCAGTCCTTCATTTTGAAATGCACATAACCCTGAAAGCAGGATTAGCGATAGACCTAGCATTTGGCGAAACTTTTTTGCGAACATGTGAACTCCGGCGAACGATCTTCATTCACTGTACACCCCGAGGCAATTTTCTCAAATTTATACCTTATCAATGACTGAGCTTTACGAAATTCTATTACAATCTCGTCGTTGATGCGTGAGCGGGCTGATGTGAAATGAGATGTGGTACTAATATATAGATCTTTTGAGCTTTTTGTGTTCCGAGCCAATAGCCAAGATAGAACACCCCTACAAAAAGTATTACTGCGATAAATTTCGAATACCACGTTACCTTATTCCATTCGATCGTCATAGTCGCATCATAGCACGAGCACCTCCTCACCTTCACCAGTATCACGAAATGCTCTACCAACGGTAGTACCTATCGCAGTCCCGATGAGCGCGCCCGCAACGAATTCCGAAAACCAATGGATACCGACGGAGACACCAAGACCGACATAGAAGGCGTACAATAGAGCGATCAGATGCAAATTTCTTTTCTTGGGATAAAGCATTATTACTGCCGTCATCATTGCGAAAGCGACAGTCGTGTGCGACGACGGCCAACCCCAGAAGACTCCCCCACGCATGAAGCCGAACTGAAATTGATGACTAATATCAACGATTGCTCCCTCCATATGCCGCATTGGTGGCACACGGCCCGTGAAAGCTTTGTATAAAGATGAGATAACAAGGCCAAGCAGCGCCGCTTGAGCAACAGCAAACCCCGTTGTTGAAAGTGAGTTATACTTCTGAATTCGCGCAAAAAGAAATAGCGTGAGCGGGAGAAGTATTGGAAGTACTCCCCCAAGAGCTATCGCTGGCCAGAGATAAACTCCAACTGGGCTTGCGTGTATTGCGACAAAATATGCCCAATCAAAACCACTCATGACAAGTATTGCGGTAAGAACTATGGCGAGAATATGCAATCGAATATTTTTTCCTGCAAATGAGCCGAGGAAATTATCTCCGATCTTTTTGAAGAAGCCCTTCATATATTGATATTCCCATAGCAAATGCCTGCCTGCAAGAAATTTTATGAGATGTTATACTTAAAGCATGAACATGGAGCAGTTACCACTTGATCTGAGTCCCAAGCCCGAAGCAACTATCGAATCACTTCCGTTGAGTGAGCTGCTGCAGATTTACAAAGAGAAAGTGGGGATCCCTGCCCGCACTCAAGACCATAAAGTTTTGATAGAGGCGATCAACGACCCAGAGTCAGAAATCTCCCGTTTACGGCAGATCGATCGCGAGGAAGACAAAGAAGAGCTTGCGGCTCCCTACAAAAGATAAAAAGATAAACCCCTTAACGGGGTTTGTTTTAAAATACTCGGTTTTAGTTTTTGAACTTCCCGAAAAGCCGCTCAAAATTCTCGCGCACATCATCTGGCCAGTCGAACATCTCTGGCAAAGAATGAGAAGGGTTAACAACTTCTTTAACCGCAGGTACAGGAATGGTAGTCCTGCATTCTGCTCCACAGCTAGGGCATGTTACATCGACCTTGGTGCCGTAGTGCTTTTCGCTGATCGGCAAACGTAGCACCTTTGGACAATCCGTACCGGGACACTTCAGATGGCGATACTCTTGGGGCATAACACCTCCCTTATCAATATGTACGATTTATTACTATCGCGAAAAATAGCACGAACTTACCAATTTGTCAAAAAGAATGGCAGATATCTGCCATTCTTTTCACTTTTTCGCACTTCATAGCTGCTTTTGCAGCTGATTACATGATGCTCTCGTCGCTTTCATTGCGATCTGAGTAGCGAGAATCACGGGCGCTTTGTGAGGTTGAATCCATTTCTGATGTTTCGTCGGCACCTTCACTTGCGCGTGAAGTGGTTCCAGAATACTGATTATCCATTCCCGCATGGCTCTTGCCTTCGCTCATTGAGCCAGCTGAGCCAGCGCCCGATGCCTCCATTCCCTCTCCGCCCTTCATTCCTTTAGAGCGGTTTTCATCTTGGTTTTTTTCATCAGTACCTCCCCATGCCTGCGACTTGTTCTTGTTCATATCTTGGTCCATAAATTTGTGATTATTGATCTAAGTAATTACTGCTCTGATCATGTTTCCATTTATATTTTACATAATTTTTAGCTGATAATTATGCCGAGGGTATATTCCAAACAAAAAAATATACCCACCGTATTGATGAGACTCATCAATCTGTTTAGCATACGTTAAGACAATGATTGCAGGATGAAAATAGATTGGGGTGCAAAATTATAGCAAAAACGCATGCGGCGCTTTTAATTGAGCAGAAATAATATTAGAAATATAACATTGCCTCAACTTCTGTTAGTATTTTTCACACTCGCCTTTTGCTGTATGCTCAAATAATACTGAGATCGAAGTTTAGATCACGATTATCATCACTACTTGCTGGCACAAGTAATCCGAATGACGGATGTTCTCCGTTCACATATGCATCGAACTTTTCTCGATCAATACTCACAAAAAATACCATCCTATCCGCCCATCCATGTTGTGGTGAAGATTTGCGGTGCCCAACGTAATGCATGCGGTCGTCTTCTTGTATTATCATCCCGTGCCCAGCGCCGTGACCATCCTCAAAGAGGGGCTTATCGATGAGCGTCCATGACGAACTCACAAGCGGATCACCTCCGATGAATTTTAATATCTTTGTTGCATACTTTGTCGTCCAGCTCGCATTGCCGGTGATAAGTAGTCCATAAAAATTTCCGTCGATATATATAGACTGGGGACCTTCAAGTATCTTCTCTACCGAGGTAGACCATTCCCCTTCGGGAGCCATGAGAAGATGACGCGGGCCTATCTCCGTGGGAGAAATAAACTCTGCGATATAAATATTCTGCGC
>JAYTYM010000018.1:0-4907 GCA_043742365.1 bacterium | reverse complement strand
GGAAGCTCAACTTCCAAGTGATAAAGATCTGTATGTTTTTGCTGAAGCATTGATCCCGAGGGGAAAGGGGAGAATGTGGAACTACGCCATGCTCGACCTCGGTGCTTCACTTTGCAGCGCACGCAATCACTCAAAAGACTGCCCGCTCACGCCAATGCACGGCAAAGTTGGAGACTTTGTCTATAAAAAGCCGCAGAAAAAATTCGCAGGTTCAGACCGCTATTATCGGGGGAGAATCCTCGCATGTCTTACGGCCGGATTCACGTCGAAGAAACAGTTCCGAAGTGAGCTTGCGCTTGATGATGAGACTCTCGAAAGGATAGTCACAAAATTGATAATTGAAGGTTTGGTTGTGCAAAAAAGATCTACATATTCGCTGCCATCATAGCAACAATAAGTGCTCTATTAGAACTGACTTGTTTGCGGTGAGCCTAAGCCAGTCACATAGTCATAATGCTTTCGTGCATTACAAAAGTATGTGCAGCTGCCATTTTTGCCGCTGGTAATATCTCTGAAGTATCTGTTTGCATCATTAGATTTATCTTTATATAGAATATCGTTACTCAACGTGCCCCCAAGTGCACGTATGGCGGCCCACTGTGGTGTGCCTGCGCTTGTGCCACCGGCCACATGCCACCCACCGTTTACATAAATTGGGAATCCTGATGATGGGTCTGCATTATAAGCAACGTCGGGTATCGCACGCATACCGTTTGCATGCGGTATGTCGAAGTCAGATTGATATGCTGGAGCGCTTTCGTGCTGACTTACCCCTCCTCCGGAACCCGACCACGCAGTCTCCGTGACCTTGCCGTCTTTATCCCACGTCAGATGTGTGCCCCCGACAGAAACGACGTAGGGCGAAGCTGCCGGCCAACTTGCACCGGTGCCGTTGTCGCCTGAAGCGGCGAAGAATGTCGCTCCGTATTTGCTTACAAAATGATCATCGAGGTTCGTTTCGTCTGCAAATTCTTTCCCGCCCCAACTCATAGTGATCGCTACAACATCAGAACGTCCTCGCGCATAGTCGACCGCTTTCAGTAAGTTCGGTCCACTTGGTGTCTTGGCTTCGACAAGCAATATCTTTGCATCCGGCGCGATCGCATGCGCTCATTCCATATCAAGCGCTGTCTCTATTCTCCAGCCTGAATTTTGCAGCGTCTTTTTATCAACGAGCTTCTTTTCAAAACATCCATTCGAAGAAGTGCATTCTTTGAGATGATATTTTTTATTAAAAACAGCAAGATCGTTTTCCGCTGAAGAGGAATCATATGCGGTAATGATTGCGATAGTCCCATTGCCGCCAGACTGTGGAAGATGATATGCGGCCTTTATGCTTGCGGGGGATATCGCACTGCTTTCTGGGTCTGTATTTGCTAAAATATGAATAGGAGATTGGGCACTCCAGTCAGAAAATCTATAACTGGCAGCTACTGTATCTGCATGAACGGCGAGTAAAAGGCTGATCACGGTGATAATGGCTGGGGATAAGTTGGATTGCATAGTTTCTATTTATATTCTAGTATGAAAGTAGCATATAGAAAATCAATAGAAAGTGTCAATTATTAAATGTGGATAACTATACAATAATGTTAACAAAGAACCAAAAAGAAGTGCTCGATTTTATCAAAGCTTATACAACCAAGCACACCTTCGCACCATCGCTTGAAGAAATACGCAAACATTTCAAACTGGCTTCAGTGTCAACGGCACACCACTACATTAAGAAACTTGAAGAGGGAGGTTTTCTTGAAAAGGAAGCCAATCAACCACGCGGGATGATACTTGCCGCAGACTTCATGGGTTCGTCAGTGATGGGCAATGTCTTTGGTTTCGAGTACATCTCCATACCTCTTGTGGGCTCTGCCAACTGTGGACCTGCGGAGATCTTGGCAGAAGAAAATATCGAAGGCTATGTGCGTATTCCAAAGTCATTGGTGCCGAAGAAAAGCGGTATATTTGCGCTTCGCGCGGTAGGTAAGTCCCTCAATCGCGCCAACATTAAAGGCAAGACTATCGATGAGGGGGATATGGTCCTCGTAGACTTTGAGGACCATACGGCAAATGACGGCGACTATATTCTTTCAATTATTGACGGAGCCGCTAACCTTAAGAAATACAAGAAGGACAAGAAGACAGGGCAGGTGAGCTTGGTGTCGGAGACAACGGAGCCATGGAAGCCTATTTTTATGTTGGCGGGGGATGATTGGGTAGTCAACGGCAAAATAGTCGCCGTCATCAAAGAATCTGTATAAATGGCGAGCTTTGTCGTTGCGGAGCCTCTAAAGCTCAGTCAATGTATATGAATACACCTCCTTCGCTTTTTTCTCCGCGCCTAAAATCTCATCCATTTATACAAATTCTTTTAAAGACGCAAATAGCGAACTTTTTCGTTAGTATCGACGAGCAGTTCGGAGAACGTACCAGAGTACGTCCTCTCGAACATGCTCACCTTGTCGCCTTGAACTGTATCTAGTTCTAACAATTCTCCCGCTTTCCATACATCAACTTCACATATTTTTGTGCGTTTTTGAGAAAAATCATTTCCCCAACCCTTCGCTGTCTAAGAGTCGAAAAGATGGCGTTATTCTGTAGATATTATAATCTTAAACGCATGATACATACTCCCAAAATAATGATGGCGATAAGGTTTTCGATACGGACGCATGAGGTCTTTCAGAAGCAGAAGCGCAAAGGCAAGGACATTGCGTATATTACGCACCCATTAACGGTGGGGGTGATACTTGCGCGTGCAGGCGCCACTGAGGATGTGATGATAGCGGGCATTCTCCACGACACTATAGAAGACAGCGTTCCGGAAAAACGAGTCACCCATAAATTGCTTGAAGATAAATTCGGCAAACATGTGGCGGACATCGTCATGAGTGTGACCGAAGACATGACCACCACAAACTGGGAAGAAAAGAAGAAGGCAGCACTTGAGCATATCGCACATTTCTCGCACGGATCACTCCTGGTCAAATCAGCCGACATCATCGCCAACGGTGCTGAGCTTATCGATGACTACTTGAAAACAGGGGAGCATACGTTCTCGCGCTTCGGGGGAGGAAAGACACGCATGCTCGAAAACCAGATTGCGGTGGCAACGGCGATACTTCTAAGGTGGAGTGACAATCCACTCACGCCTGACCTAAGGCAGCTTATAAAGGAGCTTACGCGCATACTCAACACCAAGGCTGCTTAGTGGCGAAGTAGGGACAAAAAACGAAGCAAAAAAATATCCACTATCTTGCGATAGTGGATATTTTTTACGACGTCGCCTTTATGCGCGCTGTACGTTGACTGCGTTCAAACCCTTAGGTGAGTTCTCGGTCTCAAATGTGACCTTGTCTCCTTCCTGGATCTCGTCGAACGACATTCCAACGAGCGAGTTGCTGTGGAAGAAAAGATCCTTCTCGAGCTCTGCTGAAGAAATGAAGCCGAAACCTTTCTCAGTCTTCTTTTTTACTATACCATTCATGGTTTAAGTATTATTTCTTGATTAAAATACAAAATGATAGGTATGCTTAAAAAATTCGACGTTAGATTTTCGGCGCTACTTCTTCTTTTGTTTGTCGAGAATAGCATGGATGATAATTCTTGTCAACAATTTATTTATGTGCTATAAATAGAGCCATGATAACACTCATAGTCAAATTGCTCATAAACGCTCTGGCGATATTTTTAGTAGGTAGTTTTCTGCCCGGAATACACGTATCTACGTATATGACTGCTTTAATAGTGGCTCTGGTACTGGGTGTATTGAATATGTTGGTTCGCCCGATCCTTTTCCTTATTACATTACCAATCAACATCCTGACACTCGGACTATTCACCTTTGTATTAAATGGACTCATGTTCTGGGCGGTAAGTCTCTTTATTTTAGATTTTAAGATCGATGGCTTCTGGTGGGCTGTTATTGGGGCAATTATTGTTTCCATTGTCTCGACAATTGGCGACAGACTCTTCCTCGGAGCTGATGGAAAAGTTGGAGGAAATTAAACTGCAAGCGCGAGCGGTGAAAATGAGAGGGAAAGCAGTGCATACATAAATCAATTATGGATAAAAAAATTCGTATCATCACCCATAGCGGAAATTTCCATGTCGACGACCTGTTCGCATGTGCGGCACTGCAAATACTTCATGGGGAGGAGAACACCGAGGTCGTACGCTCGCGAGACCCGCTCGTATGGGCAAGCGGTGACTATGTACTTGATGTAGGCGGCATCTATGACCCAGTCACTAAACGATATGATCATCATCAGCATGGTGGCGCGGGTGAAAGAGAGGGAGGCATCCCGTACTCCGCATTTGGTCTGGTGTGGAAGCATCACGGGGAAGCATTGTGCGGTTCGAAAGAGCTCGCAGAGAGCATCGATAAAGATATTGTTGTGCCGATAGATATGGCCGATAACGGAGTCGACGTCTATACTCCCACACGCGAGGGAATACACCCATTTCTCATTCATCACGTGCTTGTGGTCATGCGTCCGACATGGAAGGAGGGAGCGGTGCACGACGAGCGCTTCATGGAGCTCCTCCCACTCGCAAGAAAGATTCTCGAGCGAGAGATAATTGTAGGCAAAGACGTCGCGGAGGGTGAGCAATTTGTCATGGCTGCGTACGAGGCATCGGCCGACAAACGCCTTGTAGTCATCGATAAGCCTTACGCATGGCAGAGAGTACTTTCAAAGACCCCCGATGCACTCTTTATTGTGAAGCCAAAATCCCAAGGTGCACATTGGGAGGTAGAATGCGTAAGAAGCGACGCGCATAGTTTTGCGAATCGTAAGTCTTTACCTGAGAGATGGAGAGGTTATCGCGATGAAGAGCTCGCCGAGAAGACGGGAGTTGCTGACGCGGTGTTCTGCCACAACAAAGGCTTCATTGCGGTCGCGGGTTCCAAA
>JAYTYM010000017.1:0-4745 GCA_043742365.1 bacterium | reverse complement strand
AGCTTATCGAGCCGCTACTTATGGCCATCATTGCGGTGTTCGTGGGTATATTTGCGGTGGCGATGATCACGCCGATGTATTCGTTGATGCAGAATATATGATGTCCATTTTGGGCGCACTACTCGTTCTTCCCTCGGTGGGTTTGGAAGCAGTAGACTACTACAGCTTCTCAAACACCACCTTGGTCCAGAACTTCGTTTACGACCAAAATTTCAACGACCGTAAGGAGTATAAAATTGGAAGTACTCTTGTGGTGCATCCCAAAATGAACATCTACGCGGGATTGTTTTGCGTCTAAAAATTCGCATCATTCATGATTGTATGAAAAACTATTTAGATAATAAAAATTACAAAAGGGGAGTTACGCTTGTTGAATTATTGATCGCACTTTCAGTCATGGGACTTATTAGCTCCATCATCCTTGCTTCGTTTAGTCAGTTTCGTGCACGGCAGACCCTCGATTCTTCTGTGGAGGTCGTACTTGCGGCATTCTCGGCGGCACATCTCGATACTATCTCTTCGAAGAATGACGACATCTACGGTATCAACCTTAAAGCAGGGGAGGTGATCTATTTTAAAGGATCCCCTTATCCCGGGGATAATGCTGCTGGCAATACACACTATATTCTCCCAGTTCCAATCGAGATAGCGAATATCAGCTTAAATGGCGGAGGTTCAGCCATCTTTTATAAACGTCTAACCGGCGCAACCGACAATTACGGTTCCTTCGATGTACGTGTCATAGCAAAACCAACAGTGAAGTCGACAGTCACCATAAATCAAACAGGTGCAACATCTCTCTAGACACGCAGATTTAAGGTACAATAAGGATAGTTATGAATAAGAGTGTTTCAAGAAAAAAAATCTTTTTACAAAGGGGATTCAGTCTTATTGAGATAGTGCTCGGTATCGGGATGCTCACTGTATCCTTGGTTTCCATCACCTCCTACTATAAAAAAGTACTTGATGTAAGTAATGACACAACAAGGCACATCCAATCGGGCTTCTTGCTCGAAGAAGGGCTTGAGTCGGTCAAGATGCTCCGCGACCAAAGCTGGAGCACAAAGATCGCAACACTTTCAACAACGACATCGTATAATCTATATTGGAGCGGGACACAGTGGACAGCTACGACATCTCCTCAGCTTGTCGAGAATACTTTCGTGCGCACATTTAAGCTTACCGACGTGAAGCGTGATGTTTCTGACAATATTGCTAATGCAGGAACGTATGATCCTGGGACGAAGAAGCTTACGGTCTATGTAGCATGGTCACACAAGGGAACAAAAGTTGTTGCGACTGACACTGCTGAAACTTATGTCACGAATTTATTCAACAATTAGTATGATTTTTGTGAATCATAAAAGCCAGAAAAAAGGATTCTCGCTTATTGAGGTGCTGCTTTACGTCGGATTGTTTACGATGCTTTCGGTCATGTCGATGACCGCACTCTTTCAAACGATCAAAGCCTTCAATGATCTACGTATCTCACGAGACATCAATGACTCATCAGTGAAAGTCATGGAGCGGATCACGCGCGATATAAAAAGCGCCACAGCAGTGGATCTTGTGAATAGTACGTTTGGTTCAAGTCCGGGCAGGCTCACCCTTTCAACGGTGAACGCTTCGGGTACGCTTATGACGACGGAGTATTATGTGACCGGATCATCACTTCATGTGAAGGAGAATGGCGTCGACAAAGGCTCCCTCATGTCTTCAAAAACGACCGTCAATGCACTTGTCTTCTACTACATCAACACTGGCTCAACGATTGGCGTAAAGATCGACCTTCATCTTTCGTCATCGCGCGGTGTGGTAAGCGACATAGATCATTTTTATGACACGATTGAATTGCGTGGCACCTATTGATATATGAATAATGTAAATTTAAAAAACAAAGAAAAAGGCGCAGCACTTATTATTGTCATTTTTTTCTTCATCGTCATCTCGCTCTCAATCATTCAGTCAGCAACCATTGGCGCAGTGACCGAGCTGCGTACATATCGCACGCTCGCGACTTCTAAGTTTTCATACGTTGCCGCTGAGGCCGGTGTCGAGGACATATTTTATCGTGAAATCAACTCTAAGCTCGTTCCCGCATCAGAGACCATTACCTTAAATGGCGCCTCAGCCACCGTAAACATCGTCAACACATCTGCATCGCAAATCGATATCTATTCGACTGGCAACGCAAATAACGAGATACGCAAGGTCTACCTTTCTATATCGAAGAATAAAAGTGTGTCGTTCCCATATGGAGCTGAGGTGGGCGAAGGTGGAGTGACGCTCAAAAATAACGCTACGATTGATGGTACTGGGCTTATTAGGGGGGATATTTATGCCGATGGGCAGATTGTCGGTGCTCCCGGAGTAACGATTACTGGAAATGCTATTTCATCCTCGGGGCTAGCAACAGATCAAATCGCCAGTTCAACCTCATGCGTAAGCGATGAGGTCGCAGGTAAACTAAACCCCAACATCGACTACGCGCAAAGTTTTCAAATGTCGGGTACTTCAAGTGCTCAACTTTCAAAAGTGTCACTTTACTTGAAGCGCAACGGCAATGCTACGGGTGCAAATGTTCGTATAACTTCCGATTTTGGTGGACATCCGACAACAACAGCGCTTGCAACTGAACCACTTTCTTACTCAAGCGTCAGCACTACTTATGGTTGGGTAGATATTAATTTTACTGCACCCGCAACCCTTAACCCCAGCACAACCTATTGGATAGTAGTAGATGCAACTCAGGATGCCTCCAAGTATTGGTATTGGTGCAGAAGTAATTCTGATACATATGCAACGGGAACACCGCTTTATAAGCAAGATTACTCAACTTCCGGTGCGTGGAGCGCTGTCACCGGTGATCTAGCTTTCAAGACTACATTTGGCGGAGGAGTAAGTAAAATTGACAGCGTCAGCGTCTCAGGTACCGCAAAGGCGGATGCCATAACCAATTCAAGTATCACGACCGATGCTTACTATCAGAGCATTGCGGCAACAAGCGTGGGTGGGGCGTCTTATCCAGGCTCTGCCACACCACCTTATGTGCCTCTACCTATATCGAGCAGTACCATCACACAATGGAAATCAGATGCAGTAGGCGGTGGCGTTATTAATGGCAACTGCGGATCTGCCGGAAATGCTGCGTGCAATACCTTCCCGCTTTCTGTGGGGCCAAAGCAGATCAATGGTAATCTTTCTGTCGACGGCACAATAACTGTCACCGGCACATTGTATGTCACCGGCAATATCGATTTCTCGAACGGCAAAACCCTGCAATGTGCATTCGCTTTTCTTGGCAACAGTTGTGTTGTCATTGCCGATGGATATATCAATGTCGCAAATAACTCAATTCTCTTGGGCTCGGGCACAACAGGAAGTTACATCATGATGCTTTCGACAAAAATTGGATGCTTGGGGGCATCAGGCGTGGGGTGTGGGACCAATTTTAGCGCGATCTCAATATCAAATAATGTTTCAGGTGCGCTGTTCTATACCACAGATTCCCTCATTGATATTTCTAATAATGCGACCGTCACTGCGGTCGTAGGCTATCAATTGCAGCTACAAAACGGTACAGAGATAAAGTACGATAGTTCGGTTGCAAATATGTCATTTCGCCCCTCGACTGTTGGTGTCACCGGTGCTTGGAATGCCAATCGCTGGAATGAATACTAATTATCCTCTCAGTGGGTAATTGCTGAGCAGTCGACACAGCTTTTTTGTTATTTTCAGTTTTAGACTATAATAACAGCATGAAACTTATCGTTGGCAATTGGAAAATGTACCCTAAGACTTTTGCAGAAGCAAAGCAGATATTTGCACTCCACAAAAAAGTCGCGGCAAAAATGAAGCGTACGAAGATCATCGTCTGCCCGCCAACGCTTTTTGTTTACCCACTCACTCAAGGACTTTCAAGCGCAAAAAACATCACCATCGGTGCCCAGAATGCATATTGGGAAGATGAGGGTGCGCGTACGGGCGAGACTTCACCCGCCGCACTTGCTTCTATCGGGACGACGCATGTGATTTTGGGTCATTCAGAACGACGGGCGATGGGTGAGACCAATGAAATGGTGGCACTAAAAGCCGCACAAGCAATTCGCAACAAGCTCACGGTCATACTTTGTGTTGGCGAACACACCCGCGATGATGCAGGCGCATACTTCAATGAAGTGCGCGAACAGCTGCGACAGTCACTCGCAGGGTTCCCAAAGAATGAATCAAAGCGTCTTGTCATTGCTTACGAACCAATATGGGCTATAGGCGCAAAGGCAGTTCGCTCTGCTACCCCGAATGATTTTCATGAAATGAGCATTCTGATAAAGCGTCATCTCGTCGAACAGTTCGGAAAAATTGCTGCCTTCAAAGTGCCCATTCTCTATGGAGGCTCTGTCGATGATAGGAACGCCGAAGGATTCATGCTCTTAGGCGGAGCCGACGGGCTCTTGGTTGGGAGGGTTAGTCTTGATTCCGAGAAATTTGCTGAGATTATTCGCATCGCAGAGCATATTAAATAATCATACCATGAACACGCTTCCACTGATGACAGATTCTCCAAACACATTCTTAGGAAAAAGGGTTTTTTTGCGCCTCGATTTTAATGTCCCGCTTGAGGGAAGTGAGGTGCGTGATGATTACCGTATTCGTGAGTCGCTCCCGACAATAAATTTTTTACGCGAAAGCGGCGCGCGCATCGTTATTGCAAGTCATATCGGCAAAGGTAAGCCCGAAGACACACT
>JAYTYM010000016.1:0-36353 GCA_043742365.1 bacterium | reverse complement strand
AGATGCGATGCCTCTTCTTCGACGGGAAAGCGACTCTCCCCGCGCGACTCGCGCCGCGCAGCCTCGGCCATTGTGATTGCGTTTTTTGTGACACCTTTTTCTTGCATCATTCCCTCGACATCCGCGCGGAAAGTGCGTACGCTAGGCGCCCTTGAACTTCCCCTGCTCTGAGGTTGCTTCTTGCTTCGCTCCTCGTTCTCTTTATCAAACCTTGAGCTGTCGTAGGATATTTCCTTCATCAAATTTATTATAGCATCGTTCTCAAAAGAAAAACCCCCAAAGAAATCCCATGGGATTCTTTGAGGGCAGTCCTCGCGTGATTATACTTTTCCGCCAGAGATTAATTTGGCGTCACGCTCATTTGGCTTAATGAAGTCTTTGTCGGCGCGTTTAATCGAAAGATTTATACGGCCTTTTTCGTCGACTTCTTTGACGACGACAGGGACTTCCATACCTTCCTTTATGTAATCAGCGACGCGCTCAACCCGAAATGAGGCGACCTCAGAAACATGCACGAGGCCCTCTGCGCTATGTCCGATGCGCACGAATGCGCCAAAGTCCATCAGTCGAGTAACGACACCCTTAAACATTTCACCTGCAACATATTCATGTGTCATTTCTGCGATGATGTCACGCGCTTTTTCGGCGGCGCCATTCTTACCAGTGCAGAATACGGTGCCGTCGTCCTCGATGTCGATCTCAGCACCTGACTGTTCTCGGATTTCATTCACTGTTTTGCCGCCCGAGCCTATGACCATGCCTATCTGATCAGGCTTTATTTTGATGACCACGATTTTTGGGGCCGATGGGGAGATGTCAGCGCGAGGCGAAGCAATTGCGGCTTTCATTGTCGCAAGGATAGTGATGCGCGCAGCTTTTGCCTTATCGAATGCTTCTTTAAGAATGGGAAGTGGGATGCCCCCGACCTTCACATCCATCTGTATTGCGGTAACGCCATTTCGCGTGCCTGCAACTTTGAAGTCCATGTCACCATGATGGTCTTCAGGCCCTTGAATATCGGTGAGTACCTTATATTTGGTTGCAGACTCCATCATAAGTCCGGATGCGATACCGGCGACGGGCTCAGTGATGGGCACACCTGCATCCATAAGCGCGAGCGTAGAGCCACAGACTGACGCCATCGAGGTAGAACCATTTGACGCCATCGATTCTGAGACGATACGGATGGTGTAAGGAAATGACTCTTTCGCAGGAAGTACTGGAACAAGTGCCTTTTCTGCGAGCGCGCCATGACCTATTGCGCGGCGATTCATCCCACCCATTCTGCCGGTTTCACCCGAAGAAAAAGGAGGAAAGTTGTAATGATGCATATAGCGCTTCTTTCCCTGCACTTCCATCCCCTCTATTATCTGCGAGTCTTGTGGTCCGCCAAGAGTCAGCACTGAGAGAACATGTGTACCTCCGCGATAAAAGATGCCCGTACCATGGAGTACTGGAGATACTTCTCCGGCTTGCGCAAAAAGTGGGCGGACATCATCAAAGCCGCGTCCGTCTGGGCGCTTATTCTCATTGATTGCCTTTGAGTGCAGGATGTCGTTCACCTGATCATCGAAATATTGCTCGGCAAGCTTTTCGTTCATACCCTCTACTTCTTTGACGCAGGTCATCCATTCTTCAAGTAATGCATACTCGCGTGCACGCCCTGCTTCAAAGAATATCGTCGCTTCGAGCTTTGGTGCTATCTTATCTCTAAAGAGGGCTTTGATGTCTTCGCCTACATCCTCGAGCACGATTGTGCGCTTTGCTTTGCCGCGCTTTGTCACAACTTCCTTTTGAAATGTCTGTAATTTTTCAATCTCGCTACTTGCATATGCGAGACCTTCCATAACCGCTTCTTCAGGAATCTCTTTGCCACCCATCTCTATCATGTTCACATTGCCATCCTTTCCACATACAACGAGTTCACAGTCTCCTTCGACTATCTCCATCCCCTCTTCTCCTTTAAATGAGGGCAGGGTGACCCATTTACCGTTTTGTCTTGCAACGCGTATTGCAGATACTGGACCTTCAAAAGGAATATCAGAGGTGGCAAGCGCAAGCGAGGCGCCATTGACGGCTAAGATATCTGGCTCATTGTCGCCAATAGAAAGCACCGTGATGACCACCTGAACGTCAAAGCGAATGCGTCCATCAAAAAGCGGACGGATGGTGCGATCGATAATGCGGCCTGAAAGAACAGCAGCATCTGATGGTCTCCCCTCACGGCGCATGAAGCGGCTACCTAATATTTGACCTGCTGCATAAAAGCGCTCCTCGTAGTCAACCGTAAGTGGAAAGAAGTCCCCGCCTTCGCGCTTTTTGCTCGACATTACGGTCGTCGCAAGGATGGTCGTGTTTCCATAGCGGATCATGACTGAACCATGTGCCTGATCTGCAAGATCATTAAACTCCGCAATCAACTTTTTCCCTCCTATTTCAACTTCATATGATTCTTTATGCATAAGAATTATTTATGACAACAACTCAACTTAAGCCTAATTTATTGCCTAACGCAGTCATTGCCGAGTGGTATCCAGATTCTCGTATTGAATTCAGGCTACCCTGTTCAATTCGATGATCTGGAGGCCACATGAGTAATGAGGCAACTATAGCAAAAATAAGGCAAAACAAAAGCCTCATGAATGCGCACTATAAGTGGTGTCTATTAAAGTGAAACTGCGCGTCGGGTCGTACTTCTCCCCTCTCCGTCGTCACCACGAGACCGTCTTTTTTCCTTGAATCCTATGAGGTATTTTTCTGGATGATCAGACAGATCAAAGAATTCATCTGCCGCCTCGCGTAATTTCGACGAGGCAGATTTTCCGAAAGCCACAACTTCAACTTGGGTACCCATGTTTATCTGCAAATACTGCACCAGGGGTACAAAATCTCCATCGCCTGAAGCAATAATGACCGCATCAAGCTTAGGTGCAAGGGTGATGGCATCCACAGCAAGACCAACGTCCCAGTCGGCCTTTTTAGCTCCCCCCCAGAATTCCTGCAATTCCTTTGAGCGAGTTTCAATACCGATCTTTCCAAGGGCATCAAAAAAGGCAGACTCTTCTCCGGTTTTTGTCGAAATGACGTATGCCATCGCACGAATAAGCTTTCGGTCTGCTACCGTATCGTGGAGAATGTTTGCAAAATTGACACGCGCATCATCATAGAGATGTTTTGCGCTGTGATAGAGGTTTTGCGCATCTATAAAAAGACCGACGCGCTGGTCCATGTGTTTAATAACTGGCATAAAATGGGAGAACGTTCCACTCTATCAAGGTCGAACGCAAGTAGCGCTCGAGGCCAGACTAGTTGAACAACGTTCAAAATATTACAAACTTTATAAAAATGTGCGAACAGTTGAAAATAGGAAGTATCTAAAAACCATTCTGGCAATCGAAATGAAAACGAAAGAAAGAGAGAAATCAATAATGCGCGGTTATCGCGCATTATTGTTGTTTATTTAATACCGAGTTTTTTTACGAGCGCGTTATATTTTGGCTCGCTCTTCTTTTTCAAATACTTGAGGTGCGCACGACGATCAGAAACCATCTTCAATAGTCCACGGCGCGAGTGGTTGTCTTTCTTGTTGTCCTTTAAATGCGCTGCGAGCTCATTGATCTTTTGGCTCAAGATCGCGACCTGCACTTCCGGAGATCCCGTGTCACTATCGTGACGCTGGTTCTTCGCAATGATGACACCTTTTTTCTTGACTGTTAGCATGAATCGTAGCGTAGCACGTTCCTCTCTAAAATGCAAGTGCTGATTAAATTCAGCGCCTTTTATGAAGACAAATGACCACTTTGCTTGGATTTGAGGAATTGCTTGAAAGAAATGTCCTCTTTTGGTGCCTCGGCATCCATGAACTCTATGTCATCGAGTTTTGAGTTTTGTTTTAGTTCGGCATTCATCATGTTCATATCAAGACCGCGAGATGAGTCGTCATCAGAAGAAAAAATATCTCCATCATGAATGATGGTTATTCCAAGACCAAGCGTTCCATCAAGTGTGTCACTGAAACTTGGGATGGGCATGCTAGTTTTGATTATTCTCGAGATACGCTGAGAGATCGACTCCGTGCTCGCGCTTGAATGCTGCAACCGCCTCAGGAGAATCAATAGTTACGGTATCGGGTGTAGGTTCAAAGCCAAGCTTGGTGTCAGCATATGCTTCGAGTATGTCTGCATCTGCAGACTCCACCCCGCTAAATCCTTCAAGTGAGTATCCTTCGCTCATAAGTAGTGTGATGCTCTCATCGTAGCACTACCACTTTATTTTTTCAATGCACTTATGACCATTATGCACACAAGAACACACCGCATATAATAGACACATGAATCTCATTGAATGGAAAAGACGCTTTCTTGAATACATCGAGATCGAAAAAGGCAGAAGCCTTAAAACCGTCATTAATTATGATCACTATCTTTCTCGATTCATCGAACACACGAAACTCACGGACCCAGAGAAAATAACTCTTGAAATAGTGCGTGAGTATCGACTGTGGCTTAATCGCCAGAATGCACGCGTTTCTAAGCGTGGCATTGCATCAGATACGCTGAAGAAGCGCACCCAGAATTACTACCTTATTGCCCTGCGCGCATTTCTCAAATATCTTTCGCGCGAAGGGGTTTCGGTCATGTCGCCTGAACGTATTGAGCTCGCGAAAGCATCAGAGCGAGAACTCGACCTTATTTCGTCTCAAGACCTGACGCGACTATTGAATGCCCCACAAGGAGAGATGCTTCCTGCACTTAGAGACCGCGCCATACTTGAGCTTTTCTTTTCAACTGGACTGCGTGTCTCAGAGTTGTGTGGACTTCCACGCGACCTTGACCTGACGCGTGATCAATTTTCCGTACGTGGAAAAGGCGAAAAAGTACGCGTGGTTTTTTTGTCAGAGACAGCCAAGAACGCACTCAAACTGTACTTAAACAAAAGGACAGATGTAGATAGTGCGTTATTCATTCAGATCGGTCGAGGTGGAGTAAAAACTCTTGCGACCAAAAAGGGAGATCTGCGACTGACGCCGCGATCTGTGGAACGCCTCGTGAAACATTACGCAGTTAAAGCAGGTATTTCTAAAAAGGTTACTCCTCATGTTATTCGCCACAGCTTTGCCACAGACCTTCTTGAAAATGGTGCTGACCTGCGCTCGGTGCAGGCATTGCTCGGACATGCAAATATTGCAACCACACAGATCTATACACATGTGACCGATAGCAAACTCAGGGACATTCATAAACAGTTTCACGACAAACGTCGGCAATAGATGAGGAAATATATTCGATACGTTATAATGCTTCCATGAAACTTGTCTCATGGAATGTGAACGGCTTGCGTGCAGCACACAAAAAAGGTTTTTTGTTGTGGCTTTATGAAAGCAATGCAGACATCGTTGGCTTACAAGAAACAAAAGCTGAAGCAGAACAGCTCCCCGATGAGGTTCGCAACCCCGTCGGTTATCACGGATACTTTTCGCACTCAAAAGGACGAAAGGGATATAGCGGTGTCGGGCTTTATTCAAGGACAAAACCTGATAATGTTGAATATGGTATAGGTATTAAAAAATTTGATGATGAGGGACGTATTATTATTGGACATTTTGGCGATATGGTTGTTCTCAATGTCTATTTTCCTAATGGGGGCGGTGGTCCCGAGCGCTTAAAATATAAACTTGATTTTTACGATGCATTCTTGGAGTACATAGAAGGATTACGCAAAAAAGGTAAGCAGGTCGTGTTTTTTGGTGATGTAAATACTGCGCATGAAGAGATCGATCTCGCACGCCCCAAGGCAAACGAAAACAACACTGGCTTTCTTCCTGAAGAGCGCGCATGGATCGATGAGCTTGCTTATTCAGGCTATCATGACACCTTTCGTCATTTTTATCCCAGGAAAGAAGGGGCGTACAGTTACTGGGATATGAAGACCGCCGCGCGCGAACGTAACGTCGGTTGGCGCATCGATTATTTTTTTGTCTCATCTGAACTTCTGCCCAAACTTAAAGCAGCGGGTATCTCTGCAAGTACATTCGGCTCCGATCATTGTCCAGTCTGGATCGAGCTCAAATAAAAAACCGCACCAATATGGTGCGGTTTGTATCAGGAGGCAAAATGCCAAGGAGCTTCTTGGATAACGCGCATGAAACCACGAGCGAATCGTGAGTGATCGAAGGTTGTCCTTGCAATCTGCTCTGATTGCTCGATAAGCGATGCGATCTCCTCGGGAAGTTTATTCCCAAAAACATCTCTCATGGTGAGAATGCTCATAGCAAGCGCAATGCGATGCGTCTCGATCAGCGGTTGCAAAATCTTTTCACGATCACGCACGGCTTGTGGAATGTGACGAAGCAATTCTCCGCCGCTTTTCAAGTGCCGCACACGCGTCTCACCTTTTTGCCCACCGAAGTAGTCGAGGTCTTGTGGTGCGTAGGCAATGAAGCATGCATCCACGACCATGCCGCCTTCGACGCATTTCTGCGTTTCAACACCCTCCGCATTACGTTCAGTGATGGGCCGCAGTCCGTAGAGAAAGAAGTTTTCGGGCAAGAGTGTGATGTCGAGTTCCTCGCGGATCTCATTCATCACACAATTTCGCACTGACTCATTCTGGCCGTGCACTCCGATGCGGTCGCTACTTACGCCGTCGTAATCGGGCTGCACTTTTCCGCCACCGAGGACATATGCCGCCTTTTGTCGGTCGTCTCCAGCGCAGATAAATCCCGTCTGAGTACCCGTCAATGTTTTTTCATGACCGATGATCACCGCGCGTGTCGATGACACGACATACTGGGTGGTGTGACCATTTTTTCCGATCAAGGTGAGCATGTCCGGCCGAGCGGGAGGATCATCGGGCCATTTTGGCTCTACCCCGTTCCACTCACGCGCAAGCTGGTAATACCCGCTTTCTACGAACGAATTACGATCTGGAACTTCGAGAATCTGCGACATAGCAGTCTCCTTTCAAAAATGTAAGTTAATGAGAATGAACCTTATTGTTGTCCCTCTGTCTTTACAGTACAGAACTTTTGTGTTCTGTCAACGTGTGCTGATGCATAAAAAAAGTTGTGCAAAAATATCTTAACTGATCAAATGTAATTAAAATATCCTTATTTAACACGATATTTTTGTCGAATTGCATTCACCTCTCCCTGCTCTTTCTCATCCTTTTTTTCTTTCCCTGCCTCGCCGAGTTTTTTTAGTACCTCAGGGTCGTCTTTTGCGAGTTCTATAGTGCGGGCGGTCAAATATTCCTCGCTGTTCAATAAGGGATTTTCGAGCACCTCTTCAAAAAGTGCATGCAAGAGCCAGCCGATTCTCGGGCTCGGACTCTCTTTTGTAATTTGCATTATTTTTTGACCATCAAGCTTGATCATTCCGACTGATATAGGGTCTCGCATCGCCTCTTCAATCATTGAATGATATTTACGTAATCGATATGGAGTTTCCTTTGGCCTGCCCATCCCAATACGGTCACACGCCCGCACGTTCATAAGGTCCCATACTAATTCAGGTCCAACATTAGAAACAATGCGACGAACAGCTGAGAGAGTTATTTTTTCAATATCAGAAAAGAATAAATGATAGCGCACGAGCGTTGAGACATCATGAATGAATTGCTTCGGAAAACGCAGGCGCTCAAGGATCTTCGTTGCCATTCTCCCGCCGACAACGTCGTGACCATAGAACGTCCAGTCGCGTTTTTCTTCTGACCATTTGCGAGTCGCAGGCTTCCCAATGTCATGTAAGAGCGCTGCAATGCGTACATGCAGCGGCCACTTTCGTTCTGCAGAATGCTGCAGTGCGCGGAGGTTATGCTCCCACACATCATAAATGTGGTCGCCATTTTGCTCGCATGCAAGACCTTGTTCAAGCTCAGGCAGGATATATTTGAGGGTTTTTGTTCGTTCGAGCATGATAATCCCTTCCATTGGTCGTTCTGACATGATTATCTTCGTGAACTCATCCCGTAGACGCTCCCCCGCGATAGTCTCAAGTCGAGGTGCGAACAAGACTATCGCGTCCATGGTCTCTTTTTCTATGACAAAACCAAGTTCAGCACCAAAACGAACAGCGCGCATAATGCGCAGAGCATCTTCGTTAAAACGGTCTTTAGGCTTTCCCACAGTGCGAATTAAGTGACGTTTTATGTCACCCTGACCGTCGTATGGGTCAACAAGCTCATTATTTTTCACATCATACGCGATGGCGTTCATGGTAAAGTCGCGGCGCATAAGATCATCATGCAGATTTCCGGAAAAGACCACCTCATCGGGATGACGAAAGTTGCTATAAGTAGTTTCTTTTCTATAGGGCGTAATTTCTACTACCCGCAATGAAAGTTTTTCTGTCTCGTCCTCAGATATTGACTCATTAACCACACCCACTGTTCCGTATTCGTTTTCATAAAATGTTTTAGTGAATAAGGATATTATCTGTTCGGGATTCGCATTTGTCGTCACATCCCAGTCTTTAGGAGTAGTTGCGCGTAAAAGATCTCTCACGCACCCACCAACGAGGTACGCCTCAAATCCAGCACTTTGTAGGGTGTTGGTGATGTTTTTTATCTCGTCAGGAATGGTGAAGTGGGGCATGAGGATAATAGTATTATGTCATCAAAAGCTCAATTCATTAAATAGGAGCGCCCATAAAGGGCCTCATTTAAAACGTTATGTCAGAAATTCTATGATATGTGAGATCTGGGCGCAGGTCACAGATAATTTTCTCGTCTTCACTCGAAAATTTCCGCGACCCCGACTCGTTGTTTCGTTCTGCTGAACAAAACATACTCTGTCTCACAAAAGCTAAAAATGAGAAGCAGTTCTCATTTTTAGACGCTTTTGTGCTCCCGCCAGGATTCTCCGATTACATCGGCAGGTACTTTTCGGACTCTAGGAATCGTCAACGAAAAGTCTTTCGAATCCTGTCGGAGCTGAAGCAGTTCAGCTCCTCGGGAGCCAACTCGAAGACTCGCTGTGCTCCCGCCAGGATTCGAACCTGGAATAACTGCTTCGAAGGCAGTCGTGATATCCATTTCACTACGAGAGCGTAACCATAAATATACTCTATATTTACTCAAATGCAGAGCATTCTAAGCGAGAATCAAGATTTTTGCCGCATTTAGTTTGCCATTTTAATGAAGATTCGATAGTATATGACGACATGCGGGCATGGTTTGATGGTAAAATATGAACTTTGCTGAGCTAAGTGGGGGCGACCTAAATTCCAAGATCGAAAGTAGTAAGAATTGGAAGTTCTCCCATCGAAAAGCCGTCTTTGAAGAAAAAATTATTTGCGGGCATGGTTTAATGGTAGAACATGACCTTGCCAAGGTTAAGATGGGAGTTCGATTCTCCCTGCCCGCACAGGCACACAAAAGAACAAGCTGAATGCTTGTTCTTTTGTTTTGTGCCTGCGTCGGGACGGAAGAATCGAACTGACCGGAGCTATATCGAAGCTCTGTAAGATAGCGAGGTGGGACCGCGGATACTTAGTATTTTTAAGGCTCTTGCGTCAAAATACTAAGTAACTTGTGCGTTCGATTCTATCTGCCCGCACCACTAAATAACTACCTAAATGGCAGTTTTTGCCACCTAAATCAGAGTTATGCACAATTATGTGGATAAACCTGTGGATACTGTTTATAAAGGACAGTTTACAAAATTGGGAGTTGTCCTTTATCCCCACTGTGCACAGCTTTATCCCCATAACACTGGATGAATGCCATTAATGTCCTTGATATTATGTTACTACGTAACATAATATTACAACTGCTTCTACTCGTTTCACGAATAACGCGATGATTTGCTGAAAATACAGTTCTGTTTTATTAAATTGTGTTATTATCTAAAAAATGGGTACTAAAACAGAAAAACAGCAAATTGGGACAATTGGCGAAGATTTGGCGTGTAAGTTTCTCGTGAAACAAGGTTTCCAAATAATTAAGCGGAATTATCTCAAAATATTTGGCGAAATAGATATTATTTGTCTAAAAGACAATATTCTTCATTTTGTCGAAGTAAAAACCGTTTCACGTAAAACCTTAGGCGAAAACGACGAGTTCCGCCCTGAAGATAATGTTCACTCTCATAAACTCTTCAGAATTGGAAGGACCATTGAAGTGTATTTGTATGAAAATCCAGCTGATAATGAGTGGGAATTCGATGTTATTACAATCCAATTAGATCAAGTTTCTAAACAAGCAAGCGTTAACATGCTCAGTGATTTGATCATTTAGTGCTGTTTCTTGCTCCCACACAACTTACTTAGCCAAACCGAATCACGATTTATTTTTTTAATGAAAATTCAGTAAGTGCTATACTTTCAATATAAAACTGTTTAAACCTTGCAATTTAATAAAAATGTGATATAGTTTTTATAAATATGACCGATCAAGAACGTATAAAATTGGTAGAGAAAGCATCTTTTATCATTCAAGAGTCACACCTTACTCCCGCAGACAAGAAATTGTTGATAGGTAGAGTTCCGTTTGTCGCAGATGTTATGCTCGAAATGTTTGTTCAAGTATGCGAAGAAGATCCATTTGGTGTTGATATGATTGTAAAAAGTTTGAAAAAAAAGCTTGATGCGCAGGGTAATTTAAAAAAAATTCATGAAATCGTAAAACAAGAGCGAATGGAGGTTGAAGATTTAATAGCCGCTCATGCACTATAATAAACATGGAAACTAATCCAATAATATTGAATAACGCTGTGGTGGGAGAGTCTGCAGATGGCGTTACGCATGTTTTAGATACAGATAATGTTTCACGCGAAACAAGTGAGGAGATTGAGGTGTCTAGTTTTGATTCCGAAGTAACCAATGAGGAAATCAATCAAAATGCTCTAGCGATCGGAAATGAAAATGAAATGCTTATCGATCTTGCATCCCAAGCGCAAGGTGAAGCAAAATCACGATCCAGGGCGAGTGTTGTCGCAACAATGCTTCTGGCTGCTGGCATGGGTCTTGGTCTTGCGCACACAGAAGAAGCAAGTGCTCACGATCAGGGAAATATTCTACAGGTATTTGGTGATCAGGTAAAAAGAGGCGTAAACCAGCAGGTATATGAAGCAGGAAGAGATTCTGGGGGAGTAATGGGTGGTGCTATGCGCATTATGATTGACCGGACTGTAAATGCCGCCACAGTACGTGTCCTTGAAGGCGCAGGGGTGCCCACGGTCCGCGCACCTGAGCAAGTTGTTGTGGTTCCGCGTAGTGTTGAATACGGTGGCGGTGCTTACTCTCAACAGCGTTATCCTAGCTACGGGGAGGTTCGATATAACGGCGGTGCCGTTGTGCGTGCTGGCAACGAAGGGGGATATGACACACAAATGGTTAACCAGATGCGTGATGTTGAGGCGCGATATGCAACTGAAAAAAGTAGACTTATGATAGAGATCAATAGTAATCCTGAACAACTACAAGCAGTAAAGGAACAGCAAGAACTCAATCTCATGCGTCTAAATAAGTCTTTTAAAGACAGAGTAGATAGAGCTCAACCAGACGAAAAAATCATTGTTATGAAAGAGTGGAGTGCAGCTAAATCCCAACTTCTTGCAACTCAGCGCACTGAAGGACCTCAAGGTAGGTTGTCGCAACTTGAAAAGCAACGCGCGCAAGATATTGCCGCGATACAGATTCAAGCAGGGCGAAGGGCACAAGGCAATTATTAAACATTGCAGGACTAGGGAAACTTGCTATACTCACAAAGCGCTCGGAATAGGGCGCTTTGTTGATAATAAGGTCAATAAATCGGGCTGTAGTATAGTGGTAGTATGCTTGCTTTGGGAGCATGAGGTCAGAGTTCGATTCTCTGCAGCCCGACCAAATAAAAAGTCTCCCTTTGGGGGACTTTTTATTTTTGGGGGGGGATGAGTGAGTAAACACCACAAGAGTCACCACGAGAGTATTTCCATTCTTCTAAGCGGATGAGCGCAAAAGAAGAATTGGTCACTTCCAATCTCTAATCGCTACGCTCAAGAGATTTTGGTCGCTGCTTTGCTCACGCCAGGGAATCGAAGAGCTTTGCGGTATTTATGAGGAGTTATGCTTCGATTAAATCGCAAAGGTATACTGAAGCAGTAAGCTTCGATTCCCTGCACGCCGACCATAAAAATACTCTCTTAGGAGTATTTTTCATTGTATTGAGTAAGGCACAGAGATTAAGTTGAATTACTAAAGTTGAGCAGTAAATCAGCTTAAGACATTTTTTATATTAATTTTGGCGCTTAAGACGTCAGCTGTATACTTTAGAACGTGAATCTAATAACAAAAAGAGCGTATATACTGATTGCCACCCTTCTTGTTGTGGCGTCGTGTTTTGCGGTCAGCCTTAGCAATGGACATGAACAAAAAAAGAATCCTCTCGTAAGCACCCCACTCACGATTTCTCAATATAGAACGTTTCACGACGAACTTATTGTGATGGTCAATGAGCAAAATCCTCGTGTGGCTTTGGAATACTTACAAAAAACGAGTAGTTCTAACCCATCACTACAGCGTTCGTGCCACAGCTTGGTGCATGCAATCGGACGTGCCACATATTTGCGCTACGGGGATTTTGCCAAAGCTATGAGTTATCGAAACGAAGAATGTAATTCAGGGTTTCTGCACGGTGTTATTGAGGAAGCCTTAGCAAAAAGTCCCGACCCACTGCAAAATATAAAAAACCTCTGTAATAGTTACACGGGAGAAACATATCTATCTTGGGAATGCTATCACGGTATCGGACACGGACTTATGCTCGTAATGGACAATGATCTGCCGAGGTCCTTATTGTATTGCAAAGAATTTCAAACACATTTTATGCAAGATAATTGTGCAAATGGCGTGTTCATGGAAAATTTCAATACTGATCAAAAGATCCATGTGTCACATTACCTTGACCCCCGTGACCCCTTTGTTCCATGTGAAACACAACCTAGCGAGTTTCAACAAGTGTGTTACGTATATGCCCCCGTTTATTACCTATCACTTTTTCCAAATCAATATGATAAAGCGCTATCGTGGTGTTTGGCAGCCAAAAATGGAAATAGAGACGCCTGTATTTCCGGTGTAGGAAGTCAAATGATGAAAGAACAGCTCTATAACACAAGCATTATCGAAGGTGAGTGTGACAAAGCACAATTTGGCTCACGGGGTGCATGTATTGCTGGAGCTGCAACGCTTATGGCAAATAATTATGGCAGAACGGATGAGGCGATGGCGTTTTGTGAAACATTATCGTTTTTTAATAAGCGTTCTTGTTTGGCCGCATTAAATGGCATGAGTGGTATTTTTGCCGCGCCCCAATAATTCAGATTTTCCATTTCTTGTCATTGCGCGTTACAATGATGATATGAATAGTGAAACAAGTGATAAAACAGTGGAGCAAGCAAGCTCAGCCACTCAATCAAGTGCTTTGTTTTTTTCGGAAACTGAAAATATTCCAACTTATGAATTTTTTATCTTTGAATTAGATGGTACATTGTACGCGGTAAGCGTAGGAGATGTTGATCAGGTCATTAAAATACCTCCAATTACTGCCGTTCCGAATTCTCCCAACTTCATCCTCGGTATATTTCATCTGCGCGGGCGGGTGATAGTTGCAATCGATCTATTGAAACGAATGAATTTAGTTCGAAACATCCCACTTTCCCCATACTATCTTTTTGTTGCTCATCACGATAAAGATTACTTCGCCATACTTATCGATAAAATTCGCACTATAGTTCGCGTCCCCCGCACAGAGGTAACTGAAATAGACCCATTGATAGCCGCACATATGCCCCCGCGCTACACTAAAGGAATGTTCATGTATGTCGAAAAGGAGCCACAAAGCAAAAAAAGTAAAAATCAGGAAATTATGTTCGAACCTGCTTCTGCTAAAGAAAATACCGTAAAACCTGAAATAATTTCAAAACCAGTAGTATGGCTAAACGTCGAAGAATTACTCAACCAAACGGACTTACTGGCCTCAATCCAGCAAGAAACTGCGCAAACGTGATCTACGCTTTAGGCACTTTCCATAGTAGGGGGGATATGTGCTACAATATAAATAACATTTTATAGTTATGGATAAAAAGATTCTCATCGTAGACGACTCAGCATTTATGCGTAAAGTATTGCGCGATATTTTTGAAAGTGCGGGTTATACAAATTTTATAGAAGCAAGCAACGGTCGAGATGCAATCGATAAATGGAAAAGCGAACACCCTGAATTTATTTTTCTCGATGTGATCATGCCTGAGATGAACGGAATGGATGTATTGCGTGAGATTGGCAAAGAAGCCAAGATCATCATTGTCTCTGCAGTCGGACAGAAAGATATGATCGAAGAAGCAAAGACACTTGGAGCACTTGATTATATCGTCAAACCTTTTGATCGCGATCAGGTGCTTGAAAAGGCAGTTCGCTATATCGGAAAATAAGAAACGCTCAAGCTCGAGCGTTTTATTTTATTATGAATTCCCAAGATCGCATTCGTGTACTGATAGCGGATGATTCTTTTTTTATACGGCGATATCTCGCTGAGCTTTTAGCGACTGAACCAGAAATCGAAATTATTGGAACTGCAAGCAATGGTGACGAGGTTGTATTATTAGCTGCGAAGCTAAAACCAGATGTCATCACGATGGACTATAATATGCCCGGCAAGAACGGGATCGAGGCAGCAGCTGCGATCATGCTTGGCGAGCGACCACTTCCGTCGATAATCATGCTGTCAGCTTTTTTGGGAGAAGAGGGTCAAGAGATGCGTCGCACCCTTGAAGCTTCGGGAGCACAAGTTATAGCGAAACCGTCAGGTGAAGTCTCTCTTGATATTGAAAAAGTTGCTGCTCAAGTTGTTCGAAAGATAAAAGAAGCAGGAGAAACAGCAAGAAAAATACGAATCGCAACCGGGCACAAGATGCACGCAATCGCAGATAAGCAGGCTGAATTAAAAGATGAACAATTGCGACATGTTATCGTTATTGGCGCATCGACGGGTGGGCCACCACTTGTAGAGCACCTTCTTTCGCAGATCGATCCCTCACTCGGTATCTCGATAGTCATTGCACAACACATGTCAAAATACTTCACTGAGTTGTTTGCAGAACGTTTGAATCGAGTTACTCGCTTCAACGTTCGCGAAGCAAAAAGCGACGATGTTCTTTCACCCGGACTTGCGCTTGTTGTCCCTGGTGGCTTCGCTCTTGATTTCCATAATGACAAAAATGATGCCGATAAATTATTTCTTATTCCGACAATGCTCGCGAAGCATGAAGACGAGATAGACCTGACCATGGAAGCAATTGCTCGATTTTATGAACAGCATTCCTGCGGCATATTACTCTCGGGGATGGGTTCAGACGGTACAAAAGGGTTGCACGCAATCAATAAACACGGAGGACATACCATCGTGCAAGACCCACATACTGCGACAGTGTCATCAATGCCCACTCACGCCATGGACGAAGGCGGTATTGATGCAGTGTTGTCTGTGGAAAATATGCCCAGTTACATAAACAAACTGTTCTCTTTGCGAAGCGGGCGTCATACATTGTCGTGATACAATGTCATAAATGACTGACACTGTTAATAAATTCAAAGATCTATTTTGTCTCGAAGTTGAAGAGCAGTTATCGGTGCTCTCCAAGACACTTCTTGATCTCGAACAAACACCAGGTGACTCAGTCTTGTATGCAACGTTGATGAGAAGTGCACACACCATTAAAGGGGGTGCGGCTACTATGGGCTATGCCCAGATGGCAAAACTCGCGCATACACTTGAAGATTTGTTCCATGCAGGAGAGCGAAAGGCTATAGTGCTCGATGCAAAGGCGATAAGTCTCTCTTTTGAGGCGATCGACAAGATGACGCTTGCGCTCGCTTCTATAAAATCGAAGAACGAAGAACTTACTGTCGATGAGCAGATCGCCGCATTAACCGAGGCTTTAAAAATAAGTACAATCAATAAAGATGTCGAGGTTGAAAAGATCGCGACCCCGACACCAGCAAAAACTGTTATCCCTCATGAGTATACATTTGCTGCCCCGACAAATATTCGCGTTGAAGTTGAACAGCTCGATACATTGATGGGTCTTTTTGAAGAGATGCTGATGTTGAGATTAAAACTCGATACAATCTTGGAGCCCGCAGCGGAGATTACGAAGTCGATTTCTGACCCTATACTCAAGCAGAAAATTTATTTTCTCAATGAGTTCAGAACTCTTTTTGGCGAGCTTGCGCGCTTACTCTCAGAAACTCAAGAAGAATTGTTGTTGATACGACTGGTGCCACTTGAACAGATCTTTTCTCAATTTCCTCGAATGATACGTGACCTTTCCGTGCGAGAAGGTAAACAGGTGGTATTTCGCGTTGAGGGAGAAAACGTTGAGCTCGATCGAACAGTACTCGATGGCCTAGGCGGTGCACTGGCGCACCTATTGCGCAACGCAGTCGATCATGGAATACAAAAAGAAGGAACGATTTTACTGCGAGCAGAAAGGGCAAGTGAGCGGGTGCACGTTATCGTCGAGGATAATGGTGGGGGTGTTGATTATGAACGCGTGCGTGAGGTTGCCATCGAAAGAGGCGTTATCGAAAAAGAAGAAGGGCAAAAATTAAGAAAAGTAGAGATCGCGGAATTACTCTTTCATCCGAATATGTCTACAAGTGAGACGGTGACAGATATCTCTGGGCGAGGAGTGGGCCTTTCGGCGGTGCGTGCATTCGTTCAGGATGTTGGTGGGCGCATCGAACTCCACTCGCCTACAAGCGAGAAGGGAGGCACGAGGTTTCTTATCGATCTGCCGGTTTCCCTCGCAACAGTAAAAGTGCTTATCGTTCGCTCAAGTGGCTTCACCTTTGCAATACCGTTTGTTGGTGTTATTCGAACAATGAAATTCGCACCCGAGAGGATCTCTAAGAGTGCAAGTCAAGAAGCTATCGTTGAGGGTGGGCACGCTATATCACTCTTGCGACTCGACGTACTTTTGGGAATATCTTTTGCAGGCATGTTTCACAAGGAACGACAATCTGATAAAGAGTGCCTCGGAGTGCTGGTAAGTGATGAAGGGGAGCAGGTTATATTGGTGATCGACGAGTGCGTTGGTGAGCAAGAGTTACTGGTGAAGTCTTTGCCACCCGTGCTGCGTGGGATAAAAGGTTTTTCTGGATCAGCGCTCCTTCCTGATGGGCGCACCATTCTCCTGCTTGATACTCATGGTTTACTTCTGCAAGCGTTCGGCGATATACTAGAAAACACAGAGGTACAAGTGAGTACAACAAACCCCACTTTATAATCTACAATATGCCCCAATTACAATTTTCACCAGAAGACACAGATCAACTTAAGGAACTTTTAAATATTGGTGTATCGCATGCTGGTAATACGCTTTCTGAGATGGTTGGCAGACGCATAAGCATTAGCGTTCCGACAATGCACTTAAAGAGTGCGCAAAAAGCGTCACACTTTTTAGAGAATCCCAACGACATCACGCTTGCAGTGCTCTTGCGCCTCTCGGGAGGACTTGAGGGGTATGTGTTGTTGTTTTTCCCGCACGCTGCCGCAGTCCATCTCCTCCATTCACTTTCTGGTAAAACCGTCGGTGACCTTCGTGCGCTCGATGACTTTGATCGTTCAGTTTTTCAAGAGGTGGGAAATGTGCTCACAGGAGGAATGCTCAAGGGGCTCTCACAATTTTTAAAAGTACAACTTTTGCAGTCAGTACCTGACGTCGTTATCGATATGGGCGGGGCAATGTTCAACTCTATTTTTGCCTCCATGATCAAGAGTCATGATGAATTTTTGACGCTCGATGTCTCCATTTGCGTAAATGCATCATCAGACGCTATTACCTGCGATGATGGCGAAGAAGCAGCTGGGCAGATGTTCTTATTTCTTGGACCAGAAAGTGCAAAGCAGGTTCTTGAGCTTACCCACAAAATGATCGGAGCATGAGTACAACGATCGAGATACATATCGCAGAGCTTTACGCCGGAGATCAGCAAAACGTCATCGTCACTAATGGTGTAGGTTCGTGCATTGTCGTAGTGCTTTATGATCGTCTCGCACGAGTGGGCGGTATGGCTCATGCGATACTCCCCCATAAAAAAGAAAATGATACCTCTCTGCAATTTCAAGACAGAGATGCGATTGGAAGAATGTTTGTGAAGTACGCCGATCAAGCAGTCGACATGCTTGTGGCTGAGATCGAATCATTGGGTGGGACTATTGAGCATACTGTCGCAAAACTCGTCGGTGGTGCACATATGTTCGCACTGCTTGAGGGCGATCAGCACGGCATAGGTTGGGAGAACACTATCTCTGCTCGCGAAGAATTAAAAAAGTACGGCATTACTATCGAAACAGAGGTTGTCGGAGGAACCGTTGGAAGAAATGTCCGCTTTGATTGTTCAACGGGAATCGTTGAGATCACAACTAAGGTGTAGTGTGCTTGTGCTTTTGTGACGCTTCGCTACACTTGAAATATGAAACGATACTTTCTTACGTACGTGGGATTTTTTATTTTTGTGACGACACTACTCATCACTCAACATCATGCACGTGCAGAAGCGTCTTCCATTGCAACACTTCAAAATTATCGAGATATGTTCGCCGTGAAACAAGGCAGCTCTGTCGACGGAGGTGTGCATGTAGACATAAGTCCTCAGGTAAATAATGTTTCGAATAACATGAAGGTGCCAAATCACGTTCGCAATCTAAGGGTGTTCGCCTCTCATGATGCTCAGAAAATACCAGTGCTCTATTTGGAGCAGTCTAAGCCCCATGTCTTTTACACCGTTCGAGGACCTTTTGAGGTGCCGTTTAATAAAAATGTATTTAAATGGACTGACCAGGCAACGCTTTCATTCTCTGCAACAGGAACTGATGATATATATCAAAAGTACACTATTAATATGCATACATTATCGTGGTCCGCTGCTCAGTTGGGAACAAAAAACATCACACTAGATTTGTCTGATGGAGCGACTGATGTTGAGTAGAAAAGTATCGTGGAACTTCTTTTATCATGAAACAGCGTGAAACATCCAAAGAGAAGATCGCACGTATAAAGCGGGCGCGAATTGCACTTCGGAGTTTACGTAAGCTTTTTCCAAAAGCGGGGATGATGCTCACCTACACTAATAATTGGGAGCTGCTTGTCGCAGTAGAGCTTTCCGCACAATGTACCGACAAAAAGGTAAACGAGATAACCCCTGCGTTATTCGGAACATATCCCACACTTCATGACTATGTTCTTGCGGGTAAAACACCTAAAGGCGTCAGAGATTTTGAAAGGATGATATATCAAAGTGGATTTTACAAGAATAAAACAAAAAATATTCTGTCTGCAGCAAAGATGGTGGAAGAAAAGTTTCACGGCACGATCCCTGAAACTATGGAACAAATCCTCACCATTCCAGGCGTGGCACGGAAAACAGCCAACGTAGTGCTGGGAAACGCATACGGAACATCTTTTGGTATTGCTGTGGATACTCATGTGAAACGTTTGTCACATGTCCTCAAACTTTCGGACGAAATACACCCAGATAAGATAGAAAATGACCTTATGGAGATATTTCCTAAGAGCGAATGGTTTCACATCACATATTTACTCATAGAATATGGACGAAAATATTGCCGAGCGCGCAAGCACAATTACGCCCTCTGTCCGCTTGGGCATTTGGGCGAAATATAATATTGAGGTTTTAAGGGATGAGATCTAAAACTTCTTTGAGTTTTTCATCCATCAGCTCCTTAGTATCTGCCTCAAGATTGAGACGAAGTAAGGGTTCTGTATTTGATGAGCGAAGCGAGAACCACCAGTTTGTAAATTCTATCTTTATCCCGTCGAGCTCTGATAGCTTGCCGTCTGCGTAAATAGTTTTAATTTTATCCATGATGTTCTTTGCATCCGCCACCTCCATATTTATCTCACCTGAGTGTGCATAGAATCTCACTTCGTCGACAAGTTGAGATAAGGTCTTCCCGGTTTTGGCCATTAAGTTCATTAAGAGAATGGCAGGAAGGGTGCCCATCTCTGCGGTATATCCTGAGAGCGCAAAGTAATAATGCCCAGATGCCTCTCCAGCAAAAAGCGCACCTTCATCGAGCATCTGCTTTTTGATGTTTGCGTGACCCACCTTACTTTCATGCGCAATGCCACCAAATTTCTCAATTGCCTCTCTTACTGAGCGCGACGAGCGCAGATCGTAAAGTATTGTGCTCTTTGGGTGATGCGGAAGCAGTGCTTGAGCTATGAGTGCCGTTGTGATATCCATCGGGACAACACGCCCTTTTTCATCGACGAAACCAACGCGGTCAGCGTCACCATCATAAGCTATGCCCATGTCTGCTTTTGTTTTGCGAACTACGTGTTGAAGTTCGATGAGCGTTTCAGTCTTGAGTGGGTTCGCTTCATGAGGAGCAACTCCTGGGAGTTGAAGCGTATCATAAAGCGTGCCGCACAGTGCTACTCCTGGTAAGCTTCTGAGTACCGGTAACTCAAGCACGCCCATTGCATGTGCAGTGTCAGTAGCAATATGAAATCGCTTACCAGAGAGCTCTGCATATGAGGTGATGTGCTTTATATACGCAGGCTTGATGTCATGAGTTTCTATGGTGCCCACTTGCTCTGCCTTCGAAAACATTCGCGCCTCGGCAATGTCCCTGATCTCTGCGAGGCCACTTGCAAGTCCGATCGGAACTGCGTTTTGTCTGCAAAACTTAAGACCGTTATATTCACCAGGATTATGCGATGCAGTAACCATGATCGCACCATCAACCTCAAGCGTCGCTGACGCAAAATAAAGCATTGGAGTTGAGAGTAGCCCCAGATCGATGACATCCACCCCTGACTCGGTCAGGCCTTTTGCTAATGCCTTAAAAAGTGCAGGTGAGGAAACGCGTTTGTCGCTTGCGATGGCAACTCGCTTTGGCTTTACATAAGCTACGTAGGCCCGTCCTATTCGTTCGACGAATTCCTTGTTTATCTCTTCGGGGTAAAGTCCGCGTACATCGTATGATTTAAATATTGAAGTCATACGTGTAATTATAGCTGCTTTTTGCTTTTGTCTCAAAATAAAAAGACCGCAGCATAAGACTACGGTGAAATGTTGCGGAGGTATGCATAAACGACTTTCATAACCCCTACATCGCCTGAACACAGCAATTGAAGTGGCGATTTTTCTTCAAAAAGGGGATGCATATTGTTTGCTCGTACCCATGCGGCGACTTTATTGCCATCATGAAATATGTGCCAGAGAACAAGATCAATAAGGACTATCATTCGTGCTTTGACCAACGTGTCGGGGCGCAACCCCCTACAATCAGAATTTGAAGAAAACTCTGTTCCCAAAAGTCCTCGCTCTTCTTGTGCAGAAAGTTGCCAGGACCGCGCTACACGAAGTGCCATGCACATAAGTGTATCGATAGGCTCATCGCTGATGCGCAACTCATCGTTTAAGTACACGAGCTCATTGCGCTCATCACGTAGGGCGCCCCATGTATCAAATTTCAGAGCAAGAAAGCGATGCGTTCTCGCGAGCGGCTCCTCACTTTTCGAGAGCATAAAATAAAGCGGTGACATGCCCCAAAATGGTTCTTCAAAGATATTTTTGCGCAGCCATGCCACGCTGAGTTCTTTGTCGAGCGGGTAAAGATCCGTACATAGTCTTGCTATCCAAAGTATGCGCGAAAGATCATCAAGTGCTTTTGCTGGTAAAGATCGTGCACATTTTGCACTTTGCCACTCTTCATAACTGAGCCTAAGCATGCGAGAAGACTCAAGTTCGGTTAATCGCCAAAACTCAAATATCTTCGCGCAGATACGGAAAGCAGCTGCATTTTTATCAACAGATTTAGCCAAGCCTGCATCTGTGTTTCGTTTACTCACACCAACCCCTTTCGTATTTAACGTACTTCTTACATCATTTTTACCCGTTGCCTATCGGATGTCAATTTGTTAGGATACGAAGCACGTTCAAGTTTGAGCCGAACGTCAGTGCGGGACTAGTTTAAGGGTAGAATGGGAGCGACCTAAAATTTAAGGAGCAGAGCGTGAGGTGTGGGTACGGGACCCGCACCGTAAGACTCATTGAGGGCTTTTGAAAAAGACCCAATAAGTGGACAGCTCCTGTAAGGAGTATAAATTTGGAAGTGTGCCGAAATTCCCATTTCGCGCACCGACCTAAAAATTTAACGACCGCAGTAAGTATAAATTTGGAAGTGCCTACAGGCCTTTCCAAACTCTTGGTGAACTTTAGTAAATCAAAAATAATGCGGGACTAGTTTAATGGTAGAATAGGAGTTTTCCAAACTCTTGGTGGGAGTTCGATTCTCCCGTCCCGCACTCGACAGCAACAAAAAACGGCATTGTGCCGTTTTTTGTTGCTGTCGATGCGAGGACGGAGGAAGCATAGCTTCCGGAGAATCGAACTGGGCGCAAGGCATACCGAAGCTTTGTGAGGTGGCGCGCCGGGGTCGAGAACACTTAAGCTTTTGAGCAAAGCGAAAAAGATTTAGTGATTCGTGACTTCGATTCTCCCGTCCCGCACCAATATAAAAAAATCCTTTAGAGGATTTTTTTATATTGGTGCGGGAAGCAAGTGAACACCACAAGAGTACTTCCAATCTCAAATCGCTACGCTCAAGTGATTTTGGTCGCTGCTTCACTTGCGCCGGGGAATCGATTCTCCCTACTGACCAACTTCAGTCTTCACCAAGAACTCCCTCAACCAAGGGATTTTTCAGTTTTAGTGTGATATGATTTTAGGATGGAACAAAATAAATTAGTACTTTGGATTGTCGCTGCTGGAACGTCTATGGTTGCACTCGTAATAGCAGGAGGCTATTTTCTAACCAATGATCCGACTACTATCGTAAACAATTTTGCTTCGAGCTCACCTCTTAAACCAGAAGCATCAGGGACTACGGCAGTTGTGCCAGGTCTTTCGGGTTCGTCCGTGTCATCCTCAACTAATCGTAGTAGCGCAAGTACAGCTACTCCAGTCGTGGGAGTGCCTCAATCGCCTGAGCCAATTTTAGTAAAGACACTAACCATACCCGCAAAAGCTGCAAAAACACTCGCGGAATCAAATGATCGTAATGGTACTTATCTCGGTGAAACCGCACTCCTTTCAACTGGTGACATTGCATACACCATAAAACACAATCTTAGTAATTCATTATTCTTGAACGAGGCAAAGATTACTGAAAATGTTTTTATTATGCAGGAATTGGCTGGGAAACTTATGTATATCAGTAATGACACAAAATCCTTAGCCCACTCACTTTATTATGGTACAGAGATGCTCGCAACCGCTCCTGTTACAAGCTTGACTGACATGTTTGACGTTAAAGAAATAGATGGGAAACTCGCCTATACCGTCTACGATAAAGCTTCAAAACAGAAGACATTGTTTTTTGGTGGAAAGAAAATTGTAACTGGGCAAGACATAAAGAATTTCAAAATGACCAGCAAAGGACTATCATATATAATTCATGATTTTTCTGCGAATACCGATACGCTCTATTTCAATGGAAAAGAAGTCATCTCTGCATATGAGATACCGGATTATCTAGAGGAGAATAATGGTAAACTCGCCTACACTACTCTCACATTTGTTGATAAAACCCCACCAAAGGATATTGGCGGATACTTAGGAAGCGAATATCCTACAACTCAAACGCTTTTTGAAGATGGAAAAAAAATTACAGCAGACGGATCATATAATATTGAGATAAGGAAAATTTCTGGGAAGCTCGCTTACATCAGTGGTAAAACGACAGAGGATTCTCAGCAACTTTACTTCGATGGAAACATGATTCAGTCTGCTAATAGTATCGCAAAACTGATAGAGGCCACGGGGAAGCCAGCCTATCTCGCAACAGATTACTCTTCCAAAGAAGCACGACTTTACCTTGGAAGTCGGTTAGTCGCGAAGACAAAGATGGATAGTCCTCCACAATTTAGTGAAATTGCTGGGAAGCTTGAATATTCAAAATACGATAGTTCAACCAGAGAAAATCACATCTTTTATGACGAGAAAGAGCTGGCTGGAATTATCAATCCTTTCTCCCTAAAAAGTATTGATGGGAAACTTGCATACATCGCCTTGGACAAGCCACAGCCAACCGCAAAAGGTAGTCTTTTTTTCGATGAGAAAAAAGTAAGTGGTGAGTATGATGTGAGGAATTTTATTGAAAACAAATCAACCCCTGGCATCGTGTATTTTGAAACCTCAAAGGAAGTAGGATCTTCAACCCTCGTTTCAATATATAAACTAAGTCTCCAATAGTCATTTGCCCACCAAACAGGTTCGAAATATATCCACTGCGCCAACTTAAGCGAAAGTACCTGCAGCTATCATCAGTAATTCTCTCGCCCATCAAATTTTCTATACTTACCACATGACCAAACACACACCCCTCATATTCTCAGCAGTAGTGTTTTTGGCCGTTCTTAGCTATCGCTACGTACCCTATGTATTTCCTCATGAGCTGAGTAAGAATATTGTCGCGACCACTACCGATATACGCTCGAGACTTTCTAGGGAAGCATATTATGTAATGTACCAATCTGGAACTGAGGCGCCATTTACAAGCTCGCTCAATAATGAACATCGTATGGGTACTTTCGTAAGCGCAGACAGCAGATTGCCTCTTTTTCGCTCTGAGGATAAATTTGATTCTGGGACAGGGTGGCCAAGTTTTACTAAGCCGATAAGCAAGGAGTCAGTAATATTTAAGGACGACGTACAGCTCGGCGTATCTCGCATTGAAGTATTGACGGCAGACACGCACGCGCATTTGGGCCATGTTTTTGATGATGGACCTCCTCCTCTTGGCAAGCGATGGTGTATGAATGGGGTGGCGTTACTATTTATCCCAGATTAAACAGGAAATGACTACAAAACGAGTAACTAAAAAGTATGTACTCACTGGCGGTCCATTCACAGGAAAAACCACAGTCGTTGATATTCTAAAAGCGAAAGGATATCCGGTTGTACCTGAAACAGCACGCATGGTCATTGAAGAAGAACAGTTAAAGGGGAGTGATGTGTTGCCGTGGAAAGACCTCGCGCTTTTTCAAGAAAAAGTCGTTATGAAGCAGGCAGAGCTTGAATTTGCGTTATCTGACGACAAAGTATTCCTCGATCGTGGAATACTCGATAGTTATGCGTACAGTAAGTTGGGCAATGTAAGCGTGCCACTGCATGCGTATCAAGACGCGCATTTGCGCTATGCGCAGGTTTTCATCCTAGAACTTTTGCCCGGATATGAGCCAGATGAAGTTAGAAAAGAGACAGCTGAATATCGCGACTCAATACATCAGGCACTGTTTAATGCATACAGGGAATTTGGATACACACCGACTGTAGTCCCCGTTCTTTCACCGCACGAGAGAGCAGAATTCATTCTCAGTCATGTTTAACTATAAGTAACAGAGGTAACACAAAAGCCGCCTTGCGGCGGCTTTTGTGTGTATGTTTGATGAACCGAGTTCTTCTATAAAACCTATTTGACCGCGTCCTTGAGCGCCTTTGCAGCGCGGAACTTGGGGACACGCATCGCTGCGACCTTGATAGCCTCGCCCGTTCGCGGATTGCGTGCGGTGCGTGCAGCGCGAGTCTTTACTGAGAAAATGCCGAGTCCGGCGATCGAGACCTCGTCGCCTTTCGTAAGGCCTCCCGTGATCGTTTCGATCATCGTCTCAACAGCTTGCTCTGCAGCGACTTTCGTGCCGCCGAGTTTCTCATGGACTGCTTCAACAATTGACTGCTTGTTCATCGTTTTCGAATTAGCAGATGCTAATAAAATATAGCTTGGTTAATCGTGAGCTACACGAATAACTCTGCATGCAGAGGGATTAACCTCTGGAATCATTATATAGGAAGCCATTTTCCACGCAATAAAGCCATTATTTAGGAGTGGATAACTCTCATGCTGTCAAAAATTGACAAATCTCAATTTTGTTATAGTATATTTACATAACAACTAGATTAAAATATCATGCCAGAACGATATAACTTAGGAGAAATAGAGCCAACTGAAGCTCAAGAGCAGGTTGCTGATGCGTTGGCCCAAGCCGACGGAACAGAGAATTACCAGTCAGGCGCTTACCTGAGAGGTTCGCTTGATGAGCAAGTTGATGCAAGTGCTCCTAAAATGATAGATGGGCCGATGATCCCAGAATAATCAGTAAATATAAGGATATTTTCCTTCTATAAACAAAGGCCCCAGAAGGGGCCTTTGTTTACGACAGTAAAATATGTTCTATCTGGCGTACTCAATACAGCGTGTTTCACGAATCACGGTGATCTTTATTTCACCCGGATACTTTATCTCTTGCTCAATCTGTATGGCGATATCGCGAGCAAGTGACTGTGCTTCGATATCGTTCATGGCAGTTGGTGTAACGAAGACACGGATCTCACGTCCTGCAGCAAGAGCGTATGCTTTCTCAACTCCTGGCTTTGTGATCGCTATCTTTTCGAGGTCTTCAAGTTTCTTAATGTAGTTTTCAACTGACTCACGACGTGCACCAGGGCGACCACCTGATATGGCATCTGCAGTCTGGACGATGATCGATTCAATTGTTTCGTAAGGATATTCCTCATGGTGCGACTGCATCGCTTTAATGATGCGCTCATCTGCGCCGAATTTTTGAAGTATCCTTCGTCCGATGTCGACATGTGTACCCTGTACTTCATGGTCAAGGGCCTTACCGATGTCATGCAAGAGTGCACCGGCTTTAGCAATTTGCACATCTGCACCAAGCTCTTCTGCGAGCATACCAGCAATGTGACCCATTTCGACGGAGTGCTGAAGAACGTTCTGACCAAAGCTCGTACGGAAGTACAGACGGCCAAGTATTGAGATGATGCGAGGGTCAAGATTGAATACTCCACACTCATACACGGCCTGCTCGCCCTTCTCTTTTATGATCTTATTGATGTCATCTTTTGCTTTTTCACACATTTCTTCGATCTTGGAAGGCTGTATGCGGCCATCGAGAATAAGATTTTCAAGTGCGACGCGCGCTATCTGGCGGCGCACTGGGTCAAATGCGGAGATGACGATAGTTCCTGGGGTATCGTCGACGATGAGCTCAACACCCGCAGAGCGCTCAAAGGTGCGGATATTGCGGCCTTCTTTACCGATGATCTTACCCTTGATCTCGTCGTTTGGAATATTGACCGAGGTTGTCATAATGTCGCCCGCAGTTGAAGCAGCGAGGCGCTGGATGGAGGTAGAAAGTATGTCTTTAGCTCGACGATCGAGGCGTTCTATGCCCTCGCGCTCGAGCTTCTGCAGGCGCACACGAAAATCTTCTTCAAAGCGTTCATCGATCTTCTTGATCAGGCTTTGCTTGGCCTCTTCTTCGGAAAGTCCTGCGACCCGTTCAAGCTCAACCTCTACCGCTTTCTTGCGCTCTTCGATCTCGGTCTTTATACCGCGTATTTCCTCAGCCTTACCTTTGATTGACTCGACTTCTTTGTCGATGTCGGTTTGTCTGCCATCGAGTAGCTCCTCCTTTTTAACTAAACGTTCTTCAGTACGCTTCCATTCTCGCTCCTTTTCTTTTTCAGAATTTTTGAGCTCTAAGGCATGATGCTCTGCCTTTTTTTCGGCTTCTTGTACTACCTTTTGTGCGTCTTCCTTTGCAGAAAGCATCATTTGTTTGACCTCGATCTCAATCGAGCCCTTTTTCCCTACGGTAAGTGCCCAGCGGATGACGTATCCGGCGATAAGACCGAATATCCCTGAGCCAACACCGATTGCGATAACCGTTGTAAAGTCCATAAATTAAAAATAACAAAACTAACTTTCCTAAAGTTCATTTTGCGTCTATACGATAGCTCTGAGCCTGTCGCGTGAAGCGAGGCTATATTACATGAATATTTGAGAGTTTTTCAATTCAAAACAAGTTCTGAGATTCATTATTGCAATATCGATATGCGCTTTTTGATACGAAAGGAAGAGAAAGTCTTTTTGTGTTGATAAATAGCGAATTCTTAGTTTGCTGACTCGGACGGAGCTATAGAACGTCAGCAATCTAAATGTAGCAGATTGGAGTTGCGGTGTCGAATTAGTTACTTACACAACACAACGGTAAAAAAATGGAGCTTATGTATATACACAAGCTCCATTTATGCCGCCATAGTATCAATTTTGCTTATCGACCTTTTGGCTTCATAACCTCGTCGATTAGTCCGTATTTCTTTGCCTCATCTGCGGACATATAATAGTCACGATCTGAGTCCTTTTCAACTTCTGCGATGGTCTTTCCTGTGTTTTTTGAGAGGATCTTGTTGAGATTTTCTTTGGTTTTAAGAATATGCTTTGCAGTTATAGCGATGTCAGAGGCTTGGCCTTCAGCTCCTCCCATTACTTGGTGGATCATGACTTCGGCATTGGGAAGTGCATAGCGCTTGCCCTTGGTTCCTGACGAAAGAATCACTGCGGCGGCTGATGCAGCGATGCCGATACAGATAGTAGAGACATCTGGTTTGATGTGATTCATGGTGTCATAGATGGCCATTGCGGCAGATACTGAGCCTCCAGGTGAGTGGACATAGAGCAGCACATCTTTTTTCGGATCTTCAGACTCGAGGAAAAGCAGTTGCGCAATAACAATATTTGCAACATCGTCATCAATGGCGCTGCCAAGAAAAATAATTCGTTCCTTTAGTAGGCGAGAGTAAATATCATAGGCACGCTCACCGAGGGAAGTCTTTTCAATAACGGTTGGGATAAGGAATGACATAGAAAAAAATTAGTTCCGATAACACAAAATATAAAGAAACATAACACGAATGTACCAATTTGACAAGGATGCGATACTGCTGTCAGATTTAGATCATCGCAGCTTGAACAAATGATTCAAGGATGTTTAAAGAAGCATCAGTCAATGATCCTTCTTTAAGTAGGGCATCTCTATTGAGAATCCCAAGAACGCGCAGCGCTTATAAATGCTTGGAAAAGTTTTTGCGAGGGGGTGTCGCCCATTTCTTCTGGATGCCACTGTACTCCTAAGCAAAAGGGGTGCTCGATGTGCTCGATTGCTTCAATAAGGCCATCAGGTGAGGTTGCGCCCTGCGTGAATTTATTTGAGAGATTTTTAACCCCTTGATGATGGAGGCTGTTTACGGAAAATTTGTTCTCGCCAACGATTTTGTGGAACAACGTATCAGGAATGACCAGCGCATCGTGTGCTGGTAGGTCACGTCTGAGCTTATTACCCTCCTCATCTTTGTGAAAGTCGTGATTGATTGCGTTTGCCATCTCGCCGGCTATGTCTTGGTAGAGGGTTCCACCTAAGTGTGCGTTCATGACCTGCATCCCTCGACAGACTCCGAGTATTGGCATCTTTCTTTCGTATGCGCGGTCAAGAATATCCCACTCAACACGATCGCGGTCGCTCGGGTCAATTTTTCCACAGAGCAGACTTTTCTCTGCTCCATATAATTCAGGAACCACATCATCGCCACCAGTAAGAAACACTGCGTCACATGAGGCGATAAGGCGCTCCACCTCTTCCTTGTCAGGGCGGCCGACAAGAACAGGGGTACCACCTGCTCCCTCTATAGCGTTTAAATATGAGAGATTGATATAGATACGCTCGCTCGGACCATATGAGTGGTCGAGGGTAATTAAGATGCGTGGCTTGCTCATCAGTGGAGGATACTACACTGATGAATATTTTCAAAATTATTATTACAACAAAAACCTACAATCTCGTTAAAAATAAAATATCCCTGAGTGGGATATTTATTTTTTTAGTTTACGCTTGGGACTCAAGGAACTTAAATACCTTTTCGTTTGTGAGCAGCATCTCAAGATAGCCTCGCACACGCGCTTTGTCGGCATCTGGATAAAGTTCATGCAAACGCACAGCTTCTCGTGCGAGCTCCTCTTCGTCAGGAGTGATTTTTTCGTTGTCGGCAATCTGAGAAGTAATAAGTTGTACTTTTGCGCGCTTCTCCGCATCTGGGCGCCACTCTTTGTGCATATCTTGTGTGGTTTTTCCAACCGCTTTCATGTACGCATCAAGAGTCATGCCCATGCGAGATATTTCTTGAGTAAATTCTTCTTCCATGCGGTGCAGTTCTTGCTCAACAATAATTTCAGGTAAGTCGACTGAAGTTGCAGAAATTATTCCCTCCATTATGGCGACGCGTTTTTTGTCGCGTAGGGCGCGCTCCTTTTCTTTAAAAAGATTCTCTTTGAGCTTCGCTTTGAACGCATCAACGTTTTCAAAATCACCGAGTAGCTTCACGAATGCATCATCAAGAGGAGGAAGCTCAGGCTCGACTTCCGCTTGCGTACCTGCTTCATGGGTGTGCTCGTCTGATTTTGCCGCATCATTTTTCGCGCGCATCTTGCGGATCTCATCGATCGTTTTATCGATCTCTTCTTCGCTCACGCTCACCTCCTCAGTTATTTTTGTCGCGGAGGAAATCTTTTTGTAGTCGGGAAGTATTACCTCTGGAAACACAGCTGTAGTGAGGGTGAACTCAAGCGGATTTCCCGCTGCGATCTTTGTGATGCGTACCTCTGGTCTGCCGAGTGCGTCGATCTTGCTCTCGGTGATGATCTCTCCATAAACACGGCCTATCGCTATCTCTGCCATTTCTTCGAGTATCACCCCTTCACCTAATCGTGAGTTGAGCATTTTTTCAGGCACATGACCTTTGCGAAAACCAGGGAATTCTATGTCTTTCCCAATATGCTTGATGGCTTCGCCCCTCGTCTTGTCAAATTCCTCACTCGGTATGACGGCGGTTATCTCTACTTGAGACATCGGCAATGTCTTTATCGTCACCTGATACTTATCAGTATTTTTGATTTTATTTTCCATAATGCTCGGCATAGTAACTGTTCTTCCGCACTTTTGCAAATCGCTAAAAAATTGCAAAAAAAATTAAAGTATAAACAAAACATCCGCCTAAGGAGGCGGATGTTGTTGTATAAACAAGTGAATTTCGCTATATCTTGTCGCTATCATTAAGCGAATTCATGTCAGTTGCCCGTAAGTCTGCATTGATGGACGTCAGTTCATCGGAAGAGCTCTGTGAGGCGAGTGCCATTGTCGCGGAATCACCTTTAGGTGCTCCATTTTGCGTTGGAGTCTGTGCTATCTCAGGGCTACCTTGCTGTGTATTTATGATATATCCAACAAGGAGAAGTACTGCGACGACGCCAACTGCGCCAACTGCGAAGTGCATGGAATTATTGCTTGTTCGGAGTTGCGGAGTGTTTTGTTCTTGTTCCATAGGTAAATAGTATGATTGATAATTTATGATCAATGGGTCACCGATGTGCCTGCACTCGTTGAGACAGTTGTACTCGAGCCAACTTTGCCGTGGGTTTTTACATCACCGTGCTGTTCGTCGGAAGTTGTGACGACACCCGTAAGACTTGATATCGCATCTACAAGTGCTTTGTGTGCGGCAAATACTGCCTCACGTGCCTTCGCAAGCTCTTCTCGTACAGGCTTGCCAATATCGGAGGGCTTTGTGGTTGTCGAGCTCAGGTTAATGCTTGCGGTTGTTGAAGATACGATATTTGCTGCGAGACTCACCGCAGTCTCAGCATCGGAGATTTTTACGCGTGCTATTGCGATATTCGCTTCTGCTTTTGAAGTGTCGACTCCGCGGGCTTTCTCTTTTGTGATGCGTGAGTCAAGGCGGTCCGCGATCTTCTTCAGTCTGTTGATCGCTGCGTTCATGCGACCGATGATGGTTGCGCTAAAGTGTGAAAAAATTTCTACGCGCTCTTTCATCATGTTCTGCCGCATTTCACCTCTACGCTCCTCACCGCTTCCAACTAATTTTGCATGCATAGCATCGCGTTCCTGCATACGCTCCTCAATAGCTTTCTCAACAGGCCTCGTGCCGGTCGCAGTTATTTTGCCTGCACCATGACCGCTTGTGCCCATTGATGTTGGGTTGGATGCTCCGAAGGAGTAACTGTCGGCGTGTGTTGTGACGGGGACCTTAATGGTGCCCGAGGTTTCCGTAGAAGCTTCTGCTGTCGCCGAAATTTGCTCAGCAAAGCTGACTGCCGGGAGAAGAGTCAGTGCGCCGAGCATCAGGGCACTTATGGGTACGATCGATCTCATAGATTATGAATATTATTAAATAATGAATTCCAAACTTACGCTTCAACAGTATAACAAAATAGCTGCGGTCCTGTGACAGCAGCTATGGTGTGCGGTGGATAAGTTGTCTATTAGACTTTTGCTCTATTTTTATACGACTCAATTGACTTGACCACGTCAGCTTTGGCAGAAGCAGCATCGCGCCATTCTCCCACTTCAACCTTCTTTTTCTGCAAGTCTTTGTAAACGGTGAAGAAATGCTTGATCTCTTCGAGTGCGTGTGGTTCAAGGTCAGAAATGTCAGTGGTGTTCTTCCAGCGTGGGTCAGCAGCAGGAACGGCAAGGACTTTTGCATCACCCTCACCTCCGTCAATCATATCGAGGACACCTATTGGGCGAGCCTCAACTAAGCATCCCGGAACAAGAGGCTCAGCTCCAAGCACAAGCACATCAAGAGGGTCGCCATCATCCCAGAGCGTCTGAGGGACAAAACCATAATTCGCAGGGTAATGCATCGGGGAATAGAGAACACGATCGTACTTAATAAGACCGGTGTCTTTATCGAGTTCGTACTTTACGCGTGAAAGCATCGGAATTTCGATGATGACGTTTAAAATATCTTTATTTCCATAGGGGATATCGTGCCAAAGGTTCATGTGTAGGTAAGCTATCTATTAAGTGGGTGTTCGACTATTCTTTCGTCTTGTACTCTTCTTCGATGTTGGTATTGTCGTCGGTGACCGCACTCTCGCTCGTAAGCGGCAGCGCTTCAGCTACTTCATCAGCATCTTCTGGCATTCCCATGTTCTCTGATGAAATGAATTCCGCAACTTCCTCTTCAGGAGTCGACGCATCCTTTGTTTTAGAATTTTCGTCAGCATCCGCCACCGTAGCCTCACCCTCAGTTGACTTGATATCGATGCGATAGCCCGTAAGCTTTGCTGCAAGGCGCACGTTTTGACCGCCACGGCCAATAGCAAGTGAAAGTTGGTCAGGCATAACCTCGACAGTTGCTTGCCGGTCTTCATTGTTGACGATGACACTGCGCACCTTCGCCGGTGAAAGTGCATCTGCAATGAACTTCTCAATATCGGGCGACCATTCGATAACGTCGATCTTCTCACCGCCGAGCTCTGAGATGACGGTTGCGACGCGCACTCCGCGCTGGCCGACACATGAGCCAACAGGGTCAACGTGTGAATCGTTAGAATGTACGGCGATCTTCGTGCGTGAGCCTGCTTCGCGCGCAATTTCTTTGAGTTCAACTATGCCGTTTTGTACTTCTGGGGCCTCAAGAGAGAATAAGGCGCGAACAAAGTTTGGATGCGCACGCGACAATCGTAGATTGATACCGCGAGGAGATTCCTCGACTGAATATAGGTAGCTTCGAATGCGCTCACCTGTGCGATAGCGCTCACCAGGGATCTGGTCTTCGTAGCCCATGAGGCCTGTTGCACGCCCAAGGTCAATGAAGATATTGCCACGCTCGATACGCTGCACAAGACCAGTGACGATTTCTTCTCCGCGCTGTGCAAATTCATCAAGCACGGAGGACTTCTCAGCTTCGCGGATCTTCTGAATAATGACCTGCTTTGCAGTTTGTGCAGCAATACGTCCGTAGTCGTCCTTCGCGTCAAGTGCAAAAACGAGTTCCTCACCGAGTTCAGCCCCGCTCTTGATGAGGCGTGCATCCTCGATCATGATGTGGTGCTCGGGGTTGTAACGTACGCGGGTGTCGATATCTCCCTCGCCCTCAGCACCGACAATGGGCTCTGGGGTACTTATGAAAGGCTTCACGGGTAAGTCGTCGTCCTCCTCTTCGCCTTCGACGGGCTGACGGACCATGCCGTCATCGACGATGATCTTTACCTGTACGAAATCGGTCTTACCGGTGTCCATGTCGAGCTTGGCGCGAACGATCTGGCCCTTCTTGCCGTAATCTTTTTTGTAAGCGGCTGCAAGCGCAGCTTCTATGGCATCGATGATCTTCTCTTTTGGAATGCCTTTCTCGGCTTCGAGCTGCTCCAGTGCGCTCTTCATTGTTTTAAGGTCAAGCATGTTTGTTGGGGGGAGCGTGCATGGCGGCGCAATTTGAACTTGTCGCCAGTTGCGGTCCGGCGAATGTACGATGAGTACGTCCGCTCGGACACGCAACCAGCTGTCGCGTCCAAACTGCATCCAACCTGCGCGCTCCGTGATTAACTATTAGTGTGTAACAAATTTGAAAAAATTAAAACAGGGTACCGTAAGGTAGCCTGTTTATTAAATTTAAGTATATAGCATCCTTTCATTTTGTCAAAATATTTCTCCCTCATGCGACAAGTCGACAGGTTTGAGTTTTCTTGGAATTAATCGCTTTTATTTACCTCCAATAACACATATAATAGAGCGAGTACACAACCATGCTCGTACAAGAAACAAAATTAAAGAAATTCATCCTTGATTCTGGGTTGGCAACTCGGGCTGACATGCTCGCGGCTGAAAAAACAGCCGAAAAAGAAGGCGGTGATGTGGGCGAAATGCTGGTCAAGCAGGGAAAGATCTCAACAGATGATCTGCGTCGCGTTCAAGCATATATCCTCGGTATTCCATTTGTTGACCTTAAGGGACAAAAAATTGATTTTGCTATCCTCTCACTTATCCCTGAGCCCATTGCGCGCAAACACAACATCGTCGCCTTTCGCAAAACCGATTCCGGGCTAGAGGTTGCGATGCTTGATGTCGATGACCTTGAGGCAATAGACTTTGTCCGCAAAAAGGTAGGTATTCGTATCCAGACGCGACTCACAGATCAAGAGTCTATTAAAGGCGCATTGCTGCAGTATCAAAAGTCCCTGAAGGCTGAGTTCGGCGACATCATCCAACAAGAAGCACAATCGATAAAGATGCTCGCTGATGATGAGGATAATCCTGCGTCGGAAAAAGATCTGAAGAAGCTTGCCGAAGACCTACCTGTGGTGCGCATTGTTGATACGCTCTTGAATCACGCTATCATCCAGAATGCTTCCGACATTCATATCGAGCCAATGGAAAATCAGCTGCTCGTACGTTACCGCATCGACGGCATTCTCCATGACGCGATGGTGCTGCCAAAAGACTCTGCGCCTGGTATCACCGCACGTATTAAGGTGCTTTCGAACTTAAAGCTGGATGAAAAACGCCTACCGCAAGATGGTCGCTTCAAGATACAATTGAACAACGAGAAGGTATCGTTCCGTGTATCAACCTTGCCAACACATCATGGGGAAAAGACCGTTATGCGTCTTTTGCGCGAGTCATCAGGTGGGTTTAGCCTCGAGGGACTTGGTTTTCATGGGCAAGGACTCGAAGCGCTCCACAATGCAATGAAGCAGCACGTGGGGATGATACTCGCAACAGGCCCAACTGGCTCCGGAAAGACCACGACGCTATATACTCTGCTAGATATTTTGAATACGCCCGACGTAAATATTTCGACGATCGAAGATCCGGTTGAATATCAAATGCCGCGTATCAATCAGACGCAAGTGAAGCCAGAAATAAGCCTCACCTTTGCTATGGGGCTCCGCGCACTGCTTCGTCAGGACCCGGACATCATTATGGTTGGAGAGATCCGTGACGGCGAAACCGCATCACTCGGTATCAATGCAGCACTTACCGGACACTTGGTCCTCTCTACACTCCACACGAACTCGGCTGCAGGTGCTATGCCGCGCTTCATCGACATGGGCGCAGAACCTTTCCTCATCATCTCAACAGTGAATGTCATCATTGCGCAGCGTCTCGTGCGAAAACTGTGTCTGGCGAAAGAGAAATACACTCTGACGAAGTCAGAGATCGAAGCACTCGGCAAAAAAGCTAACCTCGACCGTATTCTTACCGCACTTAAGGATGAAAACATCGTCGGTAAAGATACGACGTGGGAAACGCTGCTGTTTTACAAACCCAAACCCTCTCCCGAATGTGAGGAAGGATACAAGGGCCGCATCGGTATACACGAGGTGCTACGCATGTCGCCTGCGATTAAAGACCTTGCGATCATAAGCGCATCCGCTGAAAAGATCGAGGAGCAAGCGCGCAAAGAAGGCATGCTCACCATGTTAGAAGACGGCATCTTTCAAGCCGCCCAAGGGATGACGAGCATCGAAGAGGTCTACCGAGTCGTGAGCGAGTAATCACTTGGGCGGCTTAAGCTGCACAAGGTGAGGAGCGACTAAGGGCCCCATTCTTATGGGGGAGCTCCGCAAGACTCATTGTGGGTTTTTGTATGGCTTTGCAAACAAAAGACCCAATGAGTGGACAG
>JAYTYM010000015.1:0-13230 GCA_043742365.1 bacterium | reverse complement strand
TCGCTCGAGCGCGATGTTCATGCGGTCAATAACCGCATTTATCTCTTTTGTGCCGATGGAAGCTAAGGGCACCTCACTCGCAACTTGGCGAAGCACAGGTTCTCCATCTTGTACGATGCTCGTGCCGTCCGCTCTCGCTACTGCCATTTTTACCATAGCGCTATTTTACATAAATTAAAATTTTTTGCACTCAATGAAAGATCCGCCACAAGGGCGGACAATGGTAGGACTAGCCAACGGTAGCTTTGGTGACTTTTTCGTCTTTTACAAGCAAGTTGATGCGATTTTTTAGGTGTGCACAATCTCCGCGTGAAGATCTGCCAATTTGTGCGACACGCACCAATAGTCCAGCTTTTAATACAACATCCTCAGCTTCCTTAATAGTCATACCAACCAACTGCGTCAAGTCAAAATTAGACATTCATTTCTCCTTGGATAGAATCCTGATTTAAAAATTAGCATACATAATTATGGGTGACAAGATAACGATGCTTTTAAATCACGCTCTCGGGGTTTACGCGTACCGCAATTTCAGGCGGTAGCGAGCGGACGAGCGAAAGCAGTTCGGGGTTCGGCCATTCATTGGGTGGAACTTTAATAAGCGCGTTCATTAAATACTTGCCTTTGACTCGTGCGATGAAGCTCGGGAATGTCACCGGATGATAGGTGCCAAATATTTTTTCGATCTCTGCCATCACCGCGGCACCCTCGGCTTTGCCACCTTCAAATGAAAACTTAAGCAAGGTAGAGAACGGCGGGTAGCCAAGCTTGTGGCGTATCTCGAGCTCATTGCGCATGAATTCGCTAATATTGCCTTCAGTTGCAAGCTGAAACAACGGCATCTCAGGATCGCGTGTCTGAATGAGAAAATGCTCGCGCGCCTTCTCGCGCAGCGTAAGGAGTAGTCTAAAAACTTTCTCACCCATGCGAAAGTCAGGAATGGTAAGCAATGAATTTACCGAAAGTATAGCTGCAGTAGCAACTGGCTCGGTAAGGTAGGCGATAGCCATCTCCGTGCCGATAAGAATAGCCCCGGGAGTCTTATAAAATTCCGCCACTAGTTTCTGCGCCTCGCTATGTTTCTTAACCGAATCACGGTCAAGGCGAAATATCTGCGAGTCTGGGAAGCGCCGGCGTATTGTCTCTTCCGCTTGTACGATGCCGATACCAAGCGAGGTGAGTCGCCATCCGCCGCAATGAAGACACGTCACGTTGGTATCCGCCTCCTGTCCACAGCGATGACATAAAAAGATATTTGGATTCGTTGCCCCAGGTTTGCCTCGCTCAAGTTCTGCCTGTGCAGCTGCCTGACTCTTTCTGTGTAGTACTATAGGCGCACTACAGCGACTACAAGCGACAACTGTCCCGCAGTCGCCACACACGGTCATGGGAGCAAAGCCGCGCCGCACTCCCAATATGAAACATTGCGAACCTTTCTTCCGCGTTTCATCTATCAGGTCCACGAGCTCGCGCGAGCAAATAGCGACCTTGCCCGTCGCAGGCTGCTCACCTGAGGTGCGCATGTCGACTATAGTCTGCATCCCCAAAGAGGGAAGTCGCGACTTGGGGCGGAGGAGTGGCTCAAATTCTCCCGCATCTTTTCTATAGAGTGTTTCGACGCGTAAAAATAGATCTCCGACGATATAATCCGCGCCGATATGTTTTGCGAACTGCTCGGTAAAGAAGCGCATGTCGATGAACGGCCGACCTTGAAGATTGTACGCACCTGATGACTCATGATCGAGGATGATGCTGACGATGTCGTTTCTAGGTAGTGCAAGAAAAAGCGGGGTGCCGATGATAAGCACGGGATGTTTTGTTTCGGCAATTGCCTTCCAGCGTTTCTCTATTTCTTTTTTTGTGAGTCCCGAATGCAGGACAAAGGTATAGCTCTGAATGCCTTTTTCGAGGCTTGCGTACGCGTGCTCAATGTCTTGCAGTGATGGCATAACAAAATAGCATGAGCCACCCCGCGCAAACACTTCGCGTATATGACTCCTATATGTAGAGAAGCGCTCTGCTTCTTCTGCTTGGAATATAAAACGCTGACCGTTGCCTTTAACTTCGGTTACGCGCTTCGGCTCATCGGCAGTGGTATTATCAACATTTTCCGGACTTACTTCGGGCATTCCCTTTGCAGAAAGTAGCGTGTTAGGAAATACCGCCTGAATGACCGCACCCGTCGAAGCGGCAAAGTACATTGCGGTCGACTCAGCAGCCTGGATGAATTCTTTGCGAAAAAATGAAGTTGCAAATACTTGATCGAGTTTCTTAAGCGAAAATTCCGCGCGCTTTATTTCAGACTTTGCTTCAGCCGCCGGTATCGAACGCACCACAAGTCCGGGGACCATACGCCCGCGCAAGGGGACACTGACAAGCGCCCCAGGAGGCACATGCTCTTTGGTGAAATACGATAGCTCATCAATAGGGATCCCGCGTTTGATGGGGGCAACAGAGACCAAATACATGGCTCAAGTATAACATGGCTCAATATCTTGATTTAACGCTCTATTTGCTCAGTTTTTTAAGAGAGCGCTTCCTGCTAATCTCATCTTTGCCTGCTAAAATTTTAAGATGAACCGTTATCTACGATCCCTAAAATATCTCTTCACGCATACATTTGCCCACTGGAATAAGGTCGAGGCGCCGCATATGGGTGCCGCACTTTCCACCTATACGGCATTCTCACTCGCGCCCCTTCTTGTGCTTCTCGTAGGCTCATTAGACCTGATCTTTCATAGCGACGGTTTGAGATACTCAATAGTCAAAGAAGTAAGTGTAATAGGTGGCGCCTCAATAGGTGACTTTCTCTCATCAGTTCTTACGAATACCGAAACACACAAAGCAAAGAGTGTAATAGTCTCACTCATCAGTTTCATAATTCTTGTAGCAGGCGCTATGGGGGTTCTTTATGAACTCAAGGGTTCACTCGACAAGATCTTTGAAGCAAAAGCAAAAACTGCCTCAGGGGTTTGGGGGTTCATGCGCGGAAGGCTGTTGTCGTTGTCTATGCTGCCTGCGCTCTCATTTCTTTTGCTTGTATCTTTTGTCGTGAGTGCGGGACTTTCTATTGTAGAAAAATATTGGAGTGGAATGATCGGCATTACTATCATTGGTACAGTGATAAATGCACTGCTTGCGGTCGGGGTGTCCACACTTCTGTTCTGGTATATGTACAAAGTCATCCCGGATAAGAAGCTTCCGAGAAGGGCGATATTTATAGGTGCATTCGTCACCGCTCTCCTTTTCCTTATCGGAAAATTTATTTTGGGATTCTATCTCACGAGCGTTGCAGCGGATTCGCCCTATGGGGCCGCTGGGGCGATCGTTATCTTTCTTCTCTGGATATATTACTCAACATTGATATTCTTCTTCGGCGCCTCGCTCACCTATGTTTTAGCCAAAGAAGGGAAGCACCACTAGTGTTCTTTAGTGTTGTGGAAAACTTAATTTACGATATATCACATGTGATATACTCTGCTTATGAACGAGCAGGCAAAGATCGGTGCATTCATTAAAGACCTCCGTGAGGGGAGGGGGATGACCCAGGGTGCACTCGCAAAAGCCCTCGCCACATCTCAATCTGCAATAGCGCGCATGGAAGCAGGCAAACAGAACTTCACCACCAAGGAACTCGCCAAGGTGAGTGAAGCGCTCGAGCGTCGCATCGTCGTTATTCCAGAGTCGACCGACTTTCGTATCGAAGGTGGGCGCCAGCTTTCGGGAAGTATTGCAACAAATTATTCTAAAAATGGCTCGGTGGTCCTCCTTTGCGCAGCACTCCTTAATCACGGCAAGACAATTCTCCACGGCATCTCCCGAATCGAAGAGGTCAATCGCCTCATCGAAGTGCTGCAGTCAATTGATGTATCAGTAAAATGGACGGGCAAGAATACTGTCGAGATAGTCCCCCCCAAACATTTTGCGCTTGCACGCCTCGATACCGCCGCCGCCGCGCGCATCCGCTCGAGCATTATGCTTATCGGCCCACTCATTCATTTTGTAAAAAATTTCGATCTTCCTCATGCCGGAGGGTGCAAGATGGGTCAACGTACGATAGCGGCGCATCGGTACGGTCTTGAAGAGCTCGGAGTAAAGATAGTGACCGAGGAGTCCCACTACCGCGTGTCTGCTAAGCGCCTGCATTCTGCGGATATTGTTATGTATGAAGCTGGCGATACTGCAACCAACAACGTCCTCATGGCTGCAGCGCTTACACAGGGCACGACCATCATCCGCTTCGCTCCTCCCAATTATCAGGTGCAAGAGCTGTGTTTTTTCTTGGAGACCTTAGGGGTCAAAATAGAGGGCATTGGCACCACCACACTTGTTGTCCATGGTATCTCGCCATCCCAGTTGCCGGATACGACCATCGAATATCACAACAGCGAAGACCCGATAGAGTCGATGATGTTCATCTCGGCTGCGATCACGACACATTCGACACTCACTATTACGCGCTGCCCGATAGATTTCTTATCTATCGAATTACTTAAACTCAAAAAGATGGGACTTAAGTACACGCAGTCGCAAGTGTACAAAGCGGAAAATGGTAGGACACTTCTTGTCGATCTAGTTATCAAACCTTCGAACTTAAGCGCCCCAGCAGACAAGATTCACGCGCTTCCATACCCAGGGATAAATTCCGACAATCTGCCATTCTTTGTCCCTATTGCTACTCAAGCAAAAGGCACGACCCTCATCCATGATTGGATGTGGGAGAATCGCGCCATCTACTTCACTGAACTCAATCGACTAGGTGCGCGCGTCGACCTCGCAGACCCGCATCGCGTGTTCGTAACCGGTCCGTCGAAATTGAAAGGTGCGCAGATAGTCTGTCCACCAGCACTCCGACCTGCCATGATAATTCTCATCGGCATGCTCGCCGCTGAGGGTACTTCATACCTGCGCAATGTCTACTCTATAAATCGCGGCTACGAGGAGATAGCCAAACGCCTCAATACGATTGGTGCTAAAATCGACGTACTTCACGGCATCTCTTAGAACTCTCATAATTGAAGCACTACTCGTCCTTCCTACGCCGGGTTTGGAGGACGTACCCCGAGTACGCCCTCTCAAACACCGGCTTAGTCCAGGACTTCGTATTGCATCAATTATGAGAGTTTTAAGTTAAGTAAAAACCCGCAAATATTGCAGGTTTGTTGTGGCATCATCGACTTTTACTAATGCGTGCGAGTGCGGCGTGCATCTCATCGGAGCATCTTTGCTCGAGCGCTACTTGCGGGTCAGGAAGCAGCTCAGACAGCTCTATCGCTCTATATATATAAAGTGCGAACTGCTCGAACGCTTCGGCAACTTCAGGGCTGAGCTCGGACTTGGTGTGCGTCCTTAGTATCTCGACGAGTTGTACGAATCCGGGATTCTCATTCCTGAGTCTCGCAGTATGCTTCGCAACATACTTGCCGATAGGAGTTCTGTTTATCTCGAATTCGAGCGCACTAAGACCGTTTCCATGTACTTGAGCAACCATGAGTTGCCTCCATAACGATATTTCTTATCTCTATTAACGCTACGCTCCTCTCCTCTCCATGTCAAAATAATTTATATACGACTTACTCAAAACGCGAACTTCTTTGTTGCGGAGCCTCTACGACTCAGTCAACATATATGAATATGCCTTCTTCGTCGTTTTCTCCGCGCCTCGAACTTCATCGTTTTGCGTAAGTCCTATTATGATTAGATTTATGCACGTAATCGTTTGTCAAAAGCACTTATTCTTCATACAATGAATGAATGATCACTGACGAGCTGTTGGATTTTTTGCGCACTCAATATGCATCAGGTACTCCTCGTGCCGAATTGGAGCGAATGCTCATAAGCGAAGGCGGATGGGAAAAAACAGATATCGACCAAGCTTTCACAACGCTCGGGATTGTAGCAGCCCCAGTCACACCTCCCATATCGATACCTGAGTCAAACCCTGTTCAAGATTTCGCTGCACCAGAAACTAATGCCCTAGTTGCTAGTGTAGAACCCGTGCAACAAACTGCCCCGCAGGAATTACGAGAACAACAAGAACTAAAATCAATACAAGAAGTACGACAGGAAGAGCCGATAGTACTTAACGTGCGAAGTGTGCGAGAAGATACAGCGCCACTTACTGAAGTGCACCCCATAGAGGCAGAAGTGCTAGCCAGAGAATCAATAAACCACTCATTCTCCGAACCAACAGAAGATTTTCTGGGTATTTTTAGCGGCAGTACGTCGCCCCACCATGAGGAGTCAGTCCATCTTGAAGCAGCCTCTATTGCCCCCGCACTGAGCGTTGAGCAAACTCCTGTAATTGCGACACCTCCTCAAGTTTTAGCAACACCCGAACCGGAGTCTAAAGCAGAAGCCGAGGCAGAAAGTCAGATCGTTCGTGATACGAGACCGACGATAGAAAGCGCAAAAAGCATGGCGGCAGCCCCGAAGCGCTCACTCCAAGAAATGCTCGCACAAGTTTCCGCACCTGCAACCCCCGAACCACTACCCACAGCGATAGTTGGAAACGAAGACATCGCACTCGATACTATCGAGAAGCGAGATCTTGTAGCACCGCAAACTTCAACAGGAATAAAATTCGACCTGTCACAACTCCGTAAGGCAACCGCCGTCACGCCCGAGCCAGTCGCGCAAGTCCCACTACAAGTTGCAGTTGCAGAAGTCGCTCTACCTGTTGTGAGTACAGTGCAACCACCCGCAGCCCCCGCCACAGCAAGCTCAGAAAAGCCCATCGAGACAAAGTCCGTCGCCGAACTGTGGCTCAACAAGCGCGAAGCCCCAAGCACAATAGTAGGTCGCAGAACAATGTCCTCTGATATTTTATTGCGCGGTAAGGGTGCTGCGATACAGGGCATACCTTCGATCTCAGTTCCAGAGGATAGACCAGAGCAGGGGATGTCTGCCGAATCACAAATACAGCCTGCATCAGTCGTAGAAGCACCAGCAGTTTTTTCACCCCCTGCTTCTCCTGTGGTTAAAGCTCCGCCCGCGCTTACGCCACCACGCGTGGCCCTTGCCGATGATCTTTCGCGTAAGCACAAGATAAAAAAAGTGATCGGTATTTTAGGAGGCATCCTCCTTTTGCTGCTCATTATAGGCGGCGCTGCATTTGGGTTCATGTTTTTGCGTGGTCCAAATGTCGACGCACTTTTCACCACGACATTCACAAAGTTCCTCTCCGCTACCTCATTCGTCTATAACGGCAGTGCATCATCTGATCTTGTGCTCTCTGCGGCAAGCGACGGCGTGGTGCGCAATGGTTTGGTTAAGTTTAATCTTGGATATGGAGGTCAGGTTAAGAATGGCAATGATGGCTACGGTGACGGAGTGCACCACGTTAAGTTCAAGGGTGGCTTACAGTCTGGTAATTTCAAATGGAGTACTGACGTTGAGTCAGATGTACGCATGCTCGCCAATTCGCTCTATTTCCATGTGCTGTCTTTCCCAACCGAGACTGGTATAGACCCTGAAGTTTTCAAAGCATATTGGATAAAGATTGACCTCGAAGAGATCGCAAAAGAGCTCGCACTTTCCGGTGTTTCCACACAGCCGGGTTACGGAAGTTTTGGCACCGCAAGCAAAGATATGACTTTTGCAGCACTACTGACAAAGAATCTTCCTTGGAGTGGAGGAGAAAAGCTAACCGATGAACCAGTGAATGGGGTGAATGCAATGCATTTCAAACTAAAGACCGACCCTGAAAAGATGCTCTCACTTACCAATGCGTTGTACAAAAAATATACCGGCAAGGATCTTTCGCTCGACAACGATCAACAATTACGACTCAAGAATGCACTCGCAAAAGTAAATGCAGAAGTATGGATAGATGCAACAACAAATACACTGCAAAAATTCTCCCTCAATGCAGATCTCGACGATGACATCGTCGGTGTTCACGTGAAGGGTAAGGTGAATATGGACTTCACGTTCTCCCTCTATAATACTCCCGTCTCGGTTCCTGACCCCACACCACTGCTTACCCTCGAAGAATTACAATCTCGCATGAGTGATTACCAACACTCAAAAGATGCTCGTTCTGCTGATGGAGCAAAGCTAAAACTTTTCTCTTTGATACAAGATGCACTCGCGTTATATCAAAAAGATATGGGAAGATACCCAACGGTGCTTTCTGAGCTTCGTGCGGAAGGTAGACTCGCAACGAGCACCATGGATGATGTTTCGCTCAGGCAGTTCTACTTCGCCTCATACGTAAAACCGGATCTGTTAATAAAGACAAACAAATGTAATGCAAAAATTAAGTCATGTACAACGTATCATCTTGGGGTGAACCTCGATGACCAGTCCGACCCAGAACTTTCAAATGACAGTGATCAAACGGGGGAAATAAATGGCGACGATCACGCAGGCTGCGGCAATGAGCCCAATAAGTCATGCTACGACGTTGTGGTTCCTAATCCGACTGGAGCGTTACGTTAGTGGCCAGAGTATTGCGCTTAAGCGGTGGACTTTGGTGGCGAAAGTGTAATATCTCCCGATATAGCTTTATAAAATAAGGACATATATCAAAGTTGTGTGCGAACATCCTTTCGTGGTAGATTTGGCGATAATGGCATTCATGACCTCAAAGCTCGGTATCGACCTTGGTACCGCTAACACTCTCGTATATGTTCCAGGTCGCGGCATCGTACTTAATGAACCTTCTGTGGTGGCGGTTTCAGAGCGCGACAACCGCATTCTGTCCGTGGGTATCGAAGCAAAAGAAATGATCGGCCGCACTCCGGACGATATCATCGCGTACCGCCCGATGCGCGACGGCGTTATCGCTGACTACCGTGTCACCGAAGCAATGCTCCGTTACTTCATCAATAAGGCGATGGGTCGCTGGAATCTTTTTAAACCCGAAGTCATGGTCTCTGTTCCTGCTGGAGTTACCTCGACAGAACGACGTGCAGTTATCGAAGCCGCCATGCGTGCAGGTGCAAAAAATGCCTACGTTGTGAAGGAGCCTATTCTCGCTGCTATCGGCGCAGGTATTCCTATTTACGAAGCGCGCGGACACATGGTCGTCGACATCGGCGGAGGCACGACAGACGTCGCAGTTATCTCACTCGGCGGTATCGTTTCGTCTACGTCTGTGAAGTGTGCAGGTAATCGCATCGATCAGGCTATCGCAGACTACATCAAGAAAACTTTCAACCTCGCCATCGGAGATAAGACCGCTGAAGACATTAAGATAAATATTGGCTCTGCGGTGCCGCTTGAAGATGAGTTTACTATGACCATCAAAGGTCGCGACTTCATCGCAGGCCTCCCACGCTCCGTACAGGTCTCAACCAACGAGATAGTTAAAGCCATCGATAAGGAACTGCGTGAGATGATCAAGGCAATCAAAGATGTATTGCAAGAGACTCCGCCAGAACTTTCAGCAGACATCATCGATCAAGGAATCATCATGACTGGTGGCTCTTCGCAGCTGCGTAATCTCCCAGAACTCGTGTTTCGCCGCACAGGCGTAAAGGCAATACTTGCTGATGATGCGCTGTATTGTGTGGTTAAGGGGACTGGTGTCGCGCTCGAACACCTCGACACGTATCGCAAATCCATCATCGCAAAACGCTAAATTGGGCGGCCTACTTGGTTTTCCTTCGGCAGGTTTGGAAGCAGTATAGCTCATACAGCTTCTCAAACACTGCCTCGGTCCAAACCTTCGTATTCCATCCCAATTTCCCATTTTGCTCGTGTCGAAGTGCCACGTTTATAGTTTTAATTTTTTTTGTTTACCTAATTCATACGATATATCGTATGAAAATCAGACAAATCAATTGGGCTCATCGTTTCTTGTCGCCTAAGATTTCATCAGAAATATATCTTTTGAGCTTATCTATCGTCTCCCCTCTAGATGAATTTTCTCATTTTGCTCGGTCAGTCATATAGCTTTTCAAACACCGTCTCTGTCTAGGACTTCGCATCTTATCCAAATTTCACACTTCGCTCGTGTCGAAGTCCCACGTTTATGGTTTTACTTTTATTGTTTAAATCCTGATTCATACGATATATCGTATGAAATCAAATAGAGGTTAATGGGGATGCGAGATTGGGGAAAAATATAAAAATTTTGGAAAATTAAAATGCCACATTGCTGTGGCATTCTTTTAGTGCACGATATGTTTGACTGCGACCTGAGAGCGGTAATCTTGCAGTCCGCTCAGTATTTGAGTGAGTCTCGCATGATGGCTTTGTAGAAGCTCGAGGTTCTCGTAGGGAAGATGGAAATCGAATGCATCTTCGAAATGAAAGACGAGTGTCGGGTTCTGAACTCCAACGGTCACGATCTCCGCAAAGCGAAGCAGATTGACCCTTATGATGGCATCGAGATAAAGAACAAAGTCCGGACTGCCTGCAAGTGCTTCGTTCAGTTCATCCCACATTTCATCTTTATCCGATTCGCGTGGGGTCGGAAGGAACATTTCGGTTTTGTCGGTCAACCGACAAACAAACCCCTTTGCTCCATTGTGTTCGCTCGCAAAGAGGCAAACGAGCTTATCGAGGGGCAGGTCTTCGTATTCTGCGTGTTCAGTTTTATCCACGGCAGCTCCTTTTTTGTTTGTATGATAGTCCTTTTTAAGAGTGCCAAGACTCATGATGGAAGTCAAATATAAAAATTGACCCGCATGTTGCGGGTCAATGTAATGTCGTATTTGGGAAAAAGCTGTTCCGTCGTTCTTCTTGAAAAAGCGCGAGGAAAGTTATGAGCTTATCTATCTCTTTCTTGTGTTCATTATAAGGATACCAGAGCGTGTCATCCGACGAATGATTCGAGAACGATATAAGCAGGTCGGATTCTCCATCCTTGGTAGGACTTATGTCCACCATCCGCACTGTTCGTGGTGAAAAAAGCACGTCATCAAACTCAAGTTCGACAAGATTGCGCGTTCGAACGGCGAGGATCATTTCCCACACACGGTCACGTAGGGCAATGTCATCAATGGGTTTGAAAAATGACGACCCATCAACATAAAGCACCGTAATACCAATGCGATCTTCTGGATCTTCAAGGAATATGCAGCTAATGCGGGCGGGAGATGCTATGAGCTCCCGAACGATATCTTCGGTCTCCATGGCAACTCCTTTGAACTATCTGTATTAAGTATGCGGCCTCGCTTTACTTGGTGTCAATCGCGCCATACGTAGTATAATGCCCCTAATGAGCCTAAAAGAGAGCCTAAGATCAGAGCTGAATGTTGCGGCGCCACATCACGCTTACCTTATTGCGGGGGAAAGGGAAGGCATCATTGCGGAGTTAAAGACAATGCTTGAGGAAGATGGCTTCGCCATTAAAGCAAACGCTGATTTCCATCTTTACGAACACGATGCATTTTTGATGGAGCATGCGCATGAGCTCAGGCGCGAGCAGGCAATGCATGCAAGCGTGGGCGGACGCAAAATATTCGTCGTTGCATTCAATACCATAATGAGCGAAGCACAGAACGCGCTCCTTAAAACCCTCGAAGAGCCGACGGAGGGCACCAAGTTTTTCTTCATTACCCGCAATAGTGAGGTCCTTCTTCCTACGGTGCGATCGCGTATGCAAGTCATACGCACTGAAGATAGCGAAATACAGCTCGGCAGTAAAGATCCCGCTATTTTATTCTTGGCAGCAACGATCTCCGAACGATTGAAGCAGGTCGAGCGTTACACGAAAGTGAAGACCGATGACAAGCCACGCGCAAAGGAAGAAGCACGTGTGTTTCTTATAGCGCTCGAGCGCGCAACCTATGCGAAAGTGGAGAACGTGCGCTATGCGAAAGCTCTCGAAGATATTCTCTCTGCCAAGCGATTCCTCTCTGACCGCTCACCTTCAGTGAAGATTCTCCTCGAACACTTGGCACTCACGATCCCGACTGAAGCAAAGGAATAATACCCACCAATACAAAAAAGATGTAAATAATCACCCCTCGCATTGCTACGAGGGGTGGGTTGATACTACTTGAGACGTTTTACTACTTTATGCTGTAGCTTGCGGCTCTTTGTGTTGAGTAAACAGTGACACTTTTTCCCAAAATGTTTGAATCCTTGGGTTATCAAGGGTGCAAGCACTTCTGAGGCGATGCCACTTAATGTTGCGATAACAAGAGCTTCTGTGAACTCCTTCATGATAGACCTCCTTACGGTCCCGTGTGTTGTGTACTATTTGGAGATCATTCTCCACAAGAATTATACCATATATTATAAATATAGCAAGTGTTTAAAAACCTATATCTCTAGTCTTGTTTTTGCTACACTTATGCGTGTTGGGGTCATCTATTTCTCCCTACTTTACTACTCGCTATTCCCATTTTTATGTACAATTTTACCCCATTTAAAGCCCGAGTAACAGAAGTCGAAGAATGGTTCAAGAAAGAGCTCTCGCTTCTACGTACTGGGCGCGCAACTTCCGTTATTCTCGATTCAATAAATATCGATTCGTATGGTTCACAAACTCCGATTGCACATGTCGGCAGTATCTCCATGGAAGATGCCCGCACACTTCGTGTCGCTCCTTGGGACAAGTCACAGATAAAGGCAATTGAGGGCGCGATCCAGAAAGCCAACCTCGGTCTTTCAGTAACGACCGATGATGCAGGTTTGCGCGTAATATTCCCAGAACTTACCGGTGATCGCCGCCTGCAGATAATCAAACTTCTCAAAGATAAACTCGAAGATGCGCGCATATCGCTTCGCAAAGAGCGCGAAGAAGTGCTCAGTGATTTCAAGCGCCAAGAAAAAGAGGGCGAAATGTCCGAAGACGACCACTTCAAGTCCAAAGAAGAATTGCAAAAGCACGTCGATGCGGCAAATCATAAATTCGATGAGTTGGCAGCGAAGAAAGAAAGCGAGATCAGTTCATAAGTTAATGTGTCCATGATTTCATGATCTCATGATTAGAGTCAAACACTCGATCCACCCTCATTGGCGTAGACGCAAGATAGTGGCGATTGATATCGCCGTCATGTTGTTTTTTGTTCTGGCCATCGTAGGAATGGTTATCGGTTACAAACAGCACGAAAATTTACATGAGGTATTCGGGGCAGGTGCATCACGTAGTGAAGTATTAAGCCAAGGTACGCAAAGTATCTCACGTCAGGGTGGGTCGGGGAGAAGTAGGTTCACTTCGTCGACAGCACTTGAGGTTGGCGTAAGAGATGATACCTCACCTACTTCCACATTAAGTGACGAGCTCTCTTCTTTAGATAGTCAGAGTGCGACGAGTAGCGCGAGTGCAAA
>JAYTYM010000014.1:0-13461 GCA_043742365.1 bacterium | reverse complement strand
AGGTCGAGCATGGCGTAGTTCCACATTCTCCCCTTTCCCCTCGGGATCAATGCTTCAGCAAAAACATACAGATCTTTATCACTTGGAAGTTGAGCTTCCAAGTGAGAAGTGAAAAAGGTGCGAATAAGGATGCGTCTAATGTTGGTGTCAATCATTGGCGTATCCTCTCCGAATGCAAACGCCAATAGTGCTCCTGCTGTCGACATACCTATGCCTGGAAGCAGAATGAGTTCTTCGTAAGTCTTGGGGAATTTCCCGTTATATTCACTGAATACGATCTTTGCGCATTGATGCAGATATTTCGCGCGGCGATTGTATCCAAGTCCCGACCACAAGCGTAGCACTTCGCCGAGCGGTGCTTTTGCGAGTGCTTGGACATTGGGGAATTGCTTGAGAAAAAGTGTGTACTTTTCTCGCACCCTATCAACTTGCGTCTGCTGAAGCATGACCTCGGAAATAAGTATCTTGTAGTGGTCATTCGTACGTCGCCATGGCATATCGCGGTAATGATCTTTATGCCACGCAAAGAGAGTCTTATTAAAAAGTTTTTTCTTCTTTTGCTTTTGGGCGATATCCATAATAGTTTTATACAGCAAGTCTACTAATAATGCGATATACTACCCGCCATGAATAAAAAAGGCTTTTTGAATGCACTCAAGCATGTGTATTGCCGACTCGGGGTGACCAAGCACGGTGTGGGTGTTGTTGCCATCAGAACAATTCCCAAAGGTACTGACCCGTTCAAAAACGCAGACCCCATGGGTGATGTTCTCAAGATCCCAAAGGCTGAGCTTGATGCTTTCGAGGCTCCTGAAAGTGCAAAGAACATGGTGCGAGACTTCTGTGCTTTACAAGATAATATATATTTTGTCCCCAACTACGGCATCGATGCACTCACCAAAAATTACTATCTCAATCATTCAAAAAAACCAAACTTAATGACGCCTGATAAGGGAGAAACTTTCCTTGCAGCGCGAGACATCCTTGAAGGGGAAGAACTCACGGCCAACTACGACGACTACCACGAGACCGCACATTTTGTACGCAAATAAAAAGATCCGCACATAGGTGCGGATCTGTTTTAAGTCTGTATTAAGATCAGTTTTCGATAAGGGCCAGATGAATGGCGAGTGCTTTGGGGTCGAGCTTTCGGCCTCGATATGCTTCAAAGCTTTCTGCCATCGGTCGCTCAGATCCTGGAGCGATTATCTCGCGCAAGAGTCGGTCGCCGACTTGCCGCGAGAAAATGTCACCCGCTTCCTTGAATGGAAGATACGCATCAGCAGCGAGCCCGAGCGCCCACATGTAGCTGAAATAGCCAGCGCTATAGCCACCTGCAAAGATATGACTGAATGCATTCGGGAAGTGCGTGGTCTCATCGAGCGGTCTGACGTCGATGCGCTTGACCATTTCTTTCCACAACACATTCGGATCAACTGGTGCGGAAGGATCGTATCGAGAATACAATTCCCAATCGAATGCGCCATAAAGGAACTGGCGAAGCGAGATCATGCCGGTGTTGAAGTTCTTGGCAGCGACCATGCGCTCGATCATATCATCAGGGATGACGTCGCCCGTATCTTCGTGTGCACTCATGAGGCGAAGCATCGCTGGCTCCCATGTCCAGTTCTCGAGTAGTTGACTCGGAAGTTCGACAGTATCCCATTCGACATGTTCCATCGATTGTTCCTGATACTCCGAGAGCCCGAGCACGTGGTGAAGGGTGTGCCCTGCTTCGTGGAAGAGGGTAACTACATCATCGTGCAGAAGATACGCTTCTTTGCCACCGACGGACATTCTGCCGTTGCAGTTGAGATAAGCGACCGGAATGACCGTTCCGCCATCTAGCTTGCGCGAGGCAATGAGCACATCCATCCAAGCACCATCTTTCTTGCCTTCGCGTGCAAACATGTCTGCATAGAACGTCCCGCGCTGTACGCCGGTTTCGTCGTAAAGGTCATAGACCTTTACAGAGGGGTGCCAGACTGAGGCGGTCGTGTTTGGGGTGAGTGTCACGCCAAATATTGACTTGAGGAGCGTCGCAAAACCTTGCATCACCTTCGAAAACGGGAAGTACTTGCGTACCGCTTCGCTGTCGAGTTGATACAGTTCCTGACGCATCTTCTCTTCCACATAGGCGAAGTCCCAAACCTCAAACGTATCGAGGCCGAGCTTATCTTTCGCGAATGTCTGTATCGCAAGGAGTTCTTGCTCAGCTTTGGGGCGAGCGAGGGCAGCGAGCTTCTGATTGAAGTCGCGAACGCCTTCGACTCCTACCGAGGCAGCCATTTTCTTTACGAGCGACATGTCTGCGTATGTAGGATAACCCAACAACTTAGCCGATTCGTCGGCATTCTTGAGCATCGCTGCCATGACGGGAGCATTGTCGAATTTCGTATCGCCATCAGCAAGTACGGTCGCACGGTTGTTGAATGCGCGATACAACTCTTTGCGCAGTTCACGGTTGTCGGCGTACGTTACGACAGCAATGTAGACGGGCACTTGCATGGTGATGCGCCAGCCTGACTTGCCTTTCTCTTTGGCACTTTCTGCCATTCCCTCGAGATCATCTTTGGGGATGCCCGCAAGCAGTGCGGGGTCGGTGACAATCTTTTCCCAGACATCACTTGAGTCCTGCACGTGGGCCGCAAATGTGACACCAAGGTCTGCACCTTCGCTGTTTAGGAGCTTGAGCTCGACTTTTTTCTCGGGAGAGAGTGCCACACCAGCAAGCTCGAAGTCTTTGATCGACTGCGTGATCAGGTATTGCTCTTTGTGTCCAAGCGTTGCAAACTCTGTACCGCCCTTGTAACGCACGAGTACCTCATACAGTCCAGCGTGTAGCGAAATGTCGGTGCCATACTCCGTCAGGAGCTGTGTCGCCTGCTGATGCACTTCCTCGATGCCGGGGTAAGTCTTCTTTTCGACAGACTTGAGGTGACTCAAGGGTCCATAGATAAGCGAGATCTCTTCGCCCAAATTCTCGAAGCGTGTCACGAGGTCATGAAACGTCGGCATCGGTTTTGCGGCAATCTCATCAGCAAGCGCACGGCCCTCTGCGAGAAGTGGAGTGAGCTCGGGGATAACGGTGTCTACTGCAAATGACTTCCAGTCAGGCAGGGTCAAAACACGTTTGATGCCGCTAGGGAACGTCTTCCAATTGTGAGTGTAGTTCATCATATTCCTTATATAAAAATGACAGCGAACTCTGTCCGCTGTCAATCTTACAGTAATTACAAAGGGGGTCAATCAATATGCTCATCGCCGTGCTTGATGGGTTTTCCTTTTATGATTGCAGGATATATCTCAAGTAATGCAAAGAAAAATGCGAGCACAAGTGGACCTGACAAGAAACCAATAGGACCGAAATAAACGAGCCCTCCCAACACCGAAAGTAAAATGACGAATGGATGAATGTCGACATCGCGTCGTATGAGGAGCGGGCGCATGACATGCTCGATGACGCCGACCGAAAGTACCCACCAAATGATGAGCCCGATCCCAGCAACCAGCTGATGTGTGAGGATGAAATAAAATGCCGCGGGCAAAAGTACGATCGCTGTACCAAGTACGGGGATCAGCGCTACGATGGTCGAGACCACTCCCCAAAGCACCGGGTTGGCAACGCCAAATATCGCGAACCCCACACCGACAAGCGCACCCTGAACAATGGCAGTCACAAGTGCCCCCTTCACAACAGAAGAGACCGCGGTCTCAAGTCTACCGATAATGGTCACATCATAATTATCTGCGAGCGGGCTCCACTTGATAGCGAAGTCGCGCAGGCGCTTGCCGTCGCGATAAAGAAAGAACATCGCAACCACAATAACGAAGCACTGCAGCAAGAATGAGAGTATGCCTGAAAAAAAAGTGTTGAGATTAGTAGCGAACCAGCGCAAGAGCTCTTCGAGGTAAGAAGAAACGTTGGCATGCATCTGAAATGAAGGAATCAGTGTGCGTACATGCGACTCGAACATTGAGGTCACATGGTCGATACTTGCGACAGTCGTATTACCCTCACTTGTGAGCGCACCGTAAACCGTGAACACTTCTTGGAACATGAGTACACCGAGAAATATAATGGGGATCAAGATGACGAGAAGCGCGACCGTAACGGTTAGAAGCGAGGCGAGATTCATTCGCCCTTTCGTTACTCTAAGAAAGTACCGCTGTACAGGCGCAAAGAGTATAGCAAAGACTATAGCAAGAAAGAGCGACGTCACGTACGGACTCATGACCGAATACGCGAGATAGCCGACGACCGCGAACATGATCCAGAAAAATATTAGCTCGCCAATGTTTGATTTTGCCATATGTGAAAATTATCTCTGCTGTGTTTACAACTTTTATACCTTATATTTTACCTGCATATGCCTCATAAGTCATTTTAGGTCATTTTTTTTAGTATTCTCTCACTAACTCATGAATACTGACTGAAGTGCCGACTTTACTTATGGCTTTTGACCTCGATCCGATAGCTTTAGTTTCTTCAGATACCAGATAGTGAGGCCGGTGATAACAACGACCAAAAAGACTAAGACAAAATTTAGGATATTTGGGGTCTTTTCGGAATATGGTACGGCCTTAGGTGTGGGGGGTGTGTAGGCGGGATTCATTGCTTGCGCACCGAGGGCAGCATGCGTCAGCTGCGTGCTTTCAATGTACTGGAAAAAGCGCGCAAGGTCATACTGAGGCATGAACGCTTTTTCATTCCCATAATACAGCGCGTATTCTTTTCCTGGGACCGCTGCAAATACAACAGAGCGATCGATACCTGAGATCACTGCGCGTGGGACCAATTCTATGGGTTGATCATCATTATTGAAAATGACGACGCGCAAATAGCGCATATCAGTTTCAGGGTACTCAAGAGCAAGATGCTCACCGACAAATAGGGTGGTGCTTAGTTTGAACAGCTCACCTTGAGCGAGGTTCTGCCAATTGCTTCCATCGTTACTACCCTGCACATTCGCGCGCCTACTAAAATTGCGTGTATCAGAGGTTGTGAGCGTTATCTGATGAGTAGGTAATCCCCTGCCGCCTAAGTCGACTACAACCTCGGTGCTTTTCATCACCATATTTTGCGTCACACTCGCACTGCTCTCCATTACCGATTGCGTGGCGGCGAATGTACGCTCACGTGCCACTTGGGCCGAGCTTACCACCACATCGCCTCCCTCACCCGCCTCGATAACAACACGAAGATAGCGCGATGTGTTCTCCGGATATAAGACTTCCCCACTTCCGGCGTCGAAGCTCGCTGCTTGATCTGAGAAGTTATAGATGTATCCCGCGTTGGTGAGGAGCCTCCAGCTCGCATCTGTCATTGATAGCGGCTTATCAGCTGCGTACACAGAGACTTTGTGCTTGAAATTCTTAGACGACGTGAAGATGGTGAGGTGATCGTGGATTACTCCCGCCTCAGAAAGATCGAGCATGAACATGGTCTTCCCGCTCGCAAGCGAAAGATCGTGTAATTTTCCACCAACATAACCATGCTCACTGCGACTGCGATCAACGACAACTTGATACGGCACTTCACTGGTTTTATCTGCGACAACCCTGATATCACTGAGATCGGACTTTGCGGTGAAGCTCACATCCCTATCGAGATAAACTTTTACATACTGTGATGACGCGTCTGTTGCAGTCATCATGATGGGCTTCATATATATCCACGTACTTGGGGTGAAGTCTGCGTATGCCAATGGAGCGATAGCCATTGCAGCGAGAGAGATTGCGATGATGTATTTTTTCATATGATTTGCAGAAGTCTGACCTTAGTCATCGTTTACGACAGCGGTGAGTAAGTGCTTATACTTCACGTACAAGAATGATGCACCAAGTGCGATGACACCGAAGACCATCGACGAGATGATGCGCTCGAGTTGCCCTAACTGCCACACCTCGAGAAATACGCGTCCTGCGGTCACAAAGAAGAATACAAGTCCGAACAAACGGATAAAGCGCATGCGCTTAGCGAATCCGATAGCAATCATGAGTATTGCGTACAGTGCCCAGAAGATTGACACCGCGGTATTCTTCGAGCTTTCGAGTGATGATATCTTCTCATACGAGGCAACCGAAGGTACATTTGAGCGAAACTGATTTTGATTCTGATAGCCTCCCCCAGTGTAATTGTTGTAAGCCTGCTGTGCTTTTGCATCGGCGCTATAAAGTACGCCAATATCCTGATCGTAACTGAATTCGATCTCAGAAGTGATGACGGCAATAGTGAGAATGTTCGCAAGTACAAGGATGACCCCCACTGACTTTTTCCAATCAACTATCTGTTCTTTGAATTGCACGTACAGTGCGACGAATGCGTAGAATGTCGCGACACCGCAAAGCATCAGGAAGAATCCAGTGTTCAGGAACGCGGTGATCGGTTCGGGGGGCGTATTGGTAATGCCTTGTACGTCAGGAATTCCACTGCGGATTCCTGTTACACCATCCCACATGATGCTCAATCCACCCAAGAGTCCGATCCACCCAATAACTTCTACGATGCGATTTTTTTCTCGTAGTCCAATATAGAGCAGCGCAATAGATTCGATGAACCACACAAGTGAGACAAGTGAGTGATGCTCGAGCATGAGCTCCGAACTGAATGACAGCATCGTAACAATATTTGCCATGACCACAGAAAAGAGTGCGAACTTTCTCCACTCTGCCTCATCGTCTCTGAAACGATGATACAACGCAGCGACTCCATAGAAGACCGCGATAGCGACCATCATCAAGAAGAAGCCCATATTGAAGAAAGGTGTTATGCGGAAAGGCTGAGTACTATTGAGCTCTGTTTGAGTATATCTTCCATCTCTATCCATACCATTTCGAATGTTCTCAACATCCTGCCCCATACTCACCATCCCAACCATAAGCACGATCCAGCCGAATGCTTGGATGACACGCTCGCGCAAATAGAGCCCCGTGGCAATCAAGACGATCGACTCAACAAGCCAAGAGAGCGAGACATAATATCCGTCGAGCTGTAGCGGAATAGCAATTGTAAGAAATACAACTGCGATCCCAGGCAAGAAGAGATTGAGAGTGCGATCACTCTTATTACTTGAGAATGCTATGTACGTGACTCCGAGATAGAGCACCGCAAGTATGAGCGCAAAAAATCCGAGTACGTCATGGTAAGTCGGATCAAGTAGGTATGCGCTCACTGCAAAATAACCAGCGGCATTTAACACGAGCAACATTAAGTCAGACGGCGTAGTGGGTTCTTTTCGGAGTACATGATGCAAGATAGAAGTAAGCAAGAAAATAGCGAAGAACACACTGACAAAGAAGAATGTTTCTCCGAGCTGTGGTGGAGTATAGAACTTCGCCATAGAGCCTCCGAAGAGGACGATAGTACCCACGAACGAGAGATAGTTGAGTTGTGTCCACTTCTTGAACCATGCAACGCCAAATACACCGAGGTCTAGGATGATCATATATATAGACAGCGCGGCAAGATGATTCTCCCCTGTAGAGAGTAGTACTGGCGTCATGAATCCGCCGAGCGTCGAAAGTACTGCGAGCCCGAGCGTGCTTCCTGCTATTGCGAGCACGAGACCAAATGTCGTGACGAGCCCCATCAGCACAAATGCGACGCTCGGATCTACAAGATGATAGAAGCTGTACGATGCATATATAGAGAGATAGAGAATGGCAATACCGACGCCCGTTAGCATGTCTGAGTAGTTCAGGTATTTTGCGCGCAATTTCTGCCCGACACCTATCGTTGCGAGGCCGGCAATGATACCAAGCGCGACGCGGCCCGTGGGACCTACCCAATTGTTGTCGAATGCATATTTAAGGAAGAATGCCATACCTATGAGAACCGCGATAGCGCCGATACGGCCGAGCCAGCGAGCGCTGGTTTCTTCTTGGGTCTCGTTTGCAAATTTCACTTGCTCGGGAGTGAGCGCAGCTTCTGCATAAACAGGCGCAGGTGTCGGTGCTGATGTAGCTTGCGGAGGAGCCTGGAATACTTGGGTCTTTTCAAGGCCAACTTCTGATAGCGCAGCCGCAAACATATCACCGCGGTGTACCCCCTCCTTTGCGAGTTCACTTTGACTTGCGGGCATTTCTCTCGCCTGTGCCTGAGACTGAGCCGGAGACGCTCCAAGCTTTTGTTCGAGATATGTTATCCGAGTTGATAAGGCGGAGATACTGTTCCTCACATAAAAGAACAACGCGACAAAACCAATAAATATCCAAAAGACATCCATGTGAAATAATTAGCTACTATATATCCTTTATTATAGCGGTAATCAGACAAAATGGAACTGAGTTGTGCCTTTATTACTCCCGACCCCTGCGAAGATGGTTGATGAAATACAGTCCCGAGAGAATAGCGAGAATCGCCGCGATGAGAAGCGGAGCAGAAGGCTCGAAATACGCAGCGACGATACCCGAGATAAGTGGTGGCACAGTCTGCGAGAGCGCGTTCAAACTTCCATTCAAGCCGAGCACCTCCCCTTGCACACTTGCCCCTGCCGAACGAGAAATGAGCGCCGTGATATTGGCCTGCGTTAGTCCTATCGCGGCCGCGAAAAACGGGACGATACAATAAAGCAAAATAGGATTTGGTGCGAGCACTATTGCGATGATGCATATGCCTGACGCGACTAAGCTGTTCTGCATTACCTTTTGCTCTTTGAACTTTTTCGATACAAAGCGCGTCAGCAAGCCTTGGGTAATAACTATCCATAATCCGATGAAGGCAAAGTAATTTCCGATCATCCCCTCGGTAAATCCAAAACGAGAATAAAGGTATACCGCAGAGAATGTGGTATAGAATGCAAAACCACTTTGAAACAAGAAGTTCGTGATGAAAAGTGGCCGAAGTTGTTCAAGTCGAAATGCATGCGCGATATTCTTTATCGATCTTCCCCATTCGATATGCTGATCTGGTTTGACGTTCTGATTCGTCTCTCGCAAGAAGGTAAGGATGAGCACTGCGTTTACAAGTGAGAGTATCGACGCGAACCAAAATGGCGTAGTCGCACCAAACCACGATACTAGAGAGGCATCGGCAAGCTTCCCACCAAGAAATGGTCCAACGATAAAGCCAAGACCAAATGCAGCTCCGATGAGTCCGAAGTTCTTCGTTCTGTTCTCGGGAGTGGTGATATCTGCGATCGCGGCTTGTGCAACCACGATATTGCCTCCAGTAATACCCGCGAACAGCCGAGCAAAAAATAGAAGTGGTAGGTTGGCAAAAAGTATACCGACAGCAAAAAGTGCATGTCCGATCGAGGTACCGAATATTGAAAAAGCGAGCAGTCGTTTGCGCCCGAACTTGTCCGAGAACTGACCGATGATGGGTGACGCGATGAACTGACCGAACGAGAAGAATGCGAGGAGTATACCAAGAAGAATATAGCCCGTAGCAATGGGTGTATCCATCGCCAACAAATAATGCGGCGAATGAGGGTTGGCCAATAATGCAGGAATGACTGGAATGAGAATACCCAAGCCGAGCATATCGAGAAATATTGTAAAAAAAAGTACGAAAAGCGGTGAGCGTTTGTGAGACATCGGCGCATTATAACATCCCCCACGGAATAAAAAGAGTCACGTGAGTGACTCTGTTTTAACTGATGCTTTTGCTTTTTTGCGGCGCTCGAACTCTACAACAGAAAAGGTGCCTATCCACGAACCGATGACTACCGACGCAAGGTAGAGCGGGTTGTGCGAGTAATTGACCACACCGACCGCGAGCAAGAAATACATTATAGAGCCTGTCGTTGCCGCTCGCGCTGGCAAGAGTCGCCCTACAGCTATGGTGTAGTACGCATAGAGAATATCGAGTACGATGTATGCCGCAAGCACCAAGAGCGCAGTGAGCCAGCTGAACTCTCTGTAATATTTCGCAATGTCGTTTTGAAGCGAGGAGATATCCAATACTTTCTCCAAGAATTGTTCTGCTCAAAGACTAGCAAATAAGCACAAGCGTCGCCACTATTTTTCGAGGTGGATGAGTGCCATTTGCAATGCTTGTTTGGTATATGCCTTTCTATCGATGCGCCCCTTTGTGACTATGCCTATTGCTCCTTCTTCACTCCCTATCGCCTCATTCTGCGTCAGGCCCGCTTTGAGTATTGCCTGACTCATATCAAGTCCCTCGCTTATCATCGAGCCGATAATATTCTTGTCTTTAAATTCCCATGCCGAAGAGATACCGAGGTGAAACTCGCTTCCATCATAAATGACCGCTACACATACATCCAAATATCCGCTTTTGGCTTGCGCAACTTTCATGAGTCCCGACTCGAGACCGACTGAATACTCGCAATCAACAAATGCACTACGTGCGCGATTCATCGCTCCGTTTATCGTCTCATCAAGTGAAAGCGGCTGGTCAGAAACACCGGAATCAGTTTTTATCCCATCAACCGTAGCTTCCGCGAGATGCGGGTAATCTTTGAGTGTCTCAGCAACTGCTGCCACTTTAGCCTTATTTGCTGACCCTACGTTGAATCGAATATTTTCCATTGCTCATTTATAACGCGAAAACATAAAAAAAGAAATTGCCAAATATTTGACGAAAAATGCCTACTCCCGTAATCTCAGCCTAGTTTGTTCGAGTGGAGAAAAATGTGGAAACTATTCCTTTCATAAGCGTTACTGATTTTCGACATCCCAAAGAAGTGTTCATGATGCAAACCGTCATGGAAATCAGCCGAGACAAAAGTTCCAAGCATCAGCTTGGTGTCGGCTGCATGATGAGCTACAAGACATTGCGAGGATTGCCGACTAAGTGGACCGCTGCATTCCCAAAGATGACCGAATATCCCAAGATATTCTTGGATAGACCGGGATTGTTCAACGTCCTGCATTATGCAGACTACAACCGCGACTCCAGTGCTCGCGACTACGCCGATGCAGTACTCCTTTGTGGCCCTAACCTGCACGCTATCCAGTTCGACATGATCTGGCCTGACCCGAGTGCACTTGAGTATCTCGTCTATCGCGGCACGCATACACGCAAGCCACTTAAGGTAATTCTTCAAGTGGGATCGAAGGCGATGGCCGAAGTCGGTGACGACCCCGTGAGAGTTTGCGAAAAACTTTCATGGTACTACCATTCTGATTGCATCGACTACGTACTTCTCGACAAGAGCATGGGCGCTGGCATTGGTATGGATGCAGCACTTTTGCTCACGTACATTTACGAGATAAAAAAGCGTCTCCCCAACCTTGGTATCGTCGTAGGAGGCGGACTAGGGCCCACGACCATGCACCTCGCAGAGCCCATCATCCGAGAATTCCCGGATGTGAGCATCGATGCACAAGGCCAGATGAGAACAAGTGCCAGTGCGCTTGACCCCATTGAGTGGAACAGAGCTTTTGAATACGCGCGTGCAGCAAACGCTATGTTTGCAAAGTACAATAAGAAATAGAAACAACGCCGCAATATGCGGCGTTTCTTTATGTGTAGTTCAAGTCACTGCCAAAGAATCGTGGTTAGTTGGCTCGAACACAAAAAACCACCTGCTTTGCAGGTGGCTTGAAGATTTACCCTAAGGTTCGATGATGCGCAAGAGGCGCCGATCATATCCTCCGAAACTTTTGCGACATTTTTGTGCCGATGTAAGCAGTTCCGTGATCGCGACACCATAGAGTGCACACACCCCACAAAGAGATACAAAAATGTTGATGATCCCTTCGAGTGTTCGGTCTCGCATGTACGTGTAGACATTATCCTCGAGCTTTTCGTACAGCTCATCATGAGGCGCGATGCCGGCATCTGCACATTTCTCCAAGGCTGTGGAGACAAGTTGCTCTTCCGTCATCCCCGAAAGCGACGCAATCGTTCGCAGCGACTCATACAGGTCAACGAGCATGTACAGATACGGCTCTCGTGCATGCTCGAACATTTTCCCTTGTAGCTGCGAGCACAGGTGCTGAAGGAATTCTTCGTCACCGGCGGCAACACGAATGCTTTGGATGAAGCCGCGCCGACAGTTCTGCGCGGGGATCTGGTCTCTGACAAGCTGTTCGCTCATTTGATGCTCTCCTTTCAAGGTGAACCTATGATTATTATACCACACTCAGCAATATAACACAATATGTTATCAATATAGTCAAATATTCTTATTTAAAGGTGTTTTATGAGTCTTTCTTCTACATATACTAAGCCAATCACTACAATTTGAAAAAATCCTCCTTCGTGTCTGTAGATAACAAGTAGCAAAAAGCCGCAATATTTGCGGCTTATTTATTTTCCTACTTGTTCTCTTGCTTAGTCCAGATGAAGGACTTTGTGAATCCTCCCCGCGATTTATTCTTTGCTTTCCTGTATGCGGAAAGCTCTTTTGCGCTAAATCCCTCAAGTGACGCGAGATGAAGTATGAGCTCCTGTATATCCGCCAGCTCCTCCAGAACTTTTTCTTTGGAATAGGCATTCCCTTTTCGACTGCGCTCAGTCAGATATTCGGCGACCTCCTCCTCGAGCTTCTTGTCGGCAAACTTACGCTTCTCTTTTTTCGAGCGAGGTACCCGCACCTTGCAATCCTCGCCCTTACCGCGAATGATCTCAGGGATTTTATCGCGCACAAGTTTTTCTTTCTTATCTTTTGCCATGATTTATCTTTCGTTTGAACATTCCCCACGCATCCTACTTGGAAGTATCTCGGAATGCAATTAGCATTCGGATTAATTCTTTCCCGCTTGGAGATATTCTTGTTATGGGGAAAATATTTCTACTATTTTTTTTAGAATATCTTGATAAATAACATTTGTTTTATAAAATTCAAGCGAAAGTTTCGTGACTGCAAACAAAGGCTCTGGAAGTTCATCAAGACTGTACCATCCCCACGATTCGCATTTCTCGGGCTCTAGCACTTGCGGCTCTCCGCTTTTCCAGTCAGCAATAAGTCCGATGTGTACGTAATGTTTGGGTGCATAAGCGGTGATGTTGGAAACACACTGAAATCGTACCTTTTCAATTTCAATACCTGCCTCTTCTTTAGTTTCTCTGCGAGCGCAGTCTTCAAAAGATTCCATGTAGTCTAAGTGGCCGCCCGTGAACGAATACTCCCCCGCTCCATGTGACCCCTTTCGTTTGCCCAAGAGCACCTTACCGTCCTTAAATATCATCACCCCAATCCCAACACGTGTTATTTCATTCATACTTCTTTTTATACACTATTCCATGTTTCAGGATCATTTTATCCTATGCGCATTCTTCTGACTTCTTTGTTCACTATTCAAGCAATTTGCCGTTGTCGAGGCGTACGGGCTCAAAACAGCCCAAGATGTCGTTCGCGGTCTTTTTTGTTGATTGGTACCAGCGACCAGTTGGAGCATGGAGATCCCACGGTGTGAGCATCTTTGATGCAAACTTTTGCTGTAGTTTTTTCACTTCTCGGACAAGTCCTGAGTCATAAAGCGAAGATGTTATGTCGAGTGATGCGCCTTGGGTGTTATGGAGAAACTGCCTTATCTTCAGCACTT
>JAYTYM010000013.1:0-24768 GCA_043742365.1 bacterium | reverse complement strand
CTTCATCCAGTTTGTGCCCAACATTGCCGACGAGCTGTCCAAGTCGGCACCCGCGGCCATCTACGGCTTGTTGCTGATCGGCTTCATGTACCTGCTGCCCATGGGTGTGATGGGCGGCATCTACAAGACCTGGGCGCGGTTGCGCGCAAAAACTGCGGGTTGATACGGACAACCCGGCGTTAACCGCCACGTTTTATCTGTACCCCGTCTGTACCCGTTTTTTATCAAGGAGACTTCGCACCATGCGTTTCAATCTGCTACCCCTCGCCCTTGCGGGCCTGGCCGCCCTGTCCATCGGCTCGTCCGCGATGGCACAGAAGAAGTACGACACCGGCGCCACCGACAAAGAGATCAAGGTCGGCGGCATCAGCCCTTACTCGGGTCCGGCGTCGGCCTACGGCGCCATCGGCAAGGCCATCTCGGCCTACCTCGCCAAGGTCAACGATGAGGGCGGCATCAACGGTCGCAAGATCAACTTCATCAGCCTGGACGACGGCTACAACCCGGCCAAAACGGTTGAGCAGGCCCGCAAGCTGGTGGAAGAAGACGAAGTGCTGTTTGTCTTCAACCCGCTGGGCACGCCGTCCAACAGTGCCATCCACAAGTACAGCTTCGCGAGCAGTGGTCTTGTCAGACTTTGCAGTCTTTATCGAAGCCTTGTATGCGTCACGAGCGGCCTTCCTTGCGGCAGTAAGATCAGTGTGTGCAGCAGACATTGCAGCCTCAAATGTTTCTTCTGCAGACTTCATGGCTGCTTTCTTTGCGACCTTGTCAGTGCTTGAGGCAACCAGGGCAACAGAAGCATCGCGTGCAGTCTTTGCATCGGTCTTTGCTTTGTTGAACTTAGTCTTAGAAGCATCGAGAGCGCTGTCGCGAGTGGTCTTCGCAGCAGTAACTGCAGTCTCATACGACTTCTTTGCAGCAGCAAATGCTGCGTCACGAGTAGTATTTGCAGACTCGACACATGCACGGTGCGTGGATGTTGTTGTCGATGTAGACGCTGATGCTGTGCCTCCCGCTACGGGGGTAGTGGTTGCAAATGCTGGCGCTGCCATTGCGAGGAATAATGCAGGAACAACTGCGAATTTTGAGAACTTATTCATAGGTAAATATGGATTAATAATAACCTGTGCCAATAATAACACACATACGGCTGAGTTGTGACTATTTTTTAGCCTTTGGTTATGGCATTTTATTGGCGTTTTTTACTCTGTACCCCACGTTTTCTCGACGGAAGCTCCATAAAATATTACTATGCGAGCATGAGAGATCACTCACACCCTAAGGTCGTCTACACAGAATCTCCGCTTGAGCGCTTTGCGGTAGGTGCCACACACTACATTGGCTCAACGCTTTCCTTGGTGCTGCATTCAATATTCTTTATTGCGATATTTGGGCTTGTTTGGCTAGGCGTTCCCTTCGAGAAGGTCATGCTTATTCTTACGACGGTTGTTTCGCTAGAGGCTATCTACCTTTCCATCTTTATTCAGCTGACCGTCAACAGGCAAGCGCGACAACTCGAAGAGGTCAGTGTGGACGTCGATGATATTCAGGAAGACGTCGAAGAGATCTCGAAGGACATCGATGACATACAGGAAGACGTTGGCAGTATTCAAGAAGAGGCCAAGGAGATCAGTGAAGATGTCGATGACATTCAAGGCTACATGGAGGTTATCAAAGAAAACGTTGAGGACCTTAATGACGAGTTTGAAAAAGAGCACACCGAAGATGCAGCTGAGGAAAGCCAAATATCACGTCTCGAAAAAACAATAGAAGAATTATTGCGCGAGGTGAAGAGACTAAAAAAACCTTAAGCGGCCGCTTCTCATCTGCGAGGTATTGCATCGAGCTTTTGTATTCCGAAAGCGCGGATCCCGTACTCATCCTTATCGCCAGCAATATAGACAACATCTCCGATTTTTAGGTTTCCTCTTGTGGTCTGGTTTGGAGGGGTGGTTATTGTGAAGACCGTCGTCGTGCCAAGGCCCTCATCATACGCACTTATCGAATCGCTTTGTATACTCGTGATGACACAGCGACATATCCCCTCCTCAAGAGAGCGGTGTCCAGCGTGTTCGTAATATTCATCAAATGGTGCGATGAGCTGATGATTGTGGGCGCGGGCCAGAAGCTGATCATTTAGACTCGTGCTACGATCGATGAAAAATCCGATTGTGAGCGTGACAATAAGTAGCCCGAGCAGGAGAAGGAGGACCGGGGTGCGGTAGCCAAAACGAAATTGTCGGAGCAAGCGCTCAAGCAAGAATACAAGGATCCCGTCAAAGAAAAGTAGACCCCAAGGAAAGAATGTGATGAACATCCACATCCCCCTTGAACCAAAGCCAAGGAGTGAGTAGTGGCCGTTGATGCGCAGGCTTAATAGTATAAAATCACAAACGAACACTGAGACGGACAGCACGCCAATCCCCAAAGCAATAAGTGCTGCTGCTTTGAAAACGAAGTAACTCTTCGGGCGCATGGTCAATTCGTTTGCGCTTATCTTTTCAAGCACTTTTTCCTTTATATTTATTTGTGGATGTTGTTTATGTTTCGCCATATTGGAATTTCATTTTTTCGTAAACTTTCCTGAGTGCCTCTTTTGCGCGCTTGATACGGATGCCGACCGTGCCTATGGGTACCTCGATAATGTCGGCGATCTCCTTGTATGGTAACTCTTCCAAATAATACAAAATGAGAATTTCTTTGTACTTGGCGGACAGCTGATCTAATCCCGCATCGATCATTTTGTGTATCTCTTCTTGTTCGCGCTCGCCTTGAAGTGGGTCTTCGCTTACGGTGTGGGAGAGGAGCGCATCAAAATCAAGCATGACGAACGGGTTGCGGCTCTTTTTTTTGAGGGCATTCACGAATGCATTATGGGCAATACGGTAGATCCAAGGAGAAAGCTTTTGTGATCTATCAAAGCTTTTTATGTTCTGATACACGCTTATGAAAACTTCTTGAACAATATCGACAACATCTTCACGCTCTGCGAGGAATTTATTTCCATAGCGCAATAACTTACCCTCGAACCGCTCCATAATGGCGGCGAATGCGGCCTTGTCGCCTCCTTGGACTCGTATTGCCAACGCCTCATCTGTCACCTCTTCGCTCATAATGTCCATACAGGAATAGTACAACAAACACATGAATATATCCCACACACGCAAAAACCCTCCACGTGGAGGGTTTTTGCGTCAGTTTGGTTTTTTATTATTCACATCTTACCAACCCCTAGACACCGGAGGCGTATCTATAGGTTGCTTCGCTTTTTTTCAAGCTTCTTAGGTATAACGATCATCGACTCGGTCACAATGAGGCCATGTCGCACGCGCTAAGAAGTGGAGCTTTAGTCAACTTCCACACAATCTCACTAAAGAGATGAGGAGGAATTATACTTTTCTATTTTGCAATAGACGATACAGTTAACCAATAAGCGATCGACAAGGAATTCGTTTGCACGTCTTCCTTGTTTATTATTACAACGCTGGGGGCAGATTATTTCATTTTTGAAATCTTCCCCGTAGATCCTCTGAAAAAACAAAAAAACTAGCTCAGTTGAGCTAGTATAGTTCATATTTTCTTATCTTTTTGCGCTTTTGCGGCTGCTTTTTTGACCTCCGTTTGGATGGTCCGCAATCGACTAACGAGTGCGGCAAGGTCGAGTCCGTCTCGCTCTTGCTTGTCGGCGGTGATGCCCAGTAGCCCTTTTTCCAAGAACATCAGTCCGAAAGCCACGAGATGGTGCGGCGCAAGGTTGGGATAATTCTCTTCTCCGAAGGCGGTCTTTCCATGTTGGAATGGTGTGTGCTTATGAATGGCTGCCTCAAGGGTGTGGATGAAGCAATCACCCGCATCGCCATTGGGCCACCCGAGCGGCTCTTCGATAACATAAGCCATGAGTGTCTGCAGCTCTTTAGGGAAACGAAAGCGTGGTTTATATTCGTAAAGTATTGCACCGTTCAGGTCGAGCTTTTCTTCCGCGAACAAGGTGCGACACGCGCGCCAGATATCTGCTTCGGGAATCTCGAGCAGTTTTGCGACTTCCTGCACATAGATCATATAGCCTTGCCATTGCCCGAGATACTCGCCGGCCGATACACTTCTGAAAATATCGAGGATCTTTTCTTTACTGTCTCTGTCTTTCCACGCGACTGATGCGTATTCTTCGCGCGCTTTCTTGGCATAGACCTCGCTCAGCGCTTGTTTTGCACTGCACCTGTCCATCCACATACAGCTAATATTCGTATCGGTATCCATCACTTGTGCATGTAGCACACACGAGCACAAGAGTGCGGGTGACGGTTCAGGCTCCCCTTCACGCGACGATACGATCACAAGCGCAGCTTGTTTGCCGCTTGGCAAACTGAGCGTATCAACAAGCACACCTTGTGCATGTCCATCTATAAAATGCGTATCGATGTGCGCTTGCGTCATCTCAAACAATGGCACGTGCACACATGAATCGGGGGTTCTATATGTTCTGTCTAGTTTCACCTTGGTCATCACAGCTCCTCAAATTACAAATCTCAATTGAGACTAGCAGATGATATGAGAAAGTAAATAAAGAGACACCGAGCTGACGAAGCAGCGCGGTGCCGGAAAAAAACTACTACTCGAATGTGAGGTGTAACTCGTATGTAACCTTGTCGTAGAGGTCACTCACTCCTTCTATCTCTTTTGTGTCTGCGATAACTTTTGCGATCACGCTACGCGCAGCTTCTCTTTTTGTACTGTTGTCCTTAGTAAACACTCTTATCCAGCGCTCAAAAAGTATCTGCACATCTTCGAGGTTATTTTTGGATAATAGTCCGTACTTTGTTAGCGCCTCAACTGCAAGTAATTGTTCGGGGGTTTTACTCGCCGCTATCAGTGTTTTTAGCTCTGCGATTTCATGCGCATGCTCATCGCCAAGAGTCGGTTCGGGACGTAGGGTGCCATCGCTTGTGAGAGTGATGTGCATGTCGGATTCAGCCCGGCCCTGATATTTCTCACGCATGGTGACAGCGGAGTTTTCGTAGCGACCATTTTTAAATGCTCGCGTCGCCTCTATAACGGTCGCATCCATCGCGGCAAGTGTTGCCACAGTGCTTGCACTCGACATCATTTCGTCATGGCCATGCTCTTCAAGAATACTCCGCATCGTACTTTCAGCGCTCCATCTCGCGATGTGCAATGCGGTGTAAAATGCATCACTGTCGCTTTGGACTCTCTTGTTGTCGTACGTAACGAGCTCGCGCGCGAGCTTTATTGCCTCGATCGTCGAATGCGGAACGTCTGTTGCTTTACTGCGGTAAGCAATGAGCATCGATGCATACGCATCTGCCTCACTAAGGCCGTCCTTGCGATAGATCTCTATGACCGCACGGGCATCAGAGGCACTTTCTGCCATGAGAATGGTAAGGTCGTTTGCAACACGCACGAGCGGATCATTTCCATCATCGGGAAGCATGCGCGTGTAGGGCACGACCAAACAGTGCGTGCTTTCGTGGATAAGCTTACCTCTTTGCTCAAGTCGCTCGGAAGCGGTGACTTTGTCGGCAGAAATTGCGAGACCTGAAACGCGGCAGTTAAAACTTCCATCTGAGTTCTGCGAAACTCTTGCAGAACCAATTGTGCCATAAAGCGAAATCGTGATAAGCGAATCGCTTCGCCCCATAAAAACATATCGAAAGTAGTCATCGCGCACCTCTTGCATTGCTACATTTTTTGCATACAAAGGCGTTGCGATGAGGCTCATGAATGAGGCGAGAAACATTACACAGAAGACTCGAACTGAGTTATACATGACTACTCTCCTTAAGAAAGCTAGGGACTATCTTATATGAGCCTAGCAAACAAAGCGAAAAAGTACACAACGCATCAGTTCACTCTCGTTATCATCGCTTCGGTAGCAAAAGATGGGTTTTTGTTTCAAGATTACCCAATTTTAATTTCTTGTAAAAAAAACGCCTCTCTATAGAGGCGTAATAAGAAGGCGTGAGTTAGAACAAGCGAATGACGCTACAAACAAGAAACGCGATGAGTGTGCACACCGGGAACGTAATTATCCATGCAAGCACGATGTTGCGCACCACTCCCCAATTGACCCGCTTAGCATTAAGCGATGCTGCCGAGCCGGTAATGGCAGTTGTGATAGTGTGCGTTGTCGAAAGAGGAATACCGTACTGCGACGCAACGAAGATCATGCTCGATGCTCCAGCTTCTGCGGCGAATCCTTGCCACGATTCTATGTGCACCATCTTTTGCCCGACAGTGCGCATGATCTTCCAACCGCCAAATGCAGTTCCGAAGCCCATGGTGAGCGCACAAATGAGCACTACCTGCCATGTAACGTGAAATGACGTAAGTATCGCCGCCTGCATCAGAGTGAGTGTGAAGATGCCGACGAACTTCTGTCCGTCATTCATGCCGTGATTGAACGCCATGAACACAGCAGATACTATCTGCAGCCGGTCGAATATCTTCCGCGCAAGCTTCGCCTGCATGCGTGCCGCAAACACCTGCACGGACTTGCCTATTACGAATGCAAGCATGAAACCCGCGAACGTCGAGATAAGAAGGCCCTTAATCACCTTCTCCCACCCCGACCATTCAAGTGCGCCGAATCCCCCTGCGGCAAGTCCGGCACCTGCAAGTCCCGCGATGAGCGCATGCGACTTACTCACAGGGATACCCAAATGCGCAGCGGTGAATCCCCAACCCACGACTGAAAGCATCGCTCCTGCGATAAGTGGAAGATCGACTACCGAGGCACTGACAATGCCTTTGCCTATTGTTGCAGCAACTGCGGTACCGGCGAATGTACCCGCAATATTTCCAACCACAGCAAGGATGATGGCCACACGCGGAGACAACACTCCAGTCGCAACAACAGTTGCAATAGCATTCGGCGCATCGGTAAGGCCGTTGACGAACTCTGCCAACAGTACGAGGCCGATGACCACGACGAGAAGTAGCGAAAGGTGCTCCATGATTCCTCCCGTCAATATGTCCGGACCATTATTGCGACCTCATTGACCGCATGCGTGCAGTGGTCGGTCACCCGCTCAAGCTTCGCATAGATGTCTTTCCAGACGACGAGCAGGTAGAGCGCTTCGGTGCGTTCTTGCACATCGGTGGCTTCTTTGTAACGTCGTGCGAGTGCATTTGTTCCGTTGCGGCGAAGATCATCAGCGTTGCCTTCGATCTTACGCAGTTCTGCAAATGCAGTTTCAACTTCGCGAGTCGTGAGCTCGAGTAGTCGCTCGATGAGCCCGGAAAGTCGGGAGACCATTGCCGCGATCTCGGCCGCAAACTGGAGTGCCTCTTGGGTGGCTTCATCGATCATGTAGGTGTCGATATAGTGAGCTGCATCGCGCATGTCGTCGAGGATGTCGTCGAGATGGGTGACGAGTCGTGACACATGGTCCTTGGAAAGCTGCTTCAAAATGAACACTTCATCCAGATGTGTGCGTAGTTTTTTGGTCAGCTTATCGCCGGCATGCTCGTGCGTGACGATAATGGCGAGCTGCTCTTTTACGCCCGTTGGCACCTGTGCCATAAGTCGCGAAAGCGCGACAGCCGCGTGCGAGGACTCGCGCACATGTGCGGCAAGCGAGACGGCAAGCAGCGAATCACTGTTGTTACCGAAAACCTTACGAAGAAATTCTTTTGTCTGCACTGGTAATTCCCCTTTTGTAAAAGGACATCGACATTGATTCCCGCGACAACATTAACATGAATAGCTAAAATGTCAATTTACCCCGTCGCCTGGGCGTGACTTAAGAAAATGCGATTTACTGCTGATTTACAATCACACTTTTGCATATTTGCTGATTACTTACATCCTTAAGCGTGTCGCAATAGTGCGCTATTTCGTTCGCATTAATCCCCGCTTCGCTCATGGTCTTTGCTGAAAGATTGATAAAGCACTGATCTTGTTCTTGGCTTTGCGTACAACCTTGCACCTCCTTATCTATTACGCTTTGTTTTGAACTGGTCGCAATAAAGCCTTCTTGCATGAATGCTCCTGTTAGACACTGACTACGCATATGGTCATCCAAAAAATCTCCACAGCGAACAAGCGACTTCGGCAGATCATTGCGGGTCATATACATGAGCGCATGCCCTATGCCGTGTATACAGTTGAGGGTGTCAGTAGCTAAGGAGGTAGCCGAAAGTGATGTACGGCAAAAATTTTGCAGATCAGTGGGTGTAAGAACGTCAACATTTTCGTTGCGTAGATATTCTTCGACCACTCCATGATAATAGCCATTCTGACACAATGTTGTTCCGTGATACATGGCATTGCCAAAGTTTTTGAATTCATGAACTGCGACATGTGCGATCTGGTGCATAACCGAATGACACGCTCCAGCAAATCGTGGCTCATTACTTACTTCGAGGCGAAGGAGGCTGAGTGCACTATCTACCCCAGAATAATTTGCGTAATGTGTATAATTTTTTTCAAGACACGATTGTCGGGCACGCATATCAAGCGGACACTTTTTTTGTGTGACTCGGAGGCGGATCATATTTGCAGTATGAGTATCCACAGTTCCATATTTTGTTGGACTTGAAGTACTTTCAAAATTAGCCTGTTCTTGTTTTTGAAAACGAGTGACCGCAGCCACAGTTCTCGACCCAAAGAAACCTGTCACCTTGCCGCTCTGGTATACCAAAGGCAGTGTGCTCAATTCCGCCTGTAGATCCCTTACGTCATTTCCGTGCATTCCATAGTGAAGAACGCGTACGCTGTGGGAATCATGCACCCGAGATACTTCGCTTGTGATCCCCAGTTCCATACTTGCAAACAATGCAGTTGGTAGCATCAAGTATCCAGTAAAAATAATAAAAGCAAGTTTCCATTTGCAGTTGCGTTTAATGGGAAGTGTATACATGAGCGTTTACTCCTCTAGTATAACAAACCAACGCCATGCATTCATTAACATTTCACTCATGCATTGTATATTCATATTATGAGATCATTCCCCGTTTTGGTACTGATACTATTTGTTATGCTTATATTTGCAATAGGAGGCCATGCGACCTACGTTTATTTAGTACAAAAGCCTCCAAAGTTTCTCATTGAATTTTTAACTAAAACTAAACCACCTCCACCGCTTCCTCCAGGTGATAAAGCACCCCTTACAACACCGGAAGGCTTCGTCGCGACCATATACTCACGCGATGTCCCGGGTGCTCGGGTAATGACTCGTGATCAGAACGGGAAAATGCTTGTCTCGCTGACCGCGGGTGGCAAAGTTGTTATGCTTACAGATCATGGAGAAGGTACTGTTGCAGATACTCCGATCACCCTACTTGAGGGACTGAAGCAGCCACATGGTATTCTTGTACGTTGCGCGACAGCTTCTACAACAGCTGCGTCAGGCACGTCGACACAAAATAGCGGTAGCGAGTGTATTCTATATGTCGCAGAAACTGATGCACTGAAGTCTTATGCTTATGATAGTGACGCGCACAAGGCAGTGTACCTGAGTACGCTTACGACTTTCCCTACCGGCGCGGGGCATTTCACCCGCACCTTACTCATGCATCCGGATGACAAGCGCATGCTTATTTCTATCGGCTCAGATTGTAATGTCTGCAATGAGACTGATCCAAAACGCGCATCGATACAGACATATGATCTCGAGACAGGTAAGGAGGCTACATATGCCAAAGGCTTACGAAATTCTGTGTTTATGGCAGTGCGACCTCAAACAGATGAAATATGGGCGACAGAAAATGGCCGAGATGTTATTGGCGATAATATTCCACCTGATGAGATAAACATCATCAAAGAAGGAAAATACTATGGCTGGCCATTCTGCTACGGCAACAATATCCATGACACTGATTTTGATAATAAAAAATATACTCTTGACCCTTGCACTGGTTTTGAGCCGGCGCATATCGACTTAGCCGCGCATGTAGCCCCGCTTGGGCTTGCATTTATACCACAGAACGGATGGCCCAAAGAATATGCAAACGACCTCCTTATCGCATATCACGGCTCTTGGAATCGCTCAATACCGAGCGGTTATAAAGTCGTACGCTATGATCTCGATGAAGAGGGGCGTATTAACAATTCACAACCGTTCGATTTTGTGACGGGCTTCTTGGCACCGGGCGGATCAACGGGCGACTCCCTCGGAAGACCGGTAGGACTTCTTGCGGAACCAAATGGCGTGCTCTATGTTTCCGATGACCGCGCGGGTGCTATTTATCGTATTTCTCTAGTAAGAAACAAATCTTAGGTCTGTGTATTTTACATTGAACTGAGTGGAACGTTGCTTTCCGAAGTTCCTAGAGCGCGCTACACTGGGTAGGTGCCGGACGAAGCTAAAAAAATACTTTGTATCGAAGATGATACTTTTTTGATCAACCTCATCATCGAAAAATTTTCGCATGCAAATATTCTTGCGACTCGCGCTGCAACAGGCGCTGCGGGTGTTTCAGCTGCTCTGTCAGATACACCTGATCTCATACTGCTTGATCTCATGCTTCCAGATATGCCTGGGCTCGAAGTATTAGAAAAGCTCAAAAGCTCTCCTGAGATAGCTCTGATACCCATAATTATTTTTTCAAATCTTGGAGATAAGTCAGTCGTCGAGAATGCCCTCGCTCATGGTGCACTCATGTATCTCATCAAATCAAACACGCTCCCAGGCGAGCTTGTCGATATTGTAACTAACCAGCTTAAACTCTAACACTAAGAAACATACATGAGCACTAAAGAAGTTCATCACAATAAGACGTGGCATCAAAAACACACAGAGACGTCGACAGCAGGAGAACGCCTCTCCGACAAAGTAGCCAAAGTAATGGGCTCATGGAAGTTCATTGTTTGGCAGTCCATCATCGTTTTCCTGTGGATGATATTAAACATCGTCGCCTTTGTTTCACACTGGGATCCATACCCGTTCATTCTCTTGAATCTACTTTTTTCTACGCAAGCAGCATACGCAGCTCCCATCATCATGATGAGCCAGAACCGACAGTCAGAGCGCGATCGCCATCAAGCGCTGGAGGATTACGAGACGAACGTGAAGGCAAAAGAGGAGATCGAAGAACTACAGAGACATCTTTCAGAGATTGAATTAAATAAGCTCGATAAGATAATCTCCATACTTGAGAAAAAGTCTTGAAAAAAAGGAACTCCCGATGAGTTTCTTTTTTAAGTATTTTGTAAGACGCATCTCTTGGACAGCGCTTAATTGAGCGCGGCAATAAGCGCACTGAGCGCTGACTTCTCACGCAGCACGTCTGGATTAACCGCCCTCAACTCACGTAGTACTGTGTCTATCTTGCCGTCAATTATCGTCCAAGCAGCTTTGTCTTTCGATTTTAATCGTGCTTGCGCGTTGTCCCATTCGTATTCAAGGTCGCCAATTCGAGTGGTGGCTTGAGATTGCTCACCCCTACTTAACATATCGAGAGTATCTTGGGAAATTGTTTTGAAGGTAGATAGATCACCGAAAGTCGAATTTTGTATTTTACTTGAAACTTCGGATGATGTGGCGACGTTCATCGACGGCGCGGGAATATTTGTGTTCGAGCTCTCCCCTGCCAGCGCAGCATGTCTCACGTAGTAGCCAACCCCCCCGAGCATAATAAAGAGCATGAGGACAATTATGGACTGGATCAACCCACCTTTTTCTTTTGACTCGTCTGTATATTCAATTGACGCAGCGGCAATAACATCTCGTTTTGTAAGCGTAAGGTACGTTACGACAGCGAGAATACCTCCAAGAAAGATGACACTTGTTGTCGTCGCACCAAGACCTAAGCCTCCGTGTATTCTTTGTTGTGACAAGAGGTCTCCTATTGAGGCGCCCAGTGGTCGAGTCAGAATGTAGATTATCCAGAACGAAAGCACTGAGTTAAGCCTAAACCTCCACGCAAGAGCGGTCGCCGCAATGACCAAGGCAACAATGACACCCGTCGTTAGGTAGCCAAGCCCCAAGCCTTCAGCCATAAGATCCCCCGATGCAGTACCAAGTGCGAAGGTGAAAAGTATCGCGAGCCAGTAAAAAGACTCTCTGCGTCTTGTAAAGATCGAGTGAATAGACAGCGTTCTTTCGCTCATGTACCACAGCACAAAAGATGCACTCAGTAGCAAGCCAAATATCACCGTACTTGCTTCAAGAGGTAAGCCGGCCTTGTCGGTGAGATTGTCAGTTACGAGTGTTCCGAAGACACTCACGAGTGTTACCGCAAGCCAGTACACGCTCGGTATATATTTGTTTGCTTTTATTTGAAAAAAAAGCGCGATGATGAGCAGCACCCCAGTCACCACGGAAGTACCTAAAAGACCTAAATTGAGATTTACATTAAGAAAATCCGCAGCAGTTTCTCCGACCGTTGTACACAATACTTTAATGACCCAGAAATACAGTGTAATTTCTGGAACTTTATTAAGTAACGTTTTCGATGAAAAAGATGGCAATGAAACTTTATCAGTCATACTATTTAAGTTTGTACTAAACTAAATACTTTAATTTGTTCATTAAAAAGTAGAGCACACATGAGACGCTACCAGCTATGACTATGCTACCAATGATATCTACAGGATGGTGCACCCCAACATACACGCGTGCAACTCCGATCAGGAGCGCGAGCGCCCAAAGCACAAGCCCAATACGTCTGCGATAGATGGTCCATATCGCAGCGATCGCTGATGCGAGCAGCACGTGATCTGAGGGGAATCCATTGTCGTCAGCATGGGCAATGAGCGGGATAAAATGTTCGACAACAAATGGGCGTGGGTTGTGGTAAAAATGACTTGCGATTAATGCAGTGAGATAAATAAATGGAAGTCCGATGGCGCCGAAAATTATTATCGACCGCTGTTCTTTTTTCGACAACCTAAGTAGAGCTGCGCCTCCCAATATGAAGGAAAGCGCGATGAGATATTTAGCACAAAAAATGGCAAGCAGGTCAATCATGAGTGCATACTAACATTTTGTTTCTCATGGGTATATGAAAACTTTAGTAGTCAATTTATTCCCTACTCATACCCCCTTTGCGCGAAGCAGGACCTGCACGGTGCGTAGGATTATCTTTATATCGAACAAGAGTACGCTCCAGCCACTTTCGTTTAAATACTTATTCAAATAGATTGCGTCCATCGCTGTTGCATTACTATGTACATAATCTTTTTCTGATTGAAAATATCCGGTCATACCTCCTTGAATATATGCGAGCGGATGAACCCTTGCTTCATTCATACTCTCGTATACTTCTTTATTGAGTGGGCGCGGACCAACGAGACTCATATCCCCGCTGAGCACATTCCACAACTGTGGAAGTTCGTCGAGATAGACTTGTCTTAAAATTTTGCCGATGATGGTCGTATTTCCTGCCCATTCAAGTTTCTTTGTATGGATGAACACATGCTCCTGCTTGAGGACATCGACAACACGCTGATCAAAGATATTGAACTTACAAAGTGGGAACATTTTGTTCCGAGACATCCGCTCATCAAAATAAAAAAGCGGATCAAATGGATGGAGCAAGAGGGTGTGTTCAAGAAATATTAATAGAGTAAACAAGAGTAGCACTGGCGAGACCGCTATGACCACTAGTGTACTCAGGATGATATCGAAAAATCGCTTCTGCCATACTAGTGGCAAGGGTGGTGGTGGCATGTAGTTGGGAGTCATGTAACCCATGCTAATCATTAATGGTGCGCTTGCATAGCGGCCACGGTGGAAATTGACATATGCGCATTTCAAGCAATCGATTATACTTTAACTATGAACACTGAGCGAAAACTGGGTTTAATAGCTTGGCAGCATTTGGCGATAATTGCACTTGCAGTCAGTTTCTGGCTAAATGGAGTTCTCCTTATCAGATTTATGTCCTCACATTCACTCTGGGGCGGATGGGGTAGCGCAACAATTTTTGTCTTAAGCATACCGATTGCAGCCGTGAGTATTTCGGGCGTACGCAAACTCTTAAGATTATCAAATGATCAACTCTCTCCTGCCATTATCCTCATTGTCGCCTTGGTTGCGATGCTTCATGGCATTGGCCTCACTTTTATGCCCGCTATATATGGAGAAACAGGAATATCACTTCTGTTCGCATCAGCATGGCTTATTTGGTTTTGCGGTGCAGTCCTACTACCGCTCTTCATAAGAGAGATGAGGGGATAGTAGTATACTCATCAACATGAAAGAAGCCACACTCGTGTACCCACACCAGTTGTTCCAACAACACCCCGCCATTAGCAAAGCACGGCCAATTTATTTGGTTGAGGAGCCACTATTTTTTACTGAGTTTCCTATTCACCGGCAAAAACTGCTGCTGCATCGACTTTCAATGAGGGCATACGCTACATATCTTCAAGAAGAGGGTTACAGCGTCATATACTTTTCTACAGCCGACGCAGTATCAACCGATGCGGTATTTGATCGCATGAAAAAAGACGGCATTCATGCGGTACATCTTGTTGACGTTACTGACTTCTGGCTATCAAAACGAATTGTTTTAGCATGCACTCAACTCAAACTCACTATTACTTTCTACGAATCACCACTCTTCCTACTACCGAAAAATGAAGCAGTGGAGCGATACTGTGCTTCAAAAAAACATCTTGCAAAATTCTATCAAGTACTCAGGGCCGACAAAAATATTCTTCTGACGGATACCAAGCAGCCCGTTGGCGGGAAGTGGAGCTTTGACGAACAGAATCGCCAAAAACTACCGAGGGACTTAACGCTGCCCATTGATCCACTTCCGTATGAAAACAATGATATAGCCGAAGCAAAAATATGGCTTGCCTCTATCGAAGCAGAACAGTACGGCGAGACAGTACAATGGATGCCTTACACTCATTCGGGAGCAGAAGAATGGCTCCAAGCTTTTCTTCGTGATCGCTTTGAACACTTTGGTGCGTACGAAGATGCTATTGCACCAACTCACGCACTCCTCTTTCACTCAGCACTGTCTCCCTTGATGAACATCGGCTTACTCACTCCGCAGCATGTGCTTGATGAGGCACTCCGCTATGCAAAAACGTATGATGTTCCCATTAACTCTCTGGAAGGATTTGTTAGGCAGATATTGGGTTGGCGAGAATTTATTCGAGCAGCATATGAGTGTGACGGAGTATCAATGCGAACCAGAAATTTCTGGCAACACAAGCGAGCTTTGCCAAAGGCGTTCTGGACTCAAGAAACTGGTATATTGCCTGTTGATGCTGCTATCAGCCGTGCACTCTCCTACGGATACAATCACCATATTGAACGTCTTATGGTGCTCGGAAATATCATGCTTCTCTCACAGGTGCATCCCGATGAAGTCTACCGATGGTTTATGGCGATGTATGTAGACGCCTACGACTGGGTCATGGTCCCCAATGTCTACGGCATGAGCCAGTTTGCTGATGGAGGAATATTCGCCACCAAGCCATATATTTCAGGAAGCAGCTACATTAAAAAAATGTCTGCTTACCCGAAGGGGCCTTGGGAAGAAACTTGGACAGCGTTGTACTGGAACTTTATTGAAACGCACCGGGAGTTTTTCTTGCGCAATCACAGGTTATCTATGATGCCTCGACTGCTCGCCAACATGAAACCTGAACTACGTGCAAAGCACCAAGAAGTGGCAAGAAAGTATCTTGAAGCGTAGTTTTGTATACATTAACAGACTGCTTCTTCGGTGAGAAAAATGCTAGGCTGGAGAAATGGTAAAGAAACTCACCGATGAAGAGTACGCAAAGATTCTCCCAAAAAAGCAGATTGGAACTGCTGTTCTCTTTTTTAATACAAAAGTAGAATTACTGATCGTGAAACCTGACTACAAGGAAGGTTGGCTTGTGCCTGGAGGTGCGTGTGATGACAATGAATCCCCTCTGCATTGTGCTATTCGCGAGACCAAAGAAGAGATCGGACTTGATATAACCCAACTGCAATTAGTGGGTATATATTATAGACCAAGAAAGGGGGTATTCACTGATTCACTTAAATTTATTTACTTCGGCGGCACATTGACTGACGAACAAATATCTCAGATCAAATTGCAAACAGAAGAACTGGAAAAGTATGATTTTGTGTCTCCGGAAAATGCGTTGCCTCTCTTCACTTCAAGTTTACAAAAAAGTATTCCTGCCTGTTTGGAAGCGATCAAAAACAACGCAGTAGCATATATTGAGTCATAAAAAAATCAGGACACCTCACAAAAAGAGAACCCCTGGGCTTTCTTATATATTCCGCTGGGTGGCTATCGTAGAGGATGTTAGAACCGTGTTTGAGGAGTTAGATGATGTGGGCATTTATATTCCAATTTTCTGCCCTACGGTGTAATTTACTATATATTCCTTTTTTTGGGGGGATAGGCAAGGTCAGGACTTACGTTTTAAGAGCGTTGTGACCGCGCTTGCCTTGGGCAAACTCAACAGAGTAACCATCTGGATCGAAAGCAGTCATCGATCTTTCCCACGGTTCGTCATGCGGAGGCTGGTGAAACTCCACTCCTTTAGAGTTTAATTCTTTATAGAGCGTATCGAGATCATCCGTGCTGAATTCCACGTGAATAGCTCTCTTTTGCAGAGGCGTTGTCTCATCAGCTCCACCCTTCTGCGCTTCTTTTAAAGCAAGCAGACCAATCGTCCCCTCCCCAACACGGATCATTGCGAAGGCAGGGGCGGCATCTAACTCGACCTTGAGACCGAGCTTGTTGCTATAAAAATCAATTGACCGCTCTACGCTTGCAACAGTAAGCGTTAGGCCTTCAAAACGAAATTTCTCAATAGAAGGAAGATCTTTCAACATAAATAAAATATACCACGCTCGAACCAAAATGCCTTACAAAATAAGGATTATTTTAGAAATTCCCGTTATGGTGCCGTGATGGATAGATTTCGAACTAGTTTGCTCGATGCCTCTACGATACCGCATAATTCCTAGCTGCGAAGTCATACTGACTGATGAATATCTTCCTGAGGGGGATGACCGAATTTAATTCGTAGAATACAAGCATGGCCTCGCGATATTCGCTCTCATCTACACTTCGATATGAGAGTGGCGCAGCATCATGTGCAAGTAAAAGTGCATTTGTTGCAAGTCGTGATGTTCGCTTATTTCCGTCCTCGAATGGCTGAATATAACTTACCCCCAAGAGCGCAGTAAGCGCTTTAGTGTATGGCGACTTCGCCCTCTCTACTGCTCGAAACAGTCCTGACAACGCGTCAGTAAGCTGGTGCACGTTATCGAGTGGCCGATACTTAGAGCCCAAAACCCCGACAGGAGATCTCCGGACACCGTGTCCAACACCGAGATCTTTCACGAGCAGAGAGTGTATCTCTTCGAGGTTCGCTCGAGTGAGTAGTGAAAATCTCTCCGAGTTTTTGTGCACAAAAAGAAACGCCTCTTTGTGGTTGAGTATCATTTGTGCCTCATCTCGTGAATGCCCCTCTGCCTCTTTGTTCTCAAGTATCAATTTTTCTGTATCAAGTAAAGTGTATGTGTTCCCTTCAATGCGCGATGACTTCCATGAGAGCTCAATAACGAGGCGTTCCAATTCTTTTTTTTGCACAGTGGGTGGTATTTCTTTCGTACGCCGATGATATTCAATCGTCGCATCTTCAAGCACCTTTTGCTCCTCTAGTGAAAAAAGTTCATCGGGGAGCTCGTCGAACACTGGGAAATTAAATCGCTCCATCCCGATCCGTTTGTCCGGTTCAATTGCACAATATAAATTCGGATCAATACTCGATTGTAGTCGACCAATCGTGCTTATTTCATAAACAGTCGCAGGTCCAACTCCTTTTGTCACGAGAAGTCCGGAAGCTAACATCTCAGAGAGTGCACGCTTCACCGTAACGAGTGAGAGTGTCTCACCCTTTCCACTAAGTACAGCGTTCACCTCCGAGGACGACAAGGCCTCCCCACCCAGGAGGATATCGAGTATCTGCTGTTGTCTTTTGTTTGGATATTCCATAAACGGTCGGAAATAATCCGATATTGTATCGTATCATTTCTGCCCATTTATCGTATCAAAATGATACGATAAATGCAAGTAATTGATTCTATGATTTTTCCCTCTAGGGGTGCCTACTGGGAATCGAACCCAGGCTAAAGGCTCCACAAGCCTCTGTGCTAACCGCTACACCATAGGCACCATGATTTACAAACTATAAACATCGAACATTCTCTCTCATAACAAGCATAACTGCTATCACTACACACTAGCACCATGATATTTAACTCACTACTTTCCTATCTCCTCATAACAAGCATGACTGCTGGTACATAAAGAGGTGAAGCAAAAGCACCCTGCGGTGCTTAAGTTGCACTATACCAAACAACGTCAGAATATCAAGGATATTTTGAGGGTATTGACAAATACACGTAAATAGTGTATAAATAATATGGGAATCTCTCCCACCCACTCATCAAGGAGACACCATGTCCGTCATCGTTCCTTCAGTCCTCGCCGCGCTCGCCGCAATTCCGCTTTGCATCATGCTCGGCCAGTCGATCCGCGATCACCGCAACGTCCTGCGCAGCAGCCGTACCCGCTGATCCCTCACGGATCAAAAAGCGACCCTCACCGGCCGCTTTCTTTTTATACTATTTTATTTCAGTGTTGCTTAATAATGCGGTTTTTCTTCGGTGACTCCTGCACGATGGTTAGCGAGTCGCGCCAGCGCATACAGCAAACTTGAGAGTCGATTCAGGTATGCAAGCATTGGAGGCTTCTCGTGTGCTGTCCCCTCTTCAATAGCGGCGACGACTCGACGCTCGGCGCGACGAGCGACCGTTCGGGCGTAGTCGCACATCGCTCCTTCCATAGATCCACCTGAAACAAAAAAAGATTTGATCGGTGGAAGCTCGCTTTCAATAGTGCCTATCCAGCCCTCGACCTTACTTACACGCTCTTTGTCCATTTGTTTGTCGGCGCCTGCAAGTTCAGCTTGGATGATAAATAGATCTTGCTGCACATCCGATAGGAGGTCATGGTATGAGAGCCCCGCAACTGCATTCATGTCTTTTGCTTTCATTTTAACAACACCGATGAGCGAGTTTATCTCATCGACTGAGCCAAGCGCTTCTGCTATCGCAGAGCTTTTTGACATACGCTGATCGCAGCCAAAAAGTCCTGTTGTGCCATTGTCGCCTTTGCCTGTATATAACATCAGTTCATTATAGCAAATCGCATAAATTTATGATGAATATGATGGTTTGACGGTAAGTATTGAGGAGCGTAGTGTTTAAAAAGACTGGTCTTTAAGGAGGCACTCGTGGTCGATCATAGACAAGAAGCATTTTCGAGCTACCGTTTAGCACTGGGTGTGAATATCCTTATCTGCCTCTTGCAGTGGGTAATCCTTTTCTTTGCAAATAGCATCTCACTTTTCGCCGATGCTGCACACAGTTTCGCCGATGGGATTGTATTGTTCGGTTCAATGATGGTTTCGTATCAGGCAATGCTCATGCCTGAAACAGACGCAAGTCACATCAAGCGCCGCATGACACGAATTGCGGTCATACTGCTGTGGGCGTCGGTCCCATTCATAGTGTGGGCGTCGTGGGAGCGGATACACTCTCCCGTCGCATTCCCTGGTATTCCCGTCATCATTGCTGCGCTTGTGAGTGTCGTTGGTAATGTCTGCATGCATGCTATCGTGCATGGCATCGACAGCCATGGTCACGACCATCTTGTCAGAGTGAACTTAGCGCACATTCTTGGTGACGCGATACTTTCAGGAGGTGTGCTCCTTTCAGCCTTGCTAGTCGTCACCTTGGGCACTGCAGAGTTCGATGGCTACATCGGTATCGCCTGCGCCCTGTGGATGCTCTATGTAGGTGCAAAGATCTGGAGACAGACGTCAGGGTCGAGCTCAGCTCATTCACATCACGATGCTCACGCTCATCATTGTGATCATCGCCACTAGTCCAATAAAAATAGTTACCATCTAAGGTCCGCACTCGCGGACTTTTTTTATATAAGAAAAACCCGCCACTTTGGCGGGTTAAGATTCAAAAGAACTTCAATTCAATTATCTGCCTTCTCTGGAGGCGCAGGGCAGTCGTACGTCTTTTCGACCTTGCCATCTGCATCCACACTTTCGAGGTGTGCTCCGAAGCCCCACAAGCGGGCAACATGCTTCAACACTTCGTCAGCGCCATCATCAAGAGGGCGATTGTTGTGTCGCGTATGCCGAAGCATAATCGACCGATCTCCCCTCGTGTTAACGCTCCAAACCTGGATGTTCGGCTCGCGTGTCGTGAGATCGTACTGCCGCGAAAGTTGCGCCCGTACCTGCTTGAATCCACTTGGGTCATGGATCGCCGAGACTTCGAGCTCTTCTTTTTTTTCATCATCATGGATCGCGAACAGTCGCAGGTCGCGCATGAGTTTCGGTGACAAGAACTGTCCGACGAAACTTTCGTCTTTGTAGTTGCGCATTGCGTGATCGAATGTTTCCAGCCAATCAGTTCCTGCGAAGTTGGGGAACCATTCGCGGTCTTCTTCAAGTTGCTCTTGCGAGGAACCCTTGAATTCACCGCCAAGCCAGGTGCCGCCTTCACAGATCCGTTTGATGTCGGTATACATCGCGAATCCAAGCGCGTAGGGATTGATGCCGCTATATCTGCGATCGCCGACCGGAGGTTGGAAGACCACACCAGTATGCGACTTCAGGAATTCGATCATAACCCCATCGGAAAGATGTCCGTCGTCGTACATCGTATTTAGGATGTGGTGATGCCAGAACGTCGCCCAGCCTTCGTTCATGACTTGCGTCTGACGTTGGGGGTAGAAGTACTGTGCGATCTTCCTGACGATGCGCACGATCTCGCGCTGCCATGACTCGAGGAGTGGTGCATGTTTTTCGATGAAATACAGGATGTTCTCCTGCGGCTCTTCGGGGAATTTTTTCTTTACCTTTCCTTCCCCCTTTTTGCCCTTCACCGTCATGAACTTGTCGAGACGGAGCCAGAGATCGTTCACGTTCTTCTGTGCGTACGCTTCACGATCCTTGCGGCGGAATTTTTCTTCTGCAAGCGAAAGCTTGCTTGGTCTGCGATATCTATCGACGCCGTAATTCTGAAGTGCATGGCACGAGTCGAGTAGTTCTTCAACTACACCAAGTCCGTGCTTTTCTTCGCACTCACGAATGAACTCTCTTGCGTAGACGAGATAGTCGATCATGCCTGCTGCATCGGTCCACATGCGGAACAAGTAGTTGCCCTTGAAAAAGCTGTTATGCCCATATGCGGCATGAGCGATAACAAGTGCTTGCATGCCGAGCGTATTCTCTTCCATGAGATACGAGATACACGGATCAGAATTGATCACGATCTCATAGGCGAGGCCCATCGCACCACGCTGATAATTCTTCTGCGTGGAGATGAATTCCTTACCATAGCTCCAGTGGCGATAGTTCACCGGCATGCCGACAGACGCGTATGCGTCCATCATTTGCTCTGCGGTGATTATTTCGAGCTGGTTGGGATAGGTGTCGAGGCCAAAACGCTGTGCGGTTTCGCGAATCACCTTGTGATAGTCATCGATGAGTTCGAATGTCCAATCACTTGGTGAGGGTAGCTGTGTCGGGACGCGTGGCGGCCTGAGGATATCGCTTGCTCGCATCGGCCTCTTGGCTGGTGCCAAGAGGCCTCGCGAAGAGTCGTAGGTTACGGTGTTCATGATGTCGTTTGCTCCTTCTTGAACAGTTCGCGAAAGACCGGATAGATGTCGGCTGCTTTACCAACCTTGCGCATGGCGAAGAACTTTTTGAACATAGGATTTCGTGCGAGTTTCGCATATTCATCCCAGAGGTTTTGCTCAGTCTCCACAACCTGAACGAAGGCAAAGTAACGGCACAACGGAAGAATGTTGTTGACCAACAAATCGACGCATTTGCCGCTATCGTGCTGCCAGTTATCACCGTCTGATGCTTGCGCACCATAGATGTTCCATTCGTTGGTGGGATAACGCGCTTTGATGATCTGATCCATGAGCACGAGTGCACTTGAAACGACCGTTCCTCCAGTTGATGTCTTGTGGAAGAAATCATGCTCATTCACCTCCTCAGCTTGAGTATGGTGTCTGATGAACACAAGGTCGATCTTCTCGTAGTGTCGCGTCAGGAATAGGTACAGGAGAATATAGAAGCGCTTCGCAAGATCTTTGCGTTCTTCATCCATTGAGCCTGAAACGTCCATCACACAGAACATGACCGCCTTAGCGATAGGCACCGGCACCTTTATGCGTGCACGGTAGCGCATATCCATCGGATCGAAACCTGATACGCGAGCGATGCGCTTTGTCAGCACATCTTTGCGTTCTTCGAGCTCGCGGATCTCAGTCTTGACCGTATCACGTTCGAGCTCATTCGCATCCGCAAATGCATTCAGGTCGATCAATCGCGCAAGGATCTCTTCGAGCTCCTTGCGCGCATCAACGCTAAGTGCGCGGCGACGGGCTATCTTGTTGCGTGACGAACGCACGAGATGCAAGTTCGACGGCGTACCTTCATTGCTGTAGCCGGCGCGCTGCATCTTGTACTCGGGCGTATCGGTAAGCGTCGTACGGGCGAGGTTCGGGAGTGCAAGATCATCGAAGAAGATCTGCATGAACTCTTCTTTAGTGAGGTGAAAAACAAAATCGTCTTCACCTTCGCCTGAGTCACCGGCTTTGCCTTTGCCGCTACCCTTGCCACTACCACCCTTGGGACGCTCGATGAGGTCACCCTGAACGTATTCACGGTTTCCCGGATGAACCATGTCGCGAATGCCGCCTTGGCCGTGGCCAAAAACAGGTTCGCGGATGTCCTTGCGAGGAATGTGAACATCTTCACCTTTTTCACCGATATTCTCGATGCCTCGTTCACCGACCGCCTTCTTGACTGCTTCACGAAGTTGTTCGTGGTGGCGGCGGATAAATCGCTCGCGGTTTCCGATTGATTTATTCTTACCGGCCAATCGTCGATCAATGACTGGGCACATGATGAGCTCCTAAATAAAAGAAGGGTGCGCATTGCGCACCCTTCGGTTTGAAACAATGCGCAAAGCTTATGAGGATTTACGCACCCGCAGATACCACTCGCAGAGGAGTCGGACCTGTTTTTGCGTGTAGCCCTTTGCAACCATGCGTTCGACGAACGCATCGTGCTTCTTGCTGTCATCCTTACTTGCTTTCGCGTTGAAACTGATCACCGGAAGCAATTCTTCCGTATTCGAGAACATCTTCTTCTCGATGACCGTACGCAACTTTTCGTAGCTCGTCCATGCTGGGTTCTTGCCGCCGTTATTTGCGCGGGCACGCAGCACGAAATTCACGATCTCGTTGCGGAAGTCTTTGGGATTCGAGATCCCTGCAGGCTTCTCGGTTTTCTCGAGCTCAGCGTTGAGCGCGTTGCGGTCGAACGACTCGCCGGTATCGGTGTCACGATATTCCGTGTCCTGGATCCAGTAGTCAGCGTAGGTGACGTAGCGGTCAAAAAGGTTCTGACCGTATTCACTGTAGCTTTCGAGATATGCAGTCTGGATCTCTTTGCCGATGAACTCAGCATAGCGGGCGGACAAATGCTCCTTGATGAAACCGAGGTACTTGTCTTCGGTCTCCTTGGGGAACTGCTCGCGCTCGATCTGAGTCTCGAGGACATACATGAGATGCACGGGGTTCGCCGCGATCTCGGCAGGGTCGAAGTTGAACACTTTCGAGAGGATCTTGAACGCAAAGCGCGTTGAGATACCACTCATGCCCTCATCAACTCCCGCAAAATCGCGGTACTCGCCGTAACTCTTTGCCTTCGGATCGGTGTCCTTCAGGTTATCGCCATCGTAGATCTGCATCTTCGAATAAAGCGAGGAGTTTTCGTGATCCTTGAGTCGCGTGAGCATGGCAAACTGACTCATCATCTTAAGCGTGCCTGGGGCACACTTTGCATTGATGAGCGCAGAAGTGCGCAGCAGCTTCTCGTAGATCTTGATCTCTTCCGAAACCCGGAGGCAATACGGAACCTTGACGATGTAGATACGATCGAGGAAGGCTTCGTTGTTTTTGTTGCCGCGGAATGTTTTCCACTCACTCTCGTTTGAGTGCGCGAGGACGACGCCGTCAAACGGTATCGCACCAAATCCTTCGGTACCTTTGAAGTTGCCTTCTTGGGTAGCGGTGAGAAGCGGGTGCAGCACCTTGATGGGCGCCTTGAACATTTCGACGAATTCGAGCAGGCCTTGATTCGCCAGACACAGTCCACCAGAGAAGCTGTAGGCATCCGGATCATCCTGAGCAAACTGCTCGAGCTTGCGGATGTCGGTCTTGCCGACGAGCGTACTGATATCTTGATTGTTCTCATCACCGGGTTCGGTCTTCGCGATGCCCACCTGTTTCAAGATGGACGGAAAGCGCTTGACCACCACGAACTGACGGATGTCACCGCCAAATTCCTGAAGGCGTTTCACAGCCCAAGGCGACAAGATACGATTCAGATAACGTCGTGGAATTCCGTATTCGGCTTCGAGCTGTTCGCTGTCTTCAGCGAGATCGAAGAGTCCGAGCGGTGATTCATTGAGCGGCGAAATTTCTAGCCGGTCAGGGTGCTTGATGGCGATGGAATAGAACGGAACTTGTTGCATCAGCAACTTCAATCGCTCAGCGATCGACGACTTACCGCCGCCGACAGGGCCGAGCAGATAGAGAATCTGTTTCTTTTCTTCGAGGCCCTGAGCGGAGTGACGGAAGTAGCTCACCACCTGTTCGATGGCGTCTTCCATGCCGTAGAACTCGGCAAAAGCGGGATAGACCTTAATCACCTTATTCGCG
>JAYTYM010000012.1:0-10129 GCA_043742365.1 bacterium | reverse complement strand
TCCAGGGTACGGGCATACGCTCGGCAATTCATTGCGCCGTATCATCCTTTCATCACTTCCTGGTGCTGCTATTACACAGCTCAAGATCGATGGTGTTCTCCATGAATTTTCTACTATAGAGGGAGTCAAGGAAGATGTTATTTCTATCATCCTCAACCTCAAGAAGGTTCGCTTTAAGATGACAAGTGAGGATCCTCAGACCGTCACACTTTCAATAAAAGGTGCAAAGCAGGTCACTGCAGCTGATATCACCTCAGGAGGCCAAGTAGAAGTTCTGAACCCTGAACAGTATATCTGTGAGGTCACCGATAAGAACGCAACACTTCACGCTGAGATCCGCATCGAGATGGGCCTTGGATACCTTCCCAAGGAAGCAATTCAGAAGGAGAAGGTTGAAATAGGCATGATCGCACTCGACGCTGCATTCACTCCTATCCGCCGCGTCAACTACGAAGTTGAGACAATGCGTGTCGGAGACCGTACAGACTATAACCGCTTGAAGATAACTATCGAGACAGACGGTACACTCGCACCACGCACTGCACTTGAGTCTGCTATCGAGGTTATGATCCATCAGCTCAAGGCTATCGTTGGTTTTAAGGAAGAAGAGCTCATCCACGAGGAAATGCCAGCCCCTGTAGTTACAGAAGGCGAAGCAACCGAAGATGAGGGAGAAATGGATACAGAATTCCTCAAGACCCGCATCGACAGTCTCGACCTTTCAGCACGCACCCAGAACGCACTCACCAGTGCAAATATCCGCACTGTGGGAGGACTTGTTCGCAAGAAGGAAGAAGATCTTTTAGAGATCGACGGCCTAGGCGAGAAGGGAGTTCAGGAGATCAAGAGGGCACTATCTAATTTCGGCGTTACGCTCAAGCAATAGTTTTTCGATAATTTGGGCGCACTAGTCGGCTTTCCCTCGGAGGGTTCGGAAGCAGTATAGCTCATACAGCTTCGCGAACACCACCTTAGTCCAAGCCTTCCTAATGCATCCCAAATAATCGCAAAACCTTGAAGCAGAGATAAATTTGCTTTTCCAGAAGAAATCTAGTAAAACAATACACACCATGAGACATCACAACAAAAACAAAAAATTCGGAAGACAAGCTGGAGAGCGTGAGGCTCTGTTGCGATCGCTTACGGTGTCGCTTATTGAACACGGAAAGATCACCACTTCAGAGACCAAAGCAAAGTCACTTCGCCCAATGATCGAAAAGATGATCACGAAGGCTCGTGAGGCAAATATTGCAGATGTGAGAATCATCAAGGCAAGACTCGGCAACAATGGAACAGCAACTGAGAAGTTGGTGAAGGAGATCGCACCGAAGTATGTCGGACGCAATGGCGGCTACACTCGTATCACAAAGCTCGGTATGCGTAGCGGTTTAGGAGATGCAAGCCCTATGGCAGTTATTGAATTTGTATAATACACCGAACATGAACACTGAACACACAATTGATGCAAAGGGACAAGCTCTCGGACGCGTAGCAAGCGAAGCTGCAAAGTTACTTCTCGGCAAGAACACAACGACCGTTAAGAAAAATGCCGTAGCTGACGTTACTGTCCGTATCGTAAATGCGAGCGGCCTTGAGATCGCAGACAAGAAGATGATCCAGAAGACCTACCACAGCCATAGCGGTTATCCAGGATCCGATCGAGCACACAAGCTGAAAGACATCATTGCCAAGAAGGGCCATGAGGAAGCCTTGAAGCGTGCGGTAAAAGGAATGATCCCAGGCAACACCCTCCGCGATAAACGCATGAAAAACTTAGTAATTGAAGGATAAATATGACCACCGCAACAACAGCAAAAACAAAGACCGTTAAACCGAAAGCCGCAAAGGTCGCATTCGAATACATCGAAGGAATAGGTCGTCGCAAGACCGCCGTCGCTCGTGTACGCGCTGCACAGGCCGCAAAGGCACACTACACCGTCAATGGTAAGACTGTTGAAGAATATTTTCCTACAGCAGTGCTCCGCGCAATTGTCACTTCACCTCTTACTCGTGAAGGGTTCCCTGGAAAGTACACTGTATCTGCAAAGGTAAATGGTGGTGGTATTCATGCTCAGGCAGAAGCTATCCGCCACGGACTTTCTCGTATCCTCGTAGAAGAAGATGCAACACAGAAAGGTGAACTCAAGAAGCTTGGATTTCTCAAGCGCGATTCACGCAAGAAGGAGCGTAAGCATCCAGGACTCAAGAAAGCTCGCAAGGCTTCGCAGTGGTCAAAGCGTTAAAAAAGCAAACTGCTTTGCTTTTTCAGCCGCTTTGACGGCCGGAGCAATGTTGCGCGAGCACGCGCAACCGCGAGGCGGGGTCGCGACCGAACATGAGCGACAGCGAATGTTCGAGTTGTGACCGAAGCGCTAAAGATATATATCGCTCTCTGCGATGTATCGGTATTAAAGATTTATTTTATAAATTGATGTTTTTTGATATACTCAACGCATATGGACGAAACACAAAATAACGATGGCACGAACAGCAAAGACTATGCCCTTGGAGGCGGGGTAGACATTGTACGCGATAACGATGATGTTGACGATATTCAAATTGAATCGTATAATGATGATGTTGCAGGTGAAGGAGGGGAGATGACGCCGCAAGATCATATCAAGCTCTTGAAGCAAAAGCTCCGCGAAGTCACACAAGAGAAGCAAGAATACCTCGATGGATGGCAGAGACTCAAAGCTGATTTTGTTAATTTCAAAAAAAGAGAAGAGGAAGGGAAGGAAGAGTTTATTAAGTTCGCAAGAGAAAATCTTATCGCCGACTTACTGCCCGTCCTCGAAAGCTTCCAAATGGCATTTGCAAACAAAGAGGCATGGGGCAATGTTGACCCAGCATGGCGAACAGGTGTTGAATATATACACACCCAGCTTTCGCAAGTGCTCGAAGGTCATGGGCTTACCGTTGAGGATCCTATAGGCAAAGATTTTGACCCGAGAGAGCAAGAGTCGATAGGAATAGTACACACTTCTGATCCCGCACTTCATCACAAGATAGCTGAAGTCGTGCAGAGCGGATACCGACTAAGTGGTAAACTCATTCGCTCCGCCAAGGTAAAGATATACGGCGAAGAAGCTGATGCAACCAAAGGCACATCATCGTAGTAACAAGTAACTGAGAGAGAGAATGAGAGGATAAGAGAATTGTGCGAAACTTCCCAAAAATTTTATATTATCAGTACGTTAGTCAATAATTATAAGACCTTCGTAATTGGATGCAGTGCGAGTCCTTAACTCTGGCAGTTGTTTGAGAAGTTGTAGTAGTCTACTGCTTCCAAACCCACCGAAGGAAGGACGAGTAATGCGCCAAGTGCGCTGGTCGCAAAACGTATATGTCAAAAATATTAGGTATAGATCTCGGTACAACAAATTCAGCAATGGCTATCATTGAGGGCGGAGAACCGCGCATCATTGAGAATGCAGAAGGTGCGCGTACGACACCATCAATAATTGCGGTCGCTAAAACTGGCGAGCGCGTCGTCGGTCTTTCTGCGAAGCGCCAAGCCGTCACCAATCCAAAGAATACGGTCTATCAGATAAAGCGCTTCATTGGCCACAACTTCGAAGAAGATATGATTCAGAAGGATAGAGGGATTGTCCCATTCGAAATGCGAAAGTCAGAGAATGGCGGCATTGAGGTGCAAATGGGCGACAAGTGGTACCGCCCAGAAGAAGTCTCTGCCATGATCCTTCAAAAGCTTAAGGCTGATGCAGAGGCAAAGCTCGGTGAGCCAATTACTGAAGCGGTTATTACAGTACCCGCATACTTCAACGACTCTCAGCGCCAGGCAACTAAAGATGCAGGCAAGATCGCAGGTCTCGATGTAAAGCGCATCATCAATGAACCAACCGCCGCAGCCCTCGCATACGGATTCAACAAAAAGAAGAATGAAAAGATCGTTGTCTTCGACTTCGGAGGTGGTACATTTGATATTTCTGTACTTGAGGTAGGTGATGATGTCATTGAGGTCAAATCAACTGATGGTGACTCACACCTTGGTGGAAAGGATATCGACCAGAAGATCATCAACTGGCTCGCCGAAGAATTCAAAAAGGATTCAGGTATCGATGTCCGCAATGATACTCTAGCGAAGCAGCGTCTCGACGAGGCGGCCGAGAAGGCAAAAATCGAACTTTCAAGCGCAATGGAGTCAGAGATCAATCTGCCGTTCATCACCTCAGACGCGACCGGACCAAAACATCTTGTCATAAAGATGACCCGCGCTAAGCTCGAAGAGCTTACTCAGGAATTCATCGACGCATCCATAGAGATATCGAAGCGCGCGATGGCAGCGTCACCATTCCAGCTCACAGAAATCAACGAGGTCATTCTTGTGGGTGGTCAGACGCGCATGCCTCTACTCCAGAAGGCCGTTGAGACATACTTCGGACGCAAACCCAACATGACCGTGAATCCTGATGAGGTTGTTGCAATTGGAGCAGCTATTCAGGGAGGTATTCTTCAGGGAGATGTGAAAGATATCCTTTTACTTGATGTTATTCCACTTTCGCTAGGTATCGAGACCATGGGAGGTGTCGCAACACACCTTATCGAAAAGAATACGACAATTCCCGCATCTCGTTCGCAGATATTCTCTACTGCAGCCGACAATCAGACTTCAGTCGAGGTGCATGTCGTTCAAGGCGAACGCCCACTTGCTTCTAATAATAAATCTCTCGGTAAGTTCATGCTCGATGGTATTCCTCCATCACCTCGAGGTATGCCTCAGGTAGAGGTCACCTTTGACGTTGATGCCAATGGCATCTTGAACGTAAAGGCGAAGGATAAGACTTCAGGCAAAGAACAGTCCATCCGCATCGAAGCACGTTCGTCGCTTACGAAGGACGATATTGAGCGCATGAAGAAAGAAGCTGAACTGCACGCCGATGAGGACAAGAAAAAACAGGAGGAGATCGAGATTAAGAACATGGCAGAAAGCCTCATCTATACCGCAGAGAAAGCACTTAAGGATAATGGAGACAAGATTCCTGCCGAAATAAAGTCCGACGTCGAAGCAAAGATCACTGAACTCAAGGCCGTTAAAGATGGCACAGATCTTGAGGCCACCAAGAAGGCGACAGAGGCACTCTCAGAACATATGCAAAAGATCGGTGAAGCAATGGCCAAGGTACAGAGCACAGCTGAAGCCGGCACAACTCCTACAGAGGGAACTACAGCGGCTACGGGTGATGTGCCGCCGGAGACACCTCCAGAAGGAACGGTGCATGATGTTTAGAAAAACACCGAGCGAAGCAAGAAAGTTTTTCTTATCTCAAATATTTTCAAGAAAAAATATTTGAGGCAATGTCCAATATGTAAAAATAAAAGAAAATCCCCTCGTTGAGGGGATTTTTGATTGTGTCGTTCTTTAGCGGCGGGTCACGGCAGGGAAGACGACTTTCCGCAGTTTGTCGACAGAAATACGCGGAAGGGATTCCGGCCAGTTGTTGCGCGCGGCTTTTGGGGCGACAGCGTCGAGCCAGTCGTTGAATACCGTCCAGCCGTGATCCTCATATTCTTTCATTACGGTTGCGAAGTGATCGAGTACGCGGTACGCGTCGGGGTGATCGCGTTTGATACGAGCTACCTCAGTATCGCGCACATCAGCACGCAGCATGAGCGTCCAGTTACCCTTTTTGTTCGAATGACCTTTACGAGCTGGCATGTAGCCTCCCAGTGTGAAGAAACTATGAACATGATAGCACTAATAACTGTGCTTGTCAATTTTCATGAAGATGCTATAATGCAAATCTATGGCAAAAGACTTTTACGAAACCCTCGGTGTGGAGCGCAAGGCAAGCAAAGAAGAAATCAAAAAAGCATTTCATAAGCTCGCTCATAAATATCATCCAGACAAAGGCGGAGGGGATGATTCAAAATTTAAAGAAGTGAATGAAGCATACCAAACACTTTCAGATGAGAAGAAACGCCGCGAATATGATACATACGGACATACGTTCAATGGTGCAGGACCGCAACAAGGTTATGGAGGTGGTTTCGAGGGATTCAATGGCGCAGGTGGGTTTGATGGAGTGGACCTCGGTGATATTTTCAACGACTTCTTTGGTGGAGGTTTTGCAACTAACAGCGCAGGAAGTAGGGTTGAACGTGGAAGCGATATATCTATCGATATTGAGATCTCATTTGAGGAGAGTGTCTTTGGTACACAAAGAAAAGTAGTACTTGGCAAAACTTCTACGTGCGACACCTGTGATGGAACGGGCGCAAGGGTGGGCACAAAAATGAAGAAATGCGCGACCTGTAACGGCAAAGGCAAACTGAACGAAGTACGACGTTCATTTCTCGGTACATTTTCGACCACTCGCACGTGCGAGACTTGTCACGGTAAGGGAGAAATTCCTGAAGAAAAGTGCAAGACATGTAGCGGGCTTGGCATACAAAAGAAGCAAGAAGAGATCGCCATCAATGTGCCGGCGGGTATTCAAGACGGTGAAATGATCCGCATGAGCGGGAAGGGTGAAGGAGTTGCGCATGGAATCTCCGGAGATCTCTACATCAAGATACACGTAAAGACACACGATCTTTATCACCGCGAAGGCAACAACCTCGTCATGAATCTCGACGTAAAGCTTTCTGACGCACTACTCGGTGCGACATATACAAGCAAGTCACTTGATGGAAAACCAATGGAAATCAAGATACCCGAAGGTGTGAAGTTTGGTGATATACTCCGGATGAAAGAGAAAGGTATCCCAAGTCTAAACCGAGGTAGAGTAGGCGATCTACTCATCAATATAAATATCAAGACACCTACCAGACTGTCTAGTAAGGCAAAAAAGCTTATTGAAGAGTTGAAAAGTGAGGGGATATAGACCAGCATGAACCTAGTCATAACAAAGATCGAAGAAAAAAATATTCGGAATAACATCCATGCGGATAAGCATGATGGTGTATGGTATTTTACTGATAGTCATAGTGGTCTTCGTGGCTTCGTCGCGATTCATCGTAAATATAAGAACAAGCCCTCAATCGGAGGAACTAGGTTTTTTCCATATAAAAGCGAGAAAGATGCATTAAACGATGCGCTACGACTTTCGCGAGCAATGTCTTATAAGTGTGTTGTATCCGGACTCCCATATGGTGGCGGGAAAGCAGTACTTATCGGCAACCCCAGTAAGCTTAAATCCAAGGCACTCCTCAAGAGCTACGCACTTGTCATACGGCAGTTGAATGGAATATTTTATACTGGCGAAGATGTGGGAATAGAAAAAGCAGATGTTCAATACATGCTCCGACATGCAGAATTTTTTGTCGGGAAAAACGATCAAGCAGGTGACCCATCTCCGTATGCAGCAGAAAGTGTGTTCGATCTTATTATTGGATCGGTTGAAAGAGAGATGCCGACACAAAAATTAAACCAGATTAGTGTGGCTATAAAAGGTTTGGGAAAAGTCGGAGCTGATCTTGCAGAAAGGCTTTTGGCGCGTGGTGTGAAGGTTATTGGTGCTGATGTCAACGCTAAGGTAGTTGCTCGCATGAAAAAGAAGTTCCCGCAAATGCACTTTGTTTCACCCTCGGCAATTTCAAAACAAGCTGTAGATATATATGCTCCCTGTGCTCTTGGAAATGAGTTCACAAAGAATTCGATAAAAACAATCAAAGCCAAGATCATTTGTGGTTCAGCCAATAACCAACTCGAATCAAGTGAAATTGCAACCTTGCTCAAAAGGCAGGGGATACTTTTTGTTCCTGATTATTTGGCTAATGCCGGCGGTCTTATTAATGTTGCCGATGAACTTCACCCAAAAGGCTACAATAAGAAGCGAGTAGCTAAAAATATCGCTCATCTGAAAAATACATTTAATACATTTTATGATGCGTCGAAAAGTGGACGAAAAAGCATGTACGCTATCGCAGAGCAAATAACAGCAAAAAAAGTAAATTGTTGATATGTATACAAACAATAAAAAAACTTCTGATCTGATCTCGGACATTGAGAATAATAGTTCTCGCTATTGGGATTCTCAACGTAAAAAGTCCGCCCTAAAAGTGTTTCATCATGCTGCGAAAACCGTACCTGCTTATAAGGATTTCCTTAAGAAACATAAGATAAATCCGAATAAGATAAATAACTTTACAGACTTTGAGCAAGTTCCACTCACGAGTAAAGACAATTACCTCAGGGAATACCCGCTCGAATCATTGTGTACTGGTGGAACACTTGCGGCTCCGCTTGTGTTCACCTCCACGTCTGGCTCAACTGGGCAACCATTTTATTTCTGCAGAAACTCTGAACTTGATTGGCAATATTCTATCATTCAAGAAAAGTTCTTCAAAAACAACAAAAACAAAGGCCCCACCTTGGTGATTGTTTGCCTCGGTATGGGGGTATGGATCGGTGGTTTGATCACATATCAGGCAGTACAGCTTATGAGTGAGCGAGGCAAATTCCCCGTTTCACTACTTACGCCTGGAATAAACAAAGATGAGATCTTTAATGCACTTAAGAATATCGCTCCAAAGTTCTCACAAGTCGTGCTCTGCGGTTATCCGCCCTTTATTAAAGATGTAATAGATGAGGCACCAGCACGTGGTATCAACCTCAAGAATATTCCACTACGGCTTATATTTGCTGCAGAGTCATTCACTGAAGGCTTTCGAGAATATCTTAAAGTTGAAACGGGTATTAAAAATGACATGCTTGATACAATGAATATTTACGGTAGCGCAGATATCGGGGCTATGGCGTTTGAGACACCACTCTCCATTCTTACAAGAAAGATCGCAACGAAGAACCCAAAGATTTTTCAAGGATTATTTGCAGGCACGACAAAGACGCCGACATTTGCACAGTATATTCCGCCATTTATAACATTCGAAGAGGTAGAACAGCAGATAGTGCTTACAGGAAAGAACGCCATCCCACTTGTGCGTTATGCCATTGGCGATAATGGCGGCGTTATGAGCCACGAAGAGGTTGATAATGTTTTTTCAGCAAACGGACTTTCATTAACCAAGGAGATGAAGAGTGCAGGCATACAAAATGCATGCACAAAGCTTCCATTCGTATATATCTATGAAAGAAGTGACTTTGCAAGTAAGCTTTATGGGGCGACAATTTTTCCCGAACATATTAAGAGTGGGCTTATGATCAAACCGTTGCAAAGATTGGTTACGGGAAAGTTCAGTATGATAACCCAGTTTGATAAAAAGCATAGTGAATACCTAGAGGTCAATGTTGAGCTAAGGGCAAATATGCTTCCGACTAAAGAACTTGAAAAAGCTGTCACATTAGCACTTGTAAACAGCTTGCGAAAGCAAAGTGCAGAATATGAAAATAATTTTAAGCAATCGCCGCAGCGCGTTACTCCCAAAGTTATTTTCTGGTCATGTGAACACCAGACACATTTCCGCCCGGGCGTGAAGCAGCAGTGGCTCAAAAAGACTAAGAGTAAAAATTAATATTTTAATCATCTACAATGAACGACTTGAACGATCTTCATAAAATTTTACAGGAAAAGGCCGGAGTGCAAGTATTAAACAGGCCAATATTTTTTTCACTTGAGAAGCCCGAGGGCATAGCTGCCCTCAACTCACTTGTTGCGACTGGTGGCGTAATGCATGTAGTCGATGACTATAAAGAGCAACTGAGCGAGCTTTATGCGATAAATAATCCATCAACAGTATATACGCCAACCTTTAAGACGGAACTCGCAGCGCATCTTCTGTCCGAGGGTGAAGATAGTGGCTGGATTGAGAAAGGAAAATGGGTGTTCTTGCCTTGGAGGTCAACACTTTGTCATGTACTAGATGAACAGGATTTTTTCAAAGTCCGCACCGCACGTAACAGGCTATTGATAACGAACGAAGAGCAGGAGCGATATGCCGAAGCGACCATAGGCATTGCAGGACTTTCAGTGGGTTCTAATATCGCTCTCGCGCTCACGCAACAGGGTGGACCACGTCACATCAAACTTGCTGATATGGATAGGCTCGCACTTACCAACACCAACCGCGTACTCGCAGGTATCGAGAACCTCGGCACACTCAAAGTCGAGATGGTCGCAAGAAAATTGTACGAGATCGATCCATACCTCAATATCGAACTTTTCACCGAAGGACTTGATCAAGACAATATTGCAGAATTCTTTAA
>JAYTYM010000011.1:0-5932 GCA_043742365.1 bacterium | reverse complement strand
ATTCTCGAGCGCGGATTTAATTTCGCTTGATGTCGCTTGCTTAGGTGTTGATGAAGGTGAACGCGGGTCTCTCAAAGAAATAGAAACATCATTCATGTTTTGATGTTCGGGTGCCTCAACTCCCGCCTTGATGACGGCGTTTCCGCCACGTGATAAGAATGCCGGCAGTGCATCATCATGAAGCGACAACACCGCAACGACAAAGACGATCGCAACGCAACCTGCAAGTATGCCTGTGTATTTTACTATTGAGTGCATCATGTTTTGGTTTGAGTATCCTCACTCATAAGTCCAGCACTTTTCGCCAGTGCGGTATCGATGTACACAGCCCCACGCGGAAGCGTCTTGATGATGCGCCCAGGGATTTCTGCTGAGTCGCCATCAGCAAGTAGCTCGCGAAACATCTTCCCCTTCTTGCTTCCGACAAGATAGATACCAATGAGGTCGATTTGGCGCAGAAATGAGAGCGTCGTGGTCACACGCTTTGCAAATGGGTTCTTGCCCGTAGCATCATAGGCGACTATCCAGCGCTCGCCTTCGAAGAGTTCATAAAATCGCTTGGGGTCTTCAGGGAATGGCATGATACCTGCAGTATGACCATCCTCTGCGACGCCCATCGTCGCCATGATGGCGCCACGCGGATGACGCGCTCGCCAGCTGCGCAATTCGTTCTCATAAAAGTCTGCGAGTTGTTCCTGCGTCTGCCCTCTTTGTGTCGACGTGTCGATGAGTCGGCAACCACGCTGCACCGCTCGCTCCCAAAACACTGTCTTTCTCAACTGTGCATAGTTGGACTCTCGGTTGCTCGGGTCGTAGCGCTCATCAAAGATGCCTATTGTTAAGTATGGTCCGATGACAGTCGGATCGATGCGGTCGAGCACCCCGAGCGCGGATCCTCCCGAGGAGAGAAAGAGCACATCGCGACGCTCGGTATCGCGAAATTCTTTGAGCTTGCGTGTAATATCCTTAGCAAAGAAAGATGCAGTATCCTCTTCATCCCTGCGGACGTACAAGGTAAGGTTGCCCACTGTTTTTGAAACCACAGCCATATCAATTACATTATACCACCCCTCCCCAAATCAGGCGTGTCGCTCTGCAGCATGAGCGCTTCATCAATGAAAATGGTTTGATCTTCCTCTTGATATGTAAATTTGTGCTCATGCATAAGAGTAGCGATTCGTTCGGCAACTAAATTCATTTTACTGAGCTGCTGCAATGAGCGCTCTTTACGATGCGCATATACAAAAAACTTATTATGGGCAATTTCCATGTGAAAATCAGTTCCGCTGGTTATAAGTGCGCCCATGATGTCGGGAGTTAAGAATATCAGTGAGTCTGAGGCGTGGTATTTTTTTCCATATACTGCAAAATATTCATCAAAATTTCCCTCGAGACTAATGGGTTCCAAATCGTCAATTTTTATCTTCCATAATACATCAGGATAACCTGAGATTTTTGATCGAATAAATGTATCTGAAAAATTATGCGTCATCGTCATTTCGCAAACCGTAAATATCACGGGCACATCAATTTCCCCACGAATAGGTGTGTGCCCATGCGTGGTGTTGCAGTCATAGATCGAAATTGCAACACCATTAGATATTTTTGACATTGTCGCTCCTTGATATGGATTTTTTCCTGCGTTAATGTAGCGTGACCTTAATTGCACTCCTTCACTTAGTCCTAACTGATAGCCGTTCTGGATTGCAAATTCTTTCCATAAACGATCTTTCTTGTACGAGCTCCAGATGGCAAAAGGTAAAACGATAATGATAAGAAAAACGAAAAAAAGTAGCGGGAGTGCGCTATTTGCATCATTGTCGGGCAGTGTGCGCAAAAAAGGATATACCAATCGAAAAAAAAGCACAAAGGAGCCAAAAATTATTCCCATTGATATAATCCCCCTAAAGACATCACGCATAATCACTATCAATATATCACTTCTTTTATACCAAATCCAAACCAGCTAAGTGGGTGGGATATGTCGCGAAAAACATGTTATAATTTTTTTATGTTACCTAAAAAAAATATTCCTCGGACGCCTGTTGAAGGTGCGCTTGTGTGCATTAATATTCCTGAAGTAAAAGCAGACCGTGAGCCACATACGGTCGATGAGCTCCGGCTCGGAGCCAAAAATTCGCGCGCCTCGCGTATCGCCACCGAGTTTGACCGCGGACTTAAGTTCGTCAAAAAATATCCTAAGTCTGTGACCATATACGGCTCAGCGCGTTTTAAGCCTGGGACTCCCCACTATGACGATGCTCGAGCGCTTGGCGCTCGGTTTGCGAAGCTCGGTTATGCAGTCGTTACTGGTGGCGGCCCCGGAATAATGGAAGCGGCGAACCGCGGAGCCAAGGAAGTCGGTGGCGACTCTATAGGGCTCAACATCGAGCTCCCCAATGAGCAGATATTGAATCCATACACCACCGACTCGCTCTCTTTCTACTACTTCTTCTCGCGCAAGACAACGATGTCGTTTGCGGCAGAAGCGTACATCTACTACCCTGGTGGATTTGGTACGCTTGATGAATTCTTTGAAATCATCACCCTGATTCAGACGAAGAAGATAAGGGTCACACCTATCATTCTTGTTGGTTCTGATTTCTGGAAGCCGCTTGAGGAGTTCATCATTAAGACCATGCTTCAGACCCACGCCGCGATAAACAAGAGCGACTTGAAACTCTTCACCATCACCGACGACCACGCGGAGATCGAAAAGATCGTACTCGCCGCACCGGTGTATCTGTAAATTAAAACTCACTGACAAAAAAGGGCGGACTCACCTCCGTCTTTTTTTTCTTTCTTAAATTCAGCCCAACCTAAAGTAACTCTTTTTTTCTCAGGAGCCACAATACGTATGCGGTCACCCCAACTGTTATCACGGTTATTATCCAGAACGCATGTGGTGAACCTTGGAATGGGAGCGGTACATTCATTCCGTAGATATTAAATACAATAGAAGGGACCATAAGAAGTATTGTTATCGAGGTGAGGAGTTTGATGACCTTGTTGAGGTTATTGCCCATGATGGTCGAGTACGCTCCGCGAATGTTCATCAGTGCGCGCAAGTTCGAACGGCAAAGCTCCACCAGCTGTCCGTTCTCGAGGTACACATCTTCAGCGAATTCTTTGTCCTCTTCTCGAAGTGAAAGAAATTTACCAGAAAGGAGTTTTTGCAGAGCGGTATTGGTAGGCACCAGTGCGTCGAGGAGGTCGTTCAATATTGTTTCAAAATTCACGAACTTGATTATCTCGCGGTTGCTTATCGTGCCTGAAAGTCCCGCAGAAAGGCGACGCACTTCTTTGTTGATACGGGTAATATAGCGTGCGTAGGAGTTGTCTACCTCAAGCAGCATGAGGAGCATAAAGCGGATCTTTTGGGTGGTATTGAACTCAATCTTGCCGTCAATGAAGCGATTGAAAAATTCGAGCGGCAACTTGCACACGGTGAAGACGCAAGTGTCAGCGACACCGAGCAAAACAGGTGCGGTAGATATTTGCCCGCCTTCCTCGTACGGAATGCGCGTGAATATATAAGTAGTACCTTCAGACTCCTCGACTCGCGGGACCTCATAAGGATCGATGGCATCTTCCAGGAGTCCGCGGTCGAGGTGAAAGTCCTTTTCGAGGCGAACAAGTTCGTCCTCGCTAGGGTCGATGATATGCACCCATGAGCCGACTTTGAAATCATCGACTTTCTTGAGCTTCTTAGAGGTGATGGTCTTTTGATAAAAGGAAATCATGCTAATTGGGGATTAGAAAGCAAAATAAAAACTCAACAAAATATTGTATTGAAAATTCTTTCTACTCCACACATTATAACCCTCAAGCGAGGGTGGAGAAAGCGATGCTTCTGTGGAGGAGAATTAGACTGTAGGCGCAGGTCCGAGCTGAGCGTAGATAAGGAATTCTTTGTTGCCGTCTCCTCCGAGTATGGGCGAGGCGAGCACGCCAATGATATGGAAGCCGAGTTCTGCAGTGTAGGACTCGATGCGCATTGCGACGCTTGCGTGAAGCTTGGGGTCGGTGACGATACCTTTGCCTATCTTGTCCTTCCCTACTTCGAATTGGGGCTTGATAAGGGCGATGAGGTGACCGTTCTTGCGCAAGAGTTCTTTGACCTTTGGTAGTACTTTTTCAAGCGAGATGAACGAGACGTCGACGACGATCATGTCGATCTTTTCTTTGAAGTCGGTCTTGGAGACATCTTTAATGTGTGTGCCTTCCATATTTACAACGCGCTTGTCGTTCTTTATTTTGGCCACGAGCTGACCATGACCGACATCAAGAGCGTATACCTTGGCTGCACCACGGGTCAAAACCACGTCAGTGAATCCTCCGGCTGAAGCGCCGATATCGAGGACAACCTTGCCCTTCAGGTCTATTTCGTAGCGGGCGAAGACGTGGTCGAGTTTGAGACCTGCGCGAGAAACCCAGACGATATCTGAGTTAAGGAGCTTGAGCTCGTGAATGTCGCGAATGTCGTAATCGGCCTCTGTAACAACGTTTCCGTCTACAGTCACCTTACCCTCCTTGATGAGCGTTAGGGCGCGCGCTCGCGAAGAAACAAGCTTGCGCGAGACAAGGGCTTTGTCCAGTCGGATCTCATTTTCTCCATGCATCTATTGAGCCTAGCGCAATATGGCTATAAAATCAACGAAAGACCCCCTTCTTGACAAAGAAGGGGGTTGGGTTACTTATTTTTATGAAAAACCGGAATCATCACTGTTTTTTATTGAAGATCGCTTCAGCCATCTGGTCTGCAACACGATGTGGCGGGATGCCGAGCATGCGCGACCGCTCGAGCAGCTCGAATGTGACGTGATCGTTTAGCTTACAACCATCTTCGACGACCTTGAGGTCGTAGTGTCCGGACATCTGATTGTAGATGTCCCACAAACCGCGATTGTTCGCGAGATAGTCGGGCGCATAAACAATGCCCTTTGCCATGAGCCTCGCACCATCCTGATCGGGATCAAGGAGGACGTTGTTGGCAGAGCCCGCAATGACCCGCAGACAAGGTGGGTATGTCGCAATGCGCTTCGCGCTGACGACACCGCCGAGTGCACATGGGGCGTATACCTCTATGAATGGGAAATGCTCGGGTTCGCCGTGGTCGTTTAGGTTGACGACGGTCGCACGCAGTTCATCCTGTGCTCGGGCGAGAGCTTCGCGCTCGGACGCTTCTTTGGAGCGATTCGAGACATAGAGCCGCATGCCGTCACGGGCGAGCATTTCTGCAAGCGGCATGCCGACCTTGCCGATACCTTCGACGTAGACCGAATGTCCATCGAGCTCGTAGCTACCTGTCGCAAAATAGAATGCGGCACGAAGCGAGTGATAGACACCAAGTGCGGTTATGGGCGACGGATCCCCCTTGTATGGATGAGACTCGAGTGTCCCACACGCATGAGTGGTCTCCTGAAGCATTGTCTTGATGTCGTCGACCGAGGTGCCAACGTCTTCGGCAGAGATGTACTTGCCGCCGAGTGATTCAACGAATCTTCCCATTGAAAGAAACTGGCCTTTGCGCAAGCGCTTGGCTTCTTTCCATGGGATCATGACTGACTTGCCACCGCCGAGAGGCACTCCGAGGAGCGCTGCCTTGTAGGTCATACCACGCGAAAGACGTGCGACGTCGAAGAACGGATCCCATCTTCCGATGTAATCCCCTTTGCGTCTGCAGCCGCCAAGCGCGGGGCCGAGGTTGGTGTTGTGAACAGCGATGATGTTGGTGCACTGTGCCTCGTGATCATCGAATACATACAGACCTTCGTGATCCTGAAAGAGTGTGAGCACGGATGCACTGTTCTTGGTCGCATTTTTTGCGTCCATAATTTGCTCCTTGGTTAAAAGTACCTTCCATCTTTCATCCTACCCTTTTCTTTGCCCCCGTAAAGCATTTACCCGCACCCCAGTATGCACACAAAAA
>JAYTYM010000010.1:0-20194 GCA_043742365.1 bacterium | reverse complement strand
ATCGTGAGCGAGAGATCCGCATCTTCTTCAATCACCAGTTCGAGATCTATCATTCTGAGAATTTAGATACAGCATTTTATGATCCGGGGACTAATACGGTCATCCATTATGAAGGTCAGCGCGCCTTCCTGATGAACGCGTCTCACGGCGAACGCGGTATAGACGACTACACTGTGGGAATTTTTCAGATCGAAGGTAAGGAGGGAACATATCGCGACGCTGAGGATGGCGTGCTTGCCAAGAACCCCATCGAGCACGGTCGCGTCGACTCTACCATCGGACTCATTCTTCAGGTGCCCGCCTTAAGCGTGAAAACATTTCACTATTGGATGACGGTTGGCACATCTATCGAAGAGGCGAAAGAGCTCAACCAATTTATTTTGCAGAATACCCCCGATGAGATAATGAAGTCTTCGAGAGACTATTGGCATGCATGGGTTGAGCGCAATGAATGGCACTTTTATGGACTTGGCGACACACTCATTGATCTATTTAAAAAATCACAATTCTTCCTGCGCTCACATGTCGACAAGAATGGTGGCATCATCGCCTCGGGTGATTCCGACATGTTGCAAGGTGGGCGTGATACCTACGCCTATGTATGGCCACGTGATGCTGCTTATGTCGCAACCGCACTCGACTGGACCGGCGACCGACACAGCGCACGGCAGTTCTTCGATTTCTGCGCGAAGCAGATAACAGACGATGGATATTTGATGCACAAGTACCGTTCAGATGGCTCGCTCGGCTCGTCTTGGCACGGCTGGCTTGTTGATGGTCATCCTGAGCTTCCTATTCAAGAAGATGAGACTGCGCTTATCCTCTGGGCTTTGTGGGAGCACTGGCTCGTTTCGAAAGACCTCGACTATATAGAGTCGATCTACAATTCTTTCATTAAAAAAGCAGGAATGTTTCTTGCGGAATATCGCGACCCATACACTGGACTACCCAAACCATCGTACAATCTCTGGGAAGAAAAGTTTGGCGTACACACATACACCGCAGCCACTACGTATGCAGGCCTAAAGATCGCCGCACAATTTGCTGAGATCTTAGGCAAAGAGCGCAGCGAGCACAATTTCGCTCGCATCGCAGAAGATATGCGCGAAGCGATAGTAAAACATCTTTACAATCCTGAGGATGGTAGCTTTTATCGCTCGCTCATCATCGACCCCAAGGGTGTGACTATCTACGATCGCACAATAGACTCTTCAAGTGCATACGGCATATTCCTATTTGGCGTGCTTCCTCCCGATGACGAGCGCTTGGTCAAAGCAATAGCGCTTACTAAAGAGCGACTGACTATCCGCACACCTGTCGGAGGCATTGCGCGCTATGAAGGCGATCAATATTACCGCACCGGCTCTGATGTGCCCGGGAACCCATGGTTCATCACGACCTTGTGGTACACACAATACGCAATAGCGATGGCGAAGAGTGACCAGGATCTTGATCAGGTGCGTGCAGAGCTTAACTGGGTAGAAAGGAACGCACTGCGCTCCGGCATTTTGTCTGAACAGCTCAACCCTTATACACGAGAGCAAATAGGCGCTGCTCCGCTTACGTGGAGCCACGCTGAGTATATCCGCACGATAATTATGTATATGCGCAAGCTCAAGGAGTTAAAAATAACTGAGATCCCAAATGTATAGGGCATTATCATAAAATAATATGGATTATCTCGTCCCCAGATTTACCCAATCTTTAATTTTTCCTCAATCTCGGAATCTTCACCGTACTCCGAGTACGCCACAGTTTCCGCTCAATCTGAAAAATCAAATTTTAAGCAAATCTGAGGTCGAATCTAACCATATTATTTTATGACAATACCCAAACAACATCTTGATCTTCGTCATGTAAATATTCCTAGTTCTACTATTCCTGCAAGTATCTCAGCATACACAGAGGAGTTGAAAGCATTTGCCGCACGTAAGGGGAGTGATTATAAAAACCCAGAAGAGTCCTTACGTTTACCATTCGACACAAACATTCTCTCTGATGTGACGCATCTTGTGCAGCGTTTATGGAACAACCAGCTACGCTACATCATCGTGATCGGGATCGGCGGCTCAAACCTCGGAGCCAAGGCGGTCTACGATGCACTACATGGGACACAAGACGGCGTACTCGATGGCTACCCTAAGCTTATTTTTCTCGATACTGTCTCACCACGGTTACTGCTCGACATCGAACGAATGCTTGAAATGGGCGTTGCATATCCTGAGGAAATAGCTATTAATCTCATAAGCAAATCAGGCTCGACCACCGAATGCATCGCCAATTTTGAGATCTTATATGCATACCTCTCCAAACGTTTCCCTGAGATTCGCTCACGCATAGTGGTCACCACCGACAAAGATGGCGAACTTTGGAAAAAGGCAGAGAAAGAGGGAATCTCTCTTTTGGTTCACCAGAAAATTGGTGGGAGGTTTTCTGTATTCTCAAGCGTTGGACTCTTTCCGCTCGCACTTGCCGGTATTGATGTGGAGTCGCTGCTTTCGGGTGGAAAAGACTTCTTAACGATGTGTTTTGAAAAGGAGAATCACGCGCTCCGCTTTGCAGAAGCAATATTTCGCGCACACGAGCATGGTGCTAGCATCATCAATTTCTTTTTCTTTAATCCTGAACTAGAATCCTTAGGAAAATGGATGCGACAACTTTACGCTGAGAGTTTGGGAAAAGAAAAGGACAAAGGCGGGAAAGTTGTGCACAGAGGGATAACCCCCATCGTTTCAATTGGTTCCACCGACCTCCACTCAATGGCACAGCTCTACCTTGGCGGACCCAAAGATAAGTTCACACTTTTTGTGCATGCGTCTGAGGTCGCGCATTTCAAAGTTCCAAGTAAGGGGCTCTTTGGCGGTATTATAAAGGGCATCGGCAATAAGACCCCCGAAGTGATAATGGCTGCAATCTATGAAGGCACCAAAGCAGCCTACACCTCACACAAGCTGCCTTTTGGAGAGGTGCGGTTGCCATCAGTATCAGCCTATACAGTCGGGATGTTGCTCGAGTGGCAAATGCTTACGGTCATGTATCTGGGTGAACTTATGCACGTGAATACTTTCGATCAGCCCAACGTCGAGGATTATAAGAAGGTAACGAGAGACATACTCGAAGATGGCAGCAGGTAGAGGTTTGCAACCTTTCAATTAGAGATTTTATATTATTTATTACTTTCCTAACTTCTAACAATATGTACTTACTCTTTGATATCGGTGGAACAAATATGCGTATCGCCATTTCTCGCGATGGCGTAACCTTCGAGGAGCCAAGAATTATTTCAACCCCAAAGGATTTTGATGCTGGCGTACTTGCCATCAAGAATATTGCAACAGAGCTCACTGGGGGCGAAAAATTAACCGCAGCAGGCGGGGGCATTGCAGGCGCACTCGATAGAAACAGAACCATGTTCTTGAACAGCCCACACCTCCTCGGTTGGAATTCAAAGCCTTTAAAAGGTGCACTTGAACATGCGCTCGGTGCTCCTGTTTTCGTAGAGAACGATACAGCCATCGTCGGTCTCGGCGAGGCAGTAGCGGGTGCAGGTAAGGCTCACGGAATTGTTGCTTATTTAACTGTCTCAACAGGAGTTGGTGGCGTGAGAATTGTGGACCAAAAAATAGATGTGTCAGCAATGGGCTTTGAACCGGGGCACCAGATAATCGATGCTGATGGCACCTTATGTAAAGGCACTGTGTGTGGCATGGGCTATGACCTAGAAGGTGCTATCTCAGGTACTGCCATAACAGAGCGCTACAATAAGAAGCCTTACGAGATAGTAGATGATGCCTTTTGGGATGAAATGGCGCGCGTACTCGCATATGGATTGAACAATACAATAGTGTACTGGTCTCCGGACATCGTTGTCATTGGTGGCTCTATGATGAAAAAAATAGGAATACCCATAGACCGTGTGCGTGCACACCTGAAAGGAATATTGCACATTTTCCCTGAGCTTCCACTCATCGAACACTCAGCACTAGGCGACATTGGCGGACTTTACGGTGCGCTGCATTATGTAAAACAACAACTTAGCAAATAGAAAAATGACCCGCATAAGCGGGTCGTTTGTTATTTACGGTTCAATCGTCGGAAGGTATATCCGTACAAGTTCTTCGCATCGGGCTCATGTCTCTCTTCAGAGACAATGTCCCATTCGGCAATGTTGTAAGGCGGGAAATGAGCATCACCGTCTGTCACGGTGTCGACAAGTGTGAGCTCCATGCAGTCTGCGATGGGCAGGTACTGCTTGTAGAGCTCTGCACCCCCGATTATCCAAAAGTGCTTGGCTCCGCCTTGGGCGATGGCCTGCATGGGGTCGTTAGTGGTATGTGCACCACTTGCAACATAGTTCTGGTCGCGGGTAAGCACGATGTTTGCGCGGCCTGGAAGTGGGCGATATTTCGAGGGGATAGACTCCCACGTTTTGCGTCCCATTATTACTACGCCGCCCATGGTTAGCTTTTGGAAATGCGCCATATCAGCGGGAAGCTTTCCGCGCCAAGGTATGTCGTTACCTTTTCCGATAGCGTGGTTCTTGTCCATTGCCGCGATGAGAATGATTTCTGGTTTCATGAATTTCCTAAAAGAATTGCCCCATCGAATGATAGGGCAATTTTAATTAAACAGCAATCGGAGCTTTGATTGCAGGAAGTGGGTCGTAACCACTAAGCTCGAAGTCATCAAAAGTCAGGTCAAATATCGAATCCACCTTGCGCTTGATGGTGAGCTTGGGGAGTGACTTTGGCTCGCGCGACAGCTGCTCATCTACTTGATCGAGATGATTGAGATAGATATGGCAGTCGCCACCAGTCCAAATGAATTCGCCTACCTCAAGTCCGGTCACATGCGCTATCATCTGCACTAAGAGTGCATACGATGCAATATTGAAGGGAACACCGAGGAAAGAATCACAGCTGCGCTGATAGAGTTGGCAAGAAAGCTTGCCCTCTGCGACGTAGAATTGAAACAGGCAATGGCATGGAGGAAGTCCTGCCTTCGCCATTTCATCGATATCGGCGACATTCCATGCTGAGACTATCATGCGGCGCGAATCGGGAGAGTGCTTGATCTGCTCGATCACTTGGGTGATTTGGTCGACCTGCCCACCGCTTGGCGTTGGCCAACTACGCCATTGATAGCCATATATTGGACCGAGCTCGCCATAATCTTTAGCAAACTCTGCGTCGGTCTTGATGCGCTCGATGAAAACCTTGATGCCTACCTTCCATTCTTCTGAATTTGATTTTGGAACAGGCAATCCTGATCGAATGAGAAAAGATTTGTATGGCCACTCGTCCCAGATATGCACATTGTTCTTTGCGAGATCGGCAAGGTTCGAACTACCGCTTAAGAACCACAACAGCTCGTGGAGCACAACTCCGAACGGCACCTTCTTCGTGGTGACAAGCGGGAAGCCCTCGCTAAGGTCATAGCGCATTTGATAGCCGAAAACACTGATAGTACCTGTACCGGTACGGTCTGTTTTCTTGACGCCGTTTTCTTTGATGTGCCTTAGATAATCGAGATACTGTCGCATAATGCTTTCCTTCTATACCGTTAAGGGAATAATGAACTCACTGATCGAACTATATCACGGAGTAGAATATCCACAGGAATGTGCAGTGTGGTATAGTCATTTTTATGCAAGAATTTGGTTTTCAAATCGAGAAAAAGCTTGGTAATGGCAAGCTCGGACGTGCGGGTGTTATACATACCCCACATGGCGATATCGCCACCCCCGCATTCATTGTTGTGGGTACTAAGGCTACTGTTAAGTCACTAACGCCTGAGCAAGTGACGGCACTTGGCGCACAGGCGGTACTCGCAAATACCTATCATCTCTATCTCGAACCAGGGGCGGAAATTGTGCGTCTGCACGGAGGCTTCGCAAAGATGATGGGTTGGCAAAGAGAAGGCAAACAGTTGCCTACATTCACGGACTCAGGCGGGTTTCAGGTGTTCTCACTTGGCGCAGCCTTAGGTCACGGAGTATCAAAAATTGCGACCAGCGAAGAAATATCCGCGCACGAAGCGAAGCAATCAAGCGAAGCGCGCATAGCAAAAGAAGATAAGGATTCGTCTGCACACGAAAAGCTCGCAATTATCGACGACGATGGCGTGACATTCAAATCAGTCATCGATGGCTCATCGCATCGCTTCACGCCTGAAATAAGCATGCAGATACAACATGACCTTGGTGGAGATATATTTTTTGCATTTGATGAATGCACAAGTCCGCTTGCACCCGTGTCTTATCTTCGCACCGCCCTTGATCGTACGCATGCTTGGGCGAAGCGTAGTCTCGCTGAACACAAGAAGCTTGGCGTCTCAGGCGCAACTGGAAATCAGCAAGCCCTTTTTGCTGTAGTACAGGGTGGCGCGCACGAAGACCTTCGTCGTGAAAGTGCACGTACGCTTGGTGCGATGGACTTTGATGGTTACGGTATTGGCGGAAGTTTTACTAAAAATGACATAAGCACTGCAGTGCGCTGGGTAAATGAAGAACTGCCAGAAAATAAGCCACGCCACCTGCTTGGAATTGGCGAGCCAATTGATCTATTTCTAGGCGTCGAGAATGGCATAGACACTTTCGATTGCGTTGCCCCAACCCGAATAGCACGTAATGGTGCGCTCTATACAGAAGATGGTCGCATAAATATTCACAACGCAAAGTACCGCAGGGACATGAGTCCAGTTTGTGCTGATGCAACGTGCTACGCCCATCAATATACAAAGAGCTATCTTTCGCATTTGTTCCGTGCGGACGAAATGTTTGCGGCAACCATCGCTTCGATACACAATCTACATTTTGTTGTAAATCTTGTTAAAAAAATCCGCCAGTCGATACTGGAGGATAATTTCGAGGAATTTAAAGCGCAGACTTTAGCGCGTTATTACCACACATCATCTTGAGAACGTGGCAGATCTCGAAGGGGTTTCCAAAGGTCATATGGATCGTGGGCGACGCTTAGGTCTATATCGAGAGGTAGTTGCCCGTTCGTTATTTCCTGAGAGATCGTATGATCGCCCATGTGACCGCGGGGAAGTGTGCAGTATCCGCTTGGGTCACTCTGTATAGATCTACTGCCTGTCCAAAGAGGCACGTTGCATAGTTCTGGTCGTCCCATCATGGCCTCCCTGGGAATATAACTCTAGATATAAGTATACGTAAAAATTGTGAAATCGCGAACATGTCATACAGCACACTGAGTAGTCTCAAGATCGCAGTTAATAAATATTTTTTGCTCAAAATACAACTTTATGTTATGTTGTCAAGGTTATGGCAAATTTCAAACTAAAAAGTGATTGGCAGCCTGCGGGCGATCAGCCCAAAGCAATTGAACTTCTGACTTCAGGCTTTGAGAAAAATATGCGTTATCAAACGCTTCTTGGTGTTACCGGCTCCGGTAAGACCTTTACTGCAGCGAATGTCATTGCACACATCGACAAACCTACGCTTGTCATTGCGCACAACAAGACTCTTGCGGCACAGCTTGCACAAGAATACAGACAATTCTTTCCTGAGAACGCTGTGCACTATTTTGTTTCATACTATGACTACTACCAGCCTGAAGCATATTTGCCTACCACTGATACCTACATCGAAAAGGATGCGCAGATAAACGAAGAGATCGATCGTTTGCGGCACGCATCGACGCAAGCTCTGCTTTCTCGCAAGGACGTCATCATCGTCGCCTCAGTCTCATGCATTTATGGTCTAGGATCGCCTGAAGAATATCTAAAGGTGAACCTCAAACTCGGAGTTGGAGACAAGCTTACGCGCAATGAGTTGATCAGGAAGCTCGTTGGTATTTATTTTGATCGCACAAATGCAGACCTTACCCCTGGGACATTTAGAGGTATAGGCAACACGCTCGAGATAATGCCTACGGGAGAAATAATGATATATCAGATCGAATTTTCTGGAGCAAGTATATCCTCGATCATAAGAGTAGACCCGATCACACGCGCAGTCGCAAGCGAGGAGCAGCATGCGTTCTTTTTCCCCGCGAAGCACTTTATTACCGCAGAAGACGAGCGACATCGCGCCGTGGAAGACATCAAGGTTGAGCTCAGAGAGCAGCTCGCAGTGTTCGACAAAGAAGGCAAGATCCTCGAAGCGGAGCGACTAAAGAGACGCACAAAATACGACATCACTATGATCGAAGAGGTCGGTTACTGTAGCGGCATCGAGAATTATTCACGTCATTTTTCCGGAAAGAAAGCAGGTGACCCGCCTGAAACGCTACTTTCATATTTCCCGCACAAGGCAGACGGAACTGCAGATTTCTTCACAGTCATCGACGAATCGCATGTCACCATTCCACAGATACGCGGCATGTATGCAGGAGATCAATCTCGCAAAAAGACGCTTGTGGAGCACGGCTTCCGACTACCTTCTGCAATGGATAACCGACCGCTGACATTTCCGGAATGGGAAAAGCGCGTTGGGCAGGTGCTCTTCACTTCTGCTACGCCATCAAAGTTTGAGGCTGAGGTCGGCGAACAGGTGGTTGAGCAAGTGATCCGCCCGACAGGCCTCATCGATCCTGAAATGGTCGTTCGTCCAATAGTCGAGACTAAAAACAACAAAGGCCAGATAGCTGATTTTATCGAAGAGACGATCAGGGTCGTAGAGAAGAATGAGCGCGTCATTGTTACCACACTTACCAAAAAGATGGCTGAAGATCTTGCGATATACCTGAAAGAGAAAGGTGTGCGCTCCGAATACCTCCACAGTGACGTGAAGACTATTGACCGCATCAAGATCCTTACCGAATTTCGCAAAGGAACCTTTGACTGCCTCGTGGGGGTCAATCTTCTACGTGAAGGACTCGACTTACCTGAGGTCTCCCTTGTTGCGATATTGGACGCCGACAAAGAGGGATTTTTGCGCTCAGAGACCTCGCTTATACAGACTATCGGCCGCGCTGCACGCCACATCAACGGCCGTGTGCTCTTGTATGCAGATGTCATCACAGGCTCACTCGGTGCCGCGATAAGCGAAACGAACCGCAGACGCACAATTCAGATCGCGCACAATACTAAGCATGGTATCACTCCCATCTCTATCAAGAAGAAGATACATGACATCACCGAAGAGCTTCAGTCAGTTCACGATAGGACGCTTAAAGAAATGTTATTGCTCGACAAGAAGCAGTTCGACAAAGATCCCGCAAAACTTATAAAGCAAAAAGAAAAGCAAATGATGAGCGCCGTAAAGGAACTCGATTTCGAGACAGCCGCACTCTTGCGCGACGAGATACATATGCTGAAGGGTGAACCCGTCAAAGCGAAGTCAGTGAGAAGGTCTAGAAAATAAGTTTATTTGGTTCCTTTGTAAAATCACGCTACTATTGAGTGAGACGAACTGAGGGGTGTTATATGGCAACCAATAAAGTTTCGGGCAAAGTACTTGTCGGAGCGAATAATATCTTTTATGCGCTAACGCTGCTCGAGCGGCTAGGACATAACATAGAAGAGGGAATATCAAATGTCGAATTTATGGATAGCAAGCTCACGCTTTCGTGCGACGCTTTCTACGAGCAGATCGATTCACTCATCGTTCTCCTGGCTTACTATTTGAGTGAAAAAGAAGATCTTGAGCTCGCTCTATTTCTTCGTTTAAAGTATGGAATTGAGTTCGAAGGCGAAAGCGTCATCGACGCATCGGGTGGTAAAGCGCGAGCCGAGTCGGCGGGAGAAGAATTACTCTCAGTGCCGAAAGCAAAATTCTTTGAAGCATTCGCACATGTCATACACTACGGGCACCCTACTGTGTCAAATCAGACTGGCGACCCAGTTCTTTCATGTGAAGAAATGCGCACATTCTTCGGTCGCAAGGCACTTAAACATTGCACTGAAGCACTTATTAAGCTGATTACCCAAAAAAGAGTTAGTGCATACCTACGATATAAGAATGATCACCAAGAAATAGAGGTGGATGTCTGGCACTAAAAACACTCGCTTATAGCGAGTTTTTTGTTGCCAAGATAAAAGTATGGCATATGATTATTCTAGAGCACTTTTATAGAAAGGAGTTGAAATGGACACGACTAAAAACATTTCGATACCCGCAGTGATGTATTTCGACTCTATCATCTACTTTTACATGCTCGCACTATCGGTGCACGAAGGTGATGACGTCATCGTACTTGACCCGCAGGTTTTTCTTCAAGAAACCGAAGTCACGCAAAATGACAAACCAGAACGTCTGGATGTGAACTTTTTCAGAGACTTCAAGAGTGCGCAGAAACGCTTTCAGTTGTCGCTTGCGAACTCAATGGTGGAAATGACCGGCATGTGGGTCGACCATTTGTCGCTTGACATAAATCTTTTCAAAGAATTCAATCGTTATGCACTCGAGAAGTACGGTCTCAACCTTCCGATCGAATTTAAAGGAAAGCGCCCCGAACTCACTATCGTCTTGAATAGACAACAATAAAAAGAATTGCACGCATTGGCGTGCTTTTTGTTATGGGCACGCATGATATACTAATGTAAATATGATCGCTGCAAGCGTTGGAGTAGGAACAGGATTAGATGCTTACAAAGCTGGGGCTGAAGCCTGCGCTCAGGTGCTTTCTGGTCTCCCCGACGGCAAGGCAAACATGCTTTTTGTTTTCGGTTCTGTGTCTTTTGATCAAGATAAACTTCTCGAGGGAATTTGTGAGACTTCGCCCGAAAGTCTCATTGCGGGTTGCTCGAGTGCGGGGGAGATCTCAAGTGAAGGATTTTCAACAGAAAACAGCGTTGTTATTCTCGGAATCGCTTCCGATAAGGTACAGTTTTGGGGCGGAGTAGGAAATCATATTCTTTGGAACGCAAAACAAGCAGGGGAGGAATGCGCTAATGTTCTTGAGTACAATTCACATGGATACATTACCTCAGCACTTTTATTCCTCGATATTATCTCCGGTAATGGTGATCAGACGTTACTAGGAGCAATTGACCGTTTTGGAAAAGACTTTCCCACATACGGCGCAGCTGCAGGGGATGATCTGTTGTTTTTTCAAACATTTCAGTATTTACAACACAAAGTTTACAGCGGCTCAGTTGTCGGTGTCGGCATGTCGGGAGAATACAAAGCGGCTGGTGTGGCGAAGCACGGTTTTTTGCCCATAGGCATATCCCGGCTCGTGACACGCGCCGAAGGGACGACGCTTTATGAGCTCGATGGTAAGCCCGCCTCTTCTATATATGAAGATTATTTCGGGGAAGAGCACCTTTCAGAATTACATGAGGGTCTACTCACGTCACTCGCGGTCTCGTATCCGCTTGGTGTGTTTATGAAAGATAGTAATGATGTCGTATTGCGTAACCCCATCTTTGTCGACCAAAAGGGTGCGATGACCTTCACTGCCTCTATTCCCGTCGGTTCCGAAATACGACTGATGATATCTGATGTTGAGCGCGAGCTACAGACAGCCGAACTTGTTGCAAATGAAGTACTCGCGAAGCTTGATGGAAGAAAGCCGAAAGCCGTACTCATTATCAACTCCGTCGCTCGCAAGAAGATGCTCGGAATGCATGCTGATGAGGATATTCAGGTGATCCAGCGCATCCTTGGTCGCGATGTTCCAATGGCCGGATTCTATAGCTATGCACAAATAGGCGGTAAGCTTGGCGATGAAATACCATTTCATAACGGATCATTACTCGTGTGGGCGCTTGCCGAGTAAGAGTGTTATTGCGTAAGATGAAGAGCAGATAGCATATTATGTTATACGAACACGAACATCATTCAAGTACACGACTTCAGTCTACCGGCTGGATCATCGATGCACGTTGGTATTATGCATTCCTTGCATTTTTTCTTGGCCTCATTGCCCGCGATGTTAATGGCTATACGCACACCGTACTCATACTCAACATTTCACTTTTTTTGGTGCTTGCCACAAACCTGTATTACTATTTTTATCTTAAAAAGATCGATCACTCTTTGCATGAGGCGGCAGACATCAATACGCTTAATGTAAGCCAAATAGCCATAGATCTTGCCTTCTTTTTTATCATTATGTTGTTCACGGGAGGGGGAGTCGAGAGTACGGCAAACTCATTTTTCTTTGTACCCATCATTGTCTCTATGATCTTATTTGGCTTTCGTGGCGCCATAACCGTTGCTATTGCTTCTGGACTTCTTGTCCTGCTTTCGACTTTAGTGCATGAGGGAGTATTAAGTGCTTTTTTCATTCCCAATTCTAAGGTAGTACTCACCTCAGCAATTTCACTCGCGCTCATTAAGTCAGGGATCATTTTCATGGTCTATCTACTCATAGGATTTTTTGGTGGATATATTTCTCGACTGATCAATGCACGTGACGTACTACTGCTTGAGCAAATAACAAAAGAAGAGGGTCACGTTAAGCGCCTTGAAGTGTTGACCCAAGAATTTGATCAGAGCGCAAAACTGCTCGTCCGCCGCGACCTCGATCTTTCTGGGGCAAATCAAAAACTTACCCAGCTCGACAAAATGAAGTCCGAGATCATCTCTATAGTTGCACATCAGCTGCGAACACCACTTTCTGCTATCAAGTGGACACTCAAAATATTGCTCGACGAAGATGCTGGCCCAGTGTCAGCTGCACAGCGTGAACTGCTTTCAAAAGGTTTTGAATCCAATGAGCGCATGATAGGTCTTATCAACGACATGCTTGCGGTCGACAGACTTGAGTCAGGGAAGATAAAGTATAGCTTCGTTCCCGTGCAGTTCGAAGAACTCGTGCAGGATATGATAAGTAGTCTGCTTCCACTCGCGACAGAAAAGAATATTCGCATTGAGCTAAGTATCCCTGAGGTGCAATTACCCAAGATAAAGATCGATCCAGATAAGATGCACGATGTTTTGCAGAATCTAATTGATAATGCGATCAAATACACGAAGCAAAGCGGCCTCATCTCGGTCGGCGTGGCAAAGCAGGGAGAAGAACTTCATTTTTGGGTAAAGGATAACGGTATCGGTATCCCTGATTCAGAAAAGGATAAAATATTCTCACGATTTTTCCGTGCTGATAATGCGGTACACTCTGAAACCAATGGCTCAGGGCTCGGCTTGTTTATCGCTCAAAGTGTCATTATTAGGCACGCAGGAAAGATTTGGTTCGACAGCGTACTCAATGAAGGTACCACTTTTCACGTACTGTTGCCCTTTTCCCCTTAGTTTTCTAGCATGCTATACTACTAGTCTCTCAAGATATGAGCGGAATATACTCTAAAAAAATACTAATACTTGAAAATGATGCGCTTATCCAGAAGCAGCTCATTGCGCAGCTTTCGCTTGCCGAGTACGAAAGCGAAACAGCCTCAGACCTCGCCTCATTCATGTCACTCGCATCCCGCTCGCACCCGGATCTTGTAGTTATTGATGTAAGTATGCCAGAATTCGACGGCTTTAGCGTCGTCGAGGCACTGAAAGGTGATGCGCAACTATCATCCATCCCCGTAGTCATTGGCTCTGCGCAGGGCGACCTGGTTGAAATAAGTCGTGGCTTACGCTTAGGAATTAAGGATTATTACGTCAAAACCTCTTTTGATGCAGCTCAGGTTGTCGAAAAAATAAAAAAACATCTGGGGGATATGCGAAAGCCCGCTACAGCTCCTGAGTCAGGAGCAGAGCTCGCGATGACCAAACTTCTTATTGTCGAAGACGACAAATTCCTTCGGGACCTTGCGGCACAAAAGTTGAGCAAAGAACACTTACAAGTGCTCGTCGCTGTTGATGGTGAGCAGGGAATAGGCATCGCAGAAAAAGAGCTTCCAAACATCATCCTTCTCGACATTCTGTTGCCAGGTATCGATGGCTTCGAAGTACTCAAACGTATTCGCAGCAACCACGCTCTCGATGCTACCCACGTTGCAATGCTTTCTAACTTTGGACAGCGCGAAGATATTGAACGTGCACTTAAGGCGGGAGCCGACGAGTTTATGATCAAGGCGAACTTCACACTTGATGAGGTTGTCACCGAAGTAAAGCGTATCATCGCTACACCTCGCGTTCCAAAAACGATAGCTTAAGAAGCCCTACTTCTTTGCTGACTTTCGTTTGCATGAGCCATGTTATAATATTTTTGGCTGTTCTAAGGAATCCATATGAATATGCGTCCTCTTGAAGACTGTATTTCTGACAGTACAGACGTTGTGATCAACTATATGTGCGATACAAGATTTCATCGCGAGATAATGGGATGCTCCGATGATCTCTCTCGCGCACTTGCAAATGTAAGCATTAAGGAGATTCGTGCGAGCGTTGTATCTGTTTATGGCGCCAGAGAGACAGAAGCTTTTTCTGATCACGAGGAACGTGTTCGTGTCATGGCGTATCGCTTAAGAGATACAATGCTCACGTTTCGAGCCATAGAGAGCATGCCGCAACCGACAGACGAAATAGCTGAGCTCGACGATTGTAAGGAGGCAGTTAATTCAGTATTTCGTTCGTGCATTCGAACTTTACCCACCGAACCTGTACCGTGGTTCACACTTTGATGTGTTGTCTGCCCGCCTTCATGGCGGGTATTTATCTGCATTTTGAATTTTGACAAAATTATGTTAGTATTGCGCTTGCTCACTAGAGCCAAGTTGGCAAAGGAACTTACAGATGCCATTCAGAAAAAGCTGAATTATTGCAAATAAATCCAATCACATGAAAGAATCAGAGCGCAAATCAAAAGAACAAGAAACGATAATCGTCCGCGGAGCACGCACCCACAATCTCAAGAACATCACCGTTGAGATGCCTCGCAATAAAATGGTAGCCATCACCGGCCTTTCCGGTTCAGGTAAATCCTCACTGGCCTTCGATACAATTTTTGCAGAAGGTCAACGACGTTACGTTGAGTCCCTTTCTGCGTATGCACGCCAATTTTTGCACCAAATGCAGAAGCCCGACGTCGATGAGATCGTCGGTCTTTCTCCTGCTATTTCCATAGACCAAAAGTCACATTCGTCGAACCCTCGCTCGACAGTTGCGACCATCACTGAGATTTATGACTACCTTCGCGTGCTTTATGCACGCATCGGAGTTCCGCACTGTCTTGTCTGTGGAAAACCTATCAAGCGTCTAACCAACGAAGAGATAATGAATTTTGTGATTGAGCGCGTGGCTGAGATATCGAAAGAGAACTCTAAGGCTGAAATGAACTCCACGGTCATGGGCGTCACGTACTCGACACTCAAAGTCGGTATTTATGCTCCTGTAGTGCGTGGCAGAAAAGGCGAGTACTATCAGTTGCTTTATGACTACCTTTCAAAGGGTTACACAAAAGTCCGTATCGATGGAAAAGTTCAGAATCTCCGTGATCGTATTGAGCTGACAAAAACAAAGAAACACGACATCGACATACTCGTCGACGAGTTTTTCATTTCAGAATTCCGAGATAACGAAAAGAACGTACGAGAGCGCCTCGCAGAAGCAGTGGAGCGTGGATTGGGTGAGACAGAGGGCCTTATTCGCCTTGTCATCGGCGATCCTACTGCGAAGAAGGGAGCAGAAACGTTCGGGGAAGACACGCTTATGTCGGCAAAGTTTGCTTGCCCAGATGATGGATTTTCATATCCCGAAGTTGAGCCACGCCTGTTCTCGTTCAACTCACCATACGGTGCATGTCCTACCTGCAATGGTCTTGGCACGAAGCATTTCTTTGGCGACGAGGCGTGTGAGACATGTAAAGGTGCGCGACTACGCGAAGAAGCCCTACATGTAACGATAGGCGACGCAGATGCGTTAGAGGCGAATAAACTACTGAAGCCCAAAGACCGGGTACTTTACCCGCGTGGAAAGAACATCTTGGACGTGACCAATATGTCTATCGAGGCTGCGAGCGAATTCTTTAAAACCCTCTCGCTCTCACCGATGGAGCGGCAGATATCCTCGGTGGTGATAAAGGAAATTGAGTCGCGCCTACGCTTCATGCTCGATGTGGGTATCGGCTATCTCACCCTCGGCAGACGCGCAAACACGCTCTCAGGTGGGGAAGCACAGCGCATACGTCTTGCTTCACAGCTTGGGTCACGTTTGGTTGGGGCGTTGTATGTGCTTGATGAGCCAACTATCGGCTTGCATCAGAAGGACAATGACCGACTCATCAAGACGCTTCGTGACCTTTGTGATATCGGCAACACCATCATCATCGTTGAGCACGACGAAGACACCATCTTTGCTTCAGACTATCTTATCGATATCGGCCCAGGTGCTGGAGTGCATGGGGGCGAGGTTGTTGTTGCGGGCTATCTCGACGACCTAATACTGGATAAAAAGAAAAAATCTCTCACCCTTGATTATTTGCGTGGTGACGTAGAGATACCCGTTCCTGCTAAAAGGCGAGATAAAGATAAGGGGACGATTGCTATCCGCGGAGGCAAGGCATTTAATATCAATAACCTCAATATAGATATTCCTCTCGGTCGTATGGTCGGCATCACGGGTGTGTCTGGCTCCGGCAAGTCTACGCTTATGTACGAGATGGTACATAAGAATCTTCAGGCGCGATTCGACAGAAAATACCGTACTGCAAAGGTCTTCAACTGCTCGAGCTTTACCGGCACAGAATATCTGCACCGCACGATACTCATCGACCAGTCGCCTATAGGCCGCACTCCGCGCTCAAACCCCGCAACGTATACAGGCTCATGGACATTTATCCGTGACCTCTTCGCTGAGACAGAAGAAGCGCGCGTACGCGGCTGGAAAGCCTCTCGTTTTTCATTCAATGTAAAAGGCGGCCGCTGCGAAGCTTGCGAAGGCAACGGCATGATCGCAGTTGAGATGCATTTTCTCCCAACAGTGTATGTGCTGTGTGATGTTTGCCAAGGAAAGCGTTTCCAGAAGGAGACACTCGAAGTGAAGTTCAAGAAAAAGAGCATCTACGACATCCTCAAAATGACCGTTGAAGAAGCAGTAGAATTCTTTAAGGATATTCCCGCCATCGAAGATCGTTTACGCACCCTCCACGACGTGGGACTCGGCTATCTTGAGCTCGGTCAGTCAGCAACAACACTTTCTGGGGGAGAAGCACAGCGCGTGAAGATTGCCTCAGAACTTTATCGTCCGTTTCAACAGCGCACTATATACCTCCTCGATGAGCCAACCATAGGACTACACTACGCTGATGTCCGCAAGCTTATCGATATTCTACAGATGCTTGTTGAGCGAGGTAATAGTGTCCTTATGATCGAACACAACCTTGATGTAATAAAGTCATGTGATTACCTTATCGATATTGGCCCAGAGGGTGGCTCAGGCGGCGGTCAGCTTGTCGGAAAGGGAACTCCCGAAGAGCTAGCAGGAAATGCCAAAAGTTTCACTGGAAAGTATCTCAAGAAAATGCTCGCAAAAGCGAAGCATAAAAATTAGGGTCCTTTCACTTCTTTGCTCTGAGTTAGGCCTAAGTTGTGAATCTTAAAGAAATCAAAGAGATCAGTAAGTATATTTGTTGTGGAAAGTTCTTTATCTGCTTCTCTGTAGATGGGGGAAAGATAAGTTAAAATATCTGACAAAAGTTCCGATAAAGTTTTGCTAGTTCCTGCTGAAGTTGTATCGAAAATGAGAATGTGTTCGTCAGCAAGAACAGCAAAAAATGTATGAATACGCCTCTCAACCTCACGCTCCGCAAGCGTTCCGTCGCGCACTTCACACTTAAAGCCAAATAGCTTACTTTCTGTCATGCCCACAAGTGTGCTTAATGAGAGCGGGTTCGCAGCTTTAGCTTCAGTCTTCGTTTTCTTTGCTTTGACTTCCATCAAGTATATTATTTCACAAATCAGGCTTTGCTTAAAGAATAATTGTGTATAAAAAAGAGGCACCTAAGTGCCTCGGGGTTTTGTACTGTCGATCAGTCTTCGCGACGAAGGACCAAGGCCCAGTCATCTTGAGGAAAGATCGTTTGCAGTAAGGAACGAGAGAAGCTCTCCATTGTTACGGGGAAACATTCTCCGAGGAAGTAGTTGGCGACCATCAGGTCGAGTTGCTCGATGGCGAGCGGACCTTCCACCTGTACCGGCGGCTTGCCCGAGACCTTCAAGTACAGGCCAACGACGCCCTTGTTGAGTAGTTTCTTGACCGCTAGGGCCCAGATGTACGGATTCTCGGCCTGACGCAGGCGTTCGGGGAGTTTGAGCCCCTCCGCTATGAGTACTTCGCGGACTGCTTCATCTGCTGACATATGTTTCTCCTTCAAAAAAGTGGGTCGGATTACATAGTATCACTTTATTATGATGTTGTCAATGTTTATGATTTAAGTTAATATGAAAAAGATATGACTTCTGAAGAGCTAAAAAAGCTTAAATTTCCCGATGAGCCAGGTGTCTACCGCTTTCTCGACAAGAAGGGGGGCATCATGTACATCGGCAAAGCCACCTCCTTACGTGACCGTGTACGGAGCTATTTTGCGAATGACTTGCTTCATACACGCGGCAAGCACATCGTAGATATGGCCACGCTCGCGTATACAGTTGCGTACACAACTACTGATTCAGTGCTTGAAGCGCTTATACTTGAGGCAGCACTCATAAAAGATCATCAGCCATTTTATAATACAAAGGAAAAAGACAACCGAAGTTTTAATTACGTCGTCATTACCAATGAAGCATTTCCTCGCGTGCTCATACTTCGCGAACGCACCATGCTTTCAGGTGTAGGTGATACGGGTGGGAAATATAAATATGTGTTCGGACCTTTCCCGCAAGGCACAAATCTTATTGAGGCCTTAAAAATAATTCGTCGAATATTCCCATTTCGAGACAAGTGTGAACCATGCTCTTGTGCAATTTTGGAAATGAATGAAATCCGAGGCGCGGGGAAGACGACGAGCAAGTCGTATGTTGATACGGTGACCGAGTCGGAGGGGCCCCGAAACAAAGAAGTTCGTCATTTGCATAATTGCAGGCCTTGTTTTAATAGGCAGCTGGGTTTATGCCCTGGAGTTTGCTCTCTGGAAATTACTCAAGCAGAATATGGTGATCAGATACAGAATATTAAGCTATTCTTTGAAGGCAAAAAGTCTGTAGTACTTAAGAGACTTACGAATGCAATGCATGCGCATGCGAAGCTGTTGGAGTTTGAACAGGCTGGCGAATACAAGCGCATGATCTTCGGACTTAAACACATCAAAGATGTCTCACTTATCGATGAAAATATCCGCACTGCGTCACAGCGCTCATCCAAGAAGCGCGCAAAAGCATACCGCATTGAAGCGTACGATGTGGCCCATATCAGCGGCAAGTATACTGTGGGTGTAATGGTGGTTGTCGAAGATGGGCAGCCCAAAAAATCTGATTATAGGAAATTCAAGATTAGGATAGACAGTGAGCGCGCGAACGACACACTGCACCTCGAAGAAGTATTGCGTAGGCGATTTGGTCACAGTGAATGGCCAAAACCCGACCTTCTTGTTATTGACGGTGGCACGGCACAAAAAAGGCGCGCTGAAAGTTTACTCAAAGACCTTAATCTCAACATAGATGTTGTAAGCGTAGTTAAAGATGCGCGCCATAAACCTAAGGCAATTCTCGGAAACAAAGAAATAGCAGAATCCTACAAGAACGGCATCATTATCAGCAACGCCGAGTCTCACCGCTTTGCAGTCACCTATCACAGGCAACTACGCGAAAAGTTAAAATAGCAGTTTACCGCAATCCACCAAATTGTTACACTTTAAAAATGAATATTTTCACACAAACAGGCATACTCACATTTATATATCTCGCCGTCTCTGCGCTTGCATTTTATGGATGTGTGCGGATATATCAAAGCAAAGAACCCTTTTTTAAAAAAGGTATCAGTGGTACACCCTTGGAACACAACAAATCACTCGCGACAGTGCAATTTGTGCTCGCGTTTATACTTGGAATTGCCACACTTGTATTTTGCATCGTTTCGCTCATGATATCGAAATAATAAAAATCCAGTGACGTTTCGGTGTATTGTGCGTTATACTTTGTACATGACGCGATTACGAGTAGGAGTGGTGCGTGGAGGGCCTTCAAGTGAATATCTTGTCTCACTAAAGACAGGTGAAAATGTCTTACGCAATTTAAATGCAGATAAATATATTGCAATAGATATTCTCATCACCCCGCGAGGTGATTGGTTCATGAATGGCGTGCGCACAGACCTTGCGAACATTGCACAGCATATAGACATTGCATGGAACGCAATGCACGGCACGTTTGGTGAAGATGGCAAAGTCCAGAAACA
>JAYTYM010000009.1:0-3448 GCA_043742365.1 bacterium | reverse complement strand
ACTTGTATCTCTTTCAATAATCCTGCAAATCCTAGGCCATGAAAGAGGCCAAAAAAGAATACAGCGGCGATCTTTCCTCTGTTCTCCCCGATGAACATTGTTCCTCTAAAAAAGACAGTTGAAATCGCTACATAGGCAATAGAAAGCGCTATCATTGGCTCAACTATTCTCGGGGTTAGAGTGAGTAGACCAGTACCAGCGAGAATTAGGGTAATACTATGTGCGACAGTGAATGTTGCGGTGAGCTTGAGGATATCTTTCCAAGTGGCAAAAACAAGCAGTAAAGAAAGCACGAAGAGAATGTGGTCAGGTCCACTCAAAATGTGCTTAATACCAAGCTTAAAAAAATCGAACATATTATCGAAGAAAGTAGTCTTTTGATTTCTCGCCATCCGTACGATCTCTGCGCCGTCACGAAACTTTTGTGCGAACTCAGGCGATTGTTCATCTGCAAATTGCTTAATCTGTTCTGGGGTTGCGTTGGGGTGTTCTTGTATATACACCTTTAGCTGTTGTGGGATGAGGTCATGTGCGTATGACTGAGCCGGAAAGACAAATAGAAGTGTCACAAGGAAAGTGAGTGCACGTGGGATATTTTTTTTCATGAATTGAAAATTTAAGGTAATGAAGAATGTGCGATCTTGCTTTGTAACACTGAAAAATATGGATTGATCTTAAGCGCGAGTGAAAGATATCTTTGACCTGCCACTTTATCTTTGTTTTTCAAGGCGATAAGACCTTGATGAAACAATACAAGCGGATCTACTTCCCCCAATCGCAGTGCTTCCTTTGTGTATTTAGCTGCTTCCTCTGTCTCTCCGTTCTTGTATAAAGCCCAAGAAAGATAATCCGCAGCATACACACTCGGTCGGTCGACATACGCCCTTCTCGCTTGCGCGAGCGCTTTAGGCAGATCAGCATCATGGTCACTTAAAAATAGAGATTCTTCAAGATCAGTATCGACTCCGCTTTGCACGGAGGTCATGAATGCAAGTTCTGCGAGAGCGTAATATTGTTTTGCTTTTAAAGCATCTGCTTCTTGAATATAAAGGTCACCCAAGTCGGTAGCGTACTGCACTACCGCAAGTTTTGTGAATGCCTTTTTAAAATAAGTTTCTGCATTCTTATTGTCTCCTTTAAAGAATGCGATCTTACCCAAGCCCTCAAGTGCTGGTGGATAATCCGGCATAATTTCAAGTGCATAATTGAAATCCCTTAATGCAGTTGGGATGTTATCTCTCATTTCGAGCTTGCCCAGCTCTACGTAAGCAAAAGCAATACTTTCTTTAAAACTACTACCGAATCCAATAGCGCTTTGTAGTGCATCTTTGGCGCCCTTCGTATCTCCATATAATTCTCTAATGTAGGCGATGCGTATGTATGAGCTATAGTCTGGCCTGAGATCGACCATTTTTTGAAATGATACTGTCGCTTCTTTGTATTGCCCTAGCTCAATCTGCGAGTCTCCCAAAAGACCGTAATTAATATTGCTGTCAGGAGCAAGCTTTATGGCCCTCAAGGCAAATGTGTGTGCTTCCTTAAACTTGTGTCTGCCGAGCATGACACTTGCTCTCATGCGAGGAATATTGGCATCGTTCGGGTCAATATTCTCTGCCGTATCAATTAAGTCATTTATCTTTTGATAATACGACGCATCTGCGGTTTCTCTCACCTTCTGTAAATATGCCTGACTGAGGCTTACATAGGAACTCACTTTTTTAGGATCTGATGCAATAGACTGTGTAAGTCTTTGTATCTGTCCGTCGACGCTCTTGGGATCAAGCACAATCTTAGAATCAGCTCTTACTGACGCAAAATGAGAAAGAACCACGGCAGCAAGTGCGCTACATACAAGCACAAAAACAAGCAGTACGTAAAAAAGTGCTCCATCATTATATTTAAATCTCATTTTGTTCTTTTTTATATGATCAACTTATTCATCCCATCAATAGGGTGAGTAGGTCCTATTGATGGGATATATAAATATTTCTTACCTGAACAAAGCGGATCAGTTTGACCTAAGCTTTCTTCTTGTCTAGTTATTTACTTGAGGTTGGTAATCTAGTTCTGCTTGAAGCATGTCGATCTTGCGATCCAACTTCTCATGCTTCTTAAGAGCGGCTGCTGATGGCTCTGTTCCAGCAAACATTGCATGCTCTTGCTCTGCTTTATCCATAAGTTTTTGAAGCTTTGCATCGAGTCTCGTGTGGTTATCCCGAGCATCATTCTCATTTGTATTCATGTCGGTATTAGCATTTTCGTCGGTCATATTATCTACCGTCGTAGTACCATTTCCATCGTCGACGCAATTACAATCTGTCGATGTAGCCGAATTGTTATCGTCACCATTGTTGTTGCCCATGCCCATCAATTGTGCGATCTTTGCCTCGAGGTCATGGATAGTAGCCATGAGCTGTGCAATGATTCCAGAATCGGAGGGTGGCATACTTTCAAAGCCTCCGTGTGGCAATGCGAGATATGGGAATGATGTCCTGAATGGGAGATCGTTCGCATCGACACCATCACCAAGTTGGCTTGCAAGTGGGTCTGGGACAAATTCAGGATGGAATAACGGATATGCAGCACCCGCTACTGCCTTAAGAGAGATATCTATAACGTCATCTGCAAGTCTGCGACCGTTTGGATATCCTTGCGTGTCGCCTCCAACTACGCCGAGGTTGTTTGGTGTGGCTGTTGGTGCAACTGCAACATTGAGGCGAAGCATTTCTGAAGGTGTAACGTTTGCAGGCTTTGTGAGCCCTGGGATGCCTGTTAAGAATATTGCTTCGAGGTCATCACGCTGTGTCGAAGATCCAAATGGCCCTTGAGGGGGAATTTGAATGTTGTATATCGCATTCAATAGCTTTGAGAGCTCAGGATCAGCAACTTTTCCCGCAAACTGCGCATCATTTTCTGGCTTCGAAGCGTTGAAGTAATCCTTCGCACTTACAGGCACTACGACTTCGTTCACAAGAGGTGCGCCCAAGCGTGATACCTGTACCCAGTCTCCACTACCAGTCCTCGTGCCGTCGGAAGCGATGACAGTAGTCGCGCGGCGAGATGCTGTTGTCCACACACCAATGACTGCGTCTGTGTCCGTCGCTGAAGTCGGCATCATCTTATCTTTGGTGAGCTTATTGATAGGAACCTGAAGCACGAGCGAGTGGACATTGAATCCCTGTGTGGTATTCACGCCTCCACCCATATTTCCTGGAAGGTTTCTGATCGTTAAGCTGTCGAATAGTGCACCAAGGTCAACGAAGAAAGGATCGTCACTTTGACCAGCGAACACCTTTCCCCCATCAACCGCATTGATGGCTTCCGCCTGTAGTGCGGGGTAGTTTGGGGTTGTCTTGGGTCCAACATTGACTGGTGGCGTAGGCAGATCGGTGCCAAGCACAGTGCTTGTACCATTCTCGATCTTCGTCAATGTATATGTTTGACGAGC
>JAYTYM010000008.1:0-5871 GCA_043742365.1 bacterium | reverse complement strand
TGTACGCGGGCATTGGCTAGTGTCTATAATGGAGGAAGATCATACACGACAACACGCTTGACGCGGTGGGGGTAGATAAACCTTCGTGCGTAGGTGTCGATTAGTGGGAGCACGCTCGTGTTGCTCCTGCGCGCCGAAAGCAGTGCGTGCGCAAGTTGTTCATTGTGGGCTGTGCTTGCTTCAGGTGCCGACTGCACCAGCTGCTGAAAAAGAAAGTGCTCTTTTATCTCGCGCATGATGAGCGCTTCGGTATTGCGTGAACTCAAACGTACATCAAGTACGTGATAGAGAAAATACTCGATCTGAGTACCGATGATGTCGGGCTGCCTTAATCCTCGTGCCATACGCTGCCTTTCTGTTACCATAAAAGAACTATCGAAAACAAAGTATACCGCAATCGCATACGGTCAAAAGTTTACAATTGCAAAATTAACATAAATAAGTATACTGTCAAGACTTCTATGGCAGAAACAAAAGTGTTAGATGAGGCCACAAAAGTGGCATATATAGACGAAGTCGGACCAACCGAGGAGCTGGTTCGTAAAATTTCTGCTACCAAAAAAGAGCCTGAGTGGATGCTTGAACTCAGACTAAAAGGCCTCGCGCTATGGCGAGAGACACGCATGCCTAATTGGGGGCCAGATCTCTCGGGGCTTGATCTCGTCGACATTACTTACTACGCAGACCCAGGAGTAAAGGAAACGGATGATTGGAAGGACTTACCAAAAGAAATTACAGACACATTTGAGAAGCTCGGCATTCCTAAGGCAGAGCGGGATTATCTTGGGGGAGTAGGGGCACAATACGACTCGGGTATCGTCTATCACCGTATCCAAAAACAACTTTCTGATAAAGGCGTCATCTTTGAGAACATGGATGTCGCACTCGAGAAATATCCTGAGCTTGTAAAAGAGCACTTCATGACGAAGTGTGTTCCCGTCAAAGACCATAAGTTCACAATGCTCCACGCTGCAGTATGGAGCGGCGGCACATTCATCTATGTCCCCAAAGGGGTAAAAGTCTCACTTCCGCTACAGGCATACTTTCGCATGAACAAAGCGCGCTCTGCCCAGTTCGAACACACGCTCATTATTGCTGACGAGGGTGCTGAGGTCACATATATAGAGGGATGTTCAGCGCCCCAGTACACTGAAAGCTCGCTTCATGCAGGCTGCGTTGAGCTGTGGGTCAAAAAGAATGCACGAGTAAAGTACATAAGCGTCGAGAACTGGTCACGCAATACCTATAATTTAAATACTAAGAAAGCGCTGGTGTTCGAAGAGGGAACGGTGGAATGGGTCAACGGCAATATGGGCTCGCACACGACCATGCTTTATCCCTCATCAGTACTCTTGGAGCGCGGCGCTCGTTCAGAGTCGCTTGGCATTGTCATGGCCAACACTGGCCAAGTGCAAGATACAGGCTCAAAAGCAATTCACATGGCACCCGATACCGTCTCAGTCATTCGCTCGAAGTCGATATCCAAAGGCGGCGGCATTTCGAACTACCGTGGCTTCGTACGCATGCTCCCTGGGGCCACCAATGCGCAGTCATCTGTCACCTGCGATGCGCTTATTCTCGACGAGCTCTCGGTCTCAAACACCTACCCTTCGATAAAAAATCAGGGAGATAAGGTAACCATCAGCCACGAAGCACGTGTAGGAAAAGTAGGGGAAGAAGAAATATTCTACCTCAAGAGCCGCGGCTATAGCGAAGCCGAAGCGCTGCGATTAATCGTTGGAGGATTCATGGATCCTATAGTGAAAGCGCTACCGATGGAATATGCGGTGGAATTAAATAAATTGATCGAACTAGAAATGGAAGGTTCGGTCGGCTAACGCGATGCGCTAATTTTGCCGCCCTTCAAAAAAATCACAAAATTAAAACCGCTGAAATTTCAGCGGTTTTTTGGTGGGGCGATTAGAAGTGGGTTTCGCCGGATTTGTTGAGGGTGACGTGTTGGGGGATGTACCCAGTGGCGCGAAGCTTGCGCGAGAGTTCGGTGAAGGTCGCACCATCGGCTTTCGCAAGTTCGGTGCGTGCACCGCCCTCTGCAAGAGAATAGATCGTGCCAAGCTTGCCTGAATTGCCCTTTCTGCCTCCGCCTTTGGCACCATTGCCGCTCTTACGATAGGGCTTCACGACAACAATGCGTGAGAATACGTGTCTTTCAGTTCCCATCTCTACTCCTTCTAAAATGGCTTTACAACTGAGCCAAATTCTAATAGTATATTTAAATCTTGTCAAATATAGAAAAGATCATGGAAATATCAAAACAGCTCGGCGAACCCGAGTGGCTTTCGTCGTGGAGGGTAAATTCATTTGAATTATCCCAAGCTTTTCCGCATGCAGAGAAATACGGAATTGGCATTGCAGCGCTTGAAGCAGGAGAGGACCTCGACCATACGGCCCAAGTCGACTACCACGTCACTCCATCGAAGGGCATAGAACTCTACACTTGGAATGAAGCACTTGGGCAGGATGAGATAGCGCCAATACTCGAGCGACTTCTGCAAAGCGAACTTTTGCCGCCCGCCGCATCTCGCGATGCAGCCCTTGCAAGAGCGCAGTTTCGAACCGGACTTGTGGTGTATGTGCAGCCGAACCTCGACGAGAAAGGCGAGAGTAATACAGAAACCCTCATACTTGATACAAGTCTTACGCAGGGCGGAGCTGCAGATCTTGTCATTGTCGTCGTTAAGACCGGTGCACAATTTTCAATGAAAAATGTTTTGCACGGAGGTGAAGACACGAGCGTGTTTAATCGCACGTTATTTGTACTCCTTGAAGCCGACTCAAAGACGGATATTGATACGACAGCCGCAGGCGCATGTGGATTTGTCGCACTCGAGCAATATGCACTTGTCGCAGGACATGCAGAGATGAACTGGGTAGAAGACCCTGACACCAGCTGCCGCTACCGCTCGAGAACCACATCGCTCCTTTTGGGGGAGGAAGCAAAATCAGAAACTCTTCATACGCTCATAGGCACAGGTAATGCCTCCTATGATATCTGGGCGGGAAGTATTCATCACGCAAGTAATACACATTCTCGTGTATACGCCCTTGGCTTGGCCTCCGATAATTCGAAGATAGTCTATCGCGGAGTAGTAGACATGAAAAAGGGAGTTGCAAAAGTTGATGGTGCGCAAGAGGCAAAGTTTCTCATCGTCTCACTCAAAGCCGAGATCGATGCCATACCCCAACTTGATATTGCGAGCAAAGAAGTCGCATCATCGCACAAGCTTTCGATAAGCCATATCCGTGATATCGATCTATTTTATGCAAAGACGCGCGGTATTCCTGAGAATGAAGCTAGAGAGCTTGCTATCGAAGGCTTTTTTGGTTCGCTCTTAAGTAAAATAAAAAAAGAAGAAATAATGGAAAGCGTATCCAAGCGTATCGCAAAACTCACCAAAACCTAACCCTCCCCAAGGGGTACCCTATGTAAAACTATGATTATTGATATAAGCAAAATAAGAAAAGATTTCCCTCAACTAACTGATACGAGTTATCACTATCTCGACTCGGCAGCTTCTTCGCTTACACCGACGTCAGTTATTGATGCGATGAATTCGTATTACGTACATGACCGTGCCAACGTGCACCGCGGGCTTTATGGCGAGGCGGTGCGAGCAACCGAGCGCTTTGAGGATACACGCGGTGCAGTCGGAGCATTCATCAACGCGTTCGCGGATGAAATAATTTTTACCTCTGGCGCGACGGAGTCGAGCAATATGCTTATCCGATCCATCGAGGAGTCGATAGAACTTAAGGAAGGGGACGAGATAGTCACGACAGAGATGGAGCATCACTCAGGGCTTGTGCCGCTCATAGAGCTCGCCAAACGCAAGAAGCTAGTATTGAAATATATTCCGATGAAAGGAGTGCGCCTCGACTACGATGCTGCGGCAAGTCTCATCACTTCAAAAACAAAGATAGTATCGGTAATGCTTGCTTCAAATGTGACAGGCACCATAAACGACATCGCAAAGTTAGCAGATTTGGCACATGGAGTTGGGGCCCTCATGCTTACTGATGCGACGGCAGGCCTTGGGCATATTCCCGTTGATGTGCGCACTCTGCATGTAGATGCGCTCTACTTTTCGGCACATAAAATGTTTGGTCCAACAGGCATTGGAATACTGTGGATAAAGCACGATCTTATAAACAAGCTTGAGCCAAGTGTGTTCGGAGGTCACATGATAGAAACGGTCGGAGCGTTTGACGCATCGTGGGCGCCTGCTCCCTCCAAATTTGAAGCGGGGACAAAGGATATCGGTGGAGTATATGGCATGCATGCTGCTCTCGCATATCTTCGTGCACTTGATGTGAAGAACATTCATGCGCACACAAGTGAGCTTGTGAGCGAGACCATTTCATCGCTTCGGAATATCGAAGGGGTTACTGTAGTTGCCGAAGAAGATTCGCTTGCCAATTCTGGTATCGTAAGTTTTGCAGCGACATTTGCACATCCGCACGATATCGCTCAGATATTAGGAGATGCAAAAGTAGCAGTACGCGCTGGGCACCATTGCGCTATGCCCATCCACGAGGCGCTTGTCATCAAGGCGAGCACACGCGCGAGCTTTCATGCCTACAACACCAAAGCGGATATCGAGGCACTTATCACTGGAGTTAAAAAAGCAAAAGAGATATTTAAATAATATGGACACGCTTTACAAAGAAAATATCCTTGAGCACTACAAACATCCCCACAACAGGCGGCTTATGGAAGATGCCGACGTGAAGCAAAAAGGTTTCAATGCATCGTGCGGTGATGACCTCATCCTCTATCTTAAATGGCAAGGCGACGCCTTGAAAGATATTTCATTCGAGGGATTTGGCTGCGCTATATCGCAGTCAGGGGCATCGATGCTCACAGACAAAGTGAAGGGGATGACGAAGGAAGAAATGGCGAAGCTCACGCCTGAGGATATGTACGACCTCTACGGAATCGAGATAACGCATGAGCGCGATAAGTGCGCGATGCTTGCATTCGGTACACTCAAAGACGCTCTCGCATTTCCTCCCAACTAACTATTTGCTATAGTCATTCAATAACACATATATGGAACGAATACCCAACAACGAAGCAGATAGATTTCAGCCAGACGCGCTTCGCGAGCGCTATGAGCGAGAGCGCATCGAAAGTGGCCCTGAATTTGGTCAAATTTATTCAAGCTATTCCCGCGATATGTCGCAGGTGGAGAATCTGACGCAATTGTTCAGTAAGGATAATAATGGTGAAAGCTTAGGTCCAGTCGGAGAAGCACTCGTTTATGATCGGTTGAATGACAGCATTTTGGGAAACGGAATTATTGCTCGCCCTGCATCACTTTATGACGACTACAAACATGGAGCTGATGTGCTACTCGAGGCAACACACATGCGCGAACCACTTGTTTCGACCATCGACGTGACCCTTAATCAAAAGGATCTCAAGGGAGTATCTCGCGCACCACACTTTGCCGCAGAAGAAAATGCTCGACCAATAGGACTTGATGAGAAATTGAAGCGGGTGAAACGTCATATCGATTATGTTTCTGATATTAGTGCAAGTAATGCGCGCGAGCTTGGTGCATGGCTCCAAGGAGGTGGGCTGCATGAGCCTGAGACGCGCGACACACGAAGACTTTTTGAAATGGCAGAACGATCGATGCTGGTGAAATATTATGTGAACCCTGAATCATCAGATGAACCTTATAAGCCACGCTATGTACTCGGGGGTCCGCAAATCGTACTTTCGCTCGATACGCCATTTGTTAATCGTGTGATCACCGATGTAAATCGCAGAGACCAGCACGTGAAAGCTATTGATTCTGTATTGCAGATAGAATCGGGTTACGGCATAGGCGCACTACAAGGTTA
>JAYTYM010000007.1:0-2966 GCA_043742365.1 bacterium | reverse complement strand
CATCCTCGCCATCTTAGCGACCGCAGCCATCATCGCCATCAACCCTGCACGACAGTTCGCACAAGCGCGCAATACACAGAGGTGGAGCGATGTGAATGCTATTATGAATGCAACATATCAGTACGCAGTGTCTCATAAAGGAGCTTTGCCACCTGAGATCCCAACGGGGGGTTCGTTCTTGCAAATATGCTATACGGGTGCGCCTAGTTGTTCAAACCTTGCTTCGATCACAAGCATTACCGATAATTCAACCTACCTAACAGCCATGCCAATTGATCCGGGCTGCCCTCAAGGTTGCGATGCGAATAGCACTGGGTATCAAATAACCACAAACGCGGCCGGCCGCATCATCGTGCAAGCACCCAACGCAGAGTTAAACGAAACGATCGAACTCGTACGTTAAAAAACATTTTTACTTACTTATAAACAACGCACTATTACATTATGAAAATTGAACAACGCCTATGGACACAAGATAAAGGCTGGGAAGTCACCATGCCAGGAAATTTCGACGCAACACCACAATTGGTACTTGTGTTTGGCGGGAGGCGAATAGTTGAGGAGCAAAGGTACTACGATCTCATACATTCGTATTATCCCGACTCGCACATTGTTGAATGCTCTACAGCAGGAGAGATCCTCGATAGGCGCGTGCGCGACAACTCACTCGCTGTAACAGCGATACATTTTGAGAAGACAACACTCAAGTTTGCTGAAATTGATATCGTGGGTGCTGACGACAGTCTTGCTTCAGGTGAAACGATCGCTCAAATGATCCCACAAGAAGGCTTAGTGCATGCCATGGTTTTTTGTGATGGATTACGTGTGAACGGTACAGCTCTCGTAAAAGGCCTCAATAACAAACTGCCTAAGGGAGTCGCCGTAACTGGTGGATTGGTAGGCGATGGGGCTGAATTCACGCATACCGTCTTGGGGCTTGATCATGCAGCAAAAGAGGGGAAGATCATCCTCATTGGTTTTTATGGTGCGTCACTTAAGGTTGGATATGGGTCATATGGCGGCTGGGACTCACTTGGCATAGATCGTACGATCACCAAATCGAAAGGAAACGTTGTATATGAACTTGATGGAAAGCCAGCACTAGAGCTTTATAAGACCTACCTCGGCGATAAGGCTGCGGGATTGCCCGGTACTGGACTCCTCTTCCCACTGCGCTTACGGTTCGGTAGTGATGACAATGAAGATGAAGTCGTGCGCGCCACACTTGGAGTTAACGAAGAAGAGCAAAGCTTGACCTTTGGAGGAGACATGCCCGAGGGCTTGCAGGTCACCCTTATGAAAGCCAATTTTGAGAGACTAATCGACGGCGCCAAGAGTGCCAGCAGTATGAGCGTCAAAAGCCTTGATTCATTCAAGCCACAGCTTGCAATACTCGTAAGCTGTGTTGCGAGGAAGCTCGTACTAAAAGAGCGAGTAGAGGAAGAGATCGAAGCCGTATCTCAGACTCTGGGCACTGATACTGCGATTACGGGCTTCTATTCATACGGAGAATTATGTCCTACCGCAGCAGGGGAGAACCAGTGTCGCTTGCATAATCAAACGATGACCATAACCGCACTCTACGAAGATTAATATGCATCATGTTCTAGAACGACAACTCAAGCATGTTTTCGGGTCCATCTACAGACACCCTGCAGGACTCGAAGAGTTTCTCAAGGTTATTTCTGAGACATACGATAATTTTGACGAAGACAGGGCACTGCTCGATAGGTTGCTTGAGCAGAGTTCCAAAGAGTACCGCGACAATAGCAAAAGTTTAGTGGGTGCGAAGGGGGATACTGATAAGTTAGCAGATGAGCATGCGGGCAATTCACAGAAGGAATACGCACGCTTGCTTGCCACGGTAGACAGCATCAGTGTGGGGCTTATCCTGCTTGATAATGACAACAATATTGTCATTTCCAATAAGTGCGCACATGAAATGCTTAACAAGGGTGATGCTGCTTTGAGCTTAACATTGGAAGACATTGAGAAAGCGTTGACTTCTGCGATAGACGTACGCAAGTTTAGTAAGGAACTTAGTGAAAAAAAGTTAAGCACAGAAAAAACAGAAATTATGCTCGGGCAAAAACCTCTTCACGTGACGCTTTCTCCCGTCACACTCCCCGAAGCACCTAATGATGCAGTAGGAATGGTTATTCTTATCGAAGACAATACGGAGTCTCATGTACTCAAGCAAAATTCTCCATAGATTAGCCTTACTACCCCCGCCGAGGACACTGATAAGTATTATTTCAACTATTATGCGACAAAGATATATCATCATTGCTATCATCGCCATTATTGTCATAAGTATGACAGGAGGGTATTTTATTCTTAGAAAGTCTGACAATTTAAAGACGAGTAGCGCACAAAAGATATATCATGTCGGCATTCTCGCCGCGAGCAAACCGTTCGATGCTACCGCAGTCGGATTCAAAAGTAAGATGACTGAATTGGGCTACATAGAAGGTAAGAATGTTGTTTATGACGAAGTTCACAACGACAACGATAAGGCAGCGATCTCTGTCGCCCTTTCGCGTTTTGTGAGTGAAAAAGAAGATCTCATATTCGCATTTCCGACATACGCCGCATTAGCTGCAAAGCAGGCAACGAGGGGCACTGATATTCCTGTGGTATTTGGTTTCAGTGCGATAGAAGATAATGGCCTTGTAGAAAGCTTGAGTCATCCTGGCGGCAACATTACAGGCGTGCGTTTTCCAACTCCTGAACTTACCGCAAGGCGCTTTGAGATACTTCAGGAACTCATGCCCAACCTAAAGCGCGTATGGGTGATCTATGACCCGACTTACCCCACCACCAAGAGTGCACTTTCCTCCCTCCGTCCACTTGCGTCCTCCTCCAAGGTAAAGCTGGTTGAATCGACGATATCGAATATCACCGATCTTAGTGAACTTTTGACAGCGAGATCGAAGGCACATGATGTGGGTATCGAGGCTATTTTC
>JAYTYM010000006.1:0-9158 GCA_043742365.1 bacterium | reverse complement strand
ATGCCCTCCCCTTGCGAGGATAAGGGGTTTGATGCCGAGGAGTTTGGAGAATGTGATAGTTGGCTGATATGGGATAACAGTATCGTCCTTTGCGTGCGCGAGGAATATCTTGCCTCCGTCGAATTCTTTCACATGAATGATCGGATTAAAAAATTTGCCTGTACGAAGTTTACCTAGGTTCTTTAAAGGAAAGCGATATGCATCTCCAAATCCCTCACACATCTGTAGTTTGAAGTCATTAAAATTTTCACCCTTGCCGTGTTTTGCGTTATATCCCCAATCAGTAACAGGGGCGAATGCGAGCACTTTATTTATCTCGGGATAGCGCGAAGCAAGAATGGCTGCTGCCCCACCGAACGATGCACCAATGACGTTGATCTCTTTTATATCAAGAAGATATGTGATGTCGTCATAAATATTCATAAATCCAAGATTGAGGGAGAGTGCGACGATGCGCACATCCTCGTCTGGAGAATATTTCAGGAACTCTCCCTTACTCTCCCATGAGCCACGGTAGCGTGGATGAAACACCCAATATCCCTTACGAGCGAGAAACTCCCCAAGTGTGTGCTTGGAGGGTACGGTCGGGCAGCCATCGACGATAATGAATGCTTTACCGCTTGGCTTATTAGGGATCCAAAATTCAGAAACAATCCCCTCCGCAAACATTGTCCTGCCACAAATAATAGATTTTGTTGCCATAAAAATAATTGATCAACTAGCGAGAAATACCAACAATGCCTTAGGTAACGGGAGCACGAGCATAAAGCTGCGCAGATCGGCAATGCGGCGCAGCCACCAACCGACTATTCCGTAGATTCTCAGATTCATTCCAAACCACGTCAGATATACCGCAGCATATCCCTCTCCTACCGGTATCGCATTGATAGGCGCCTCTGGTGCATAAGCCGGTATTGATGTTCCTCTTAACGTTGCAGCAATAACCTTTGCTACATATTCCCCATCATAAAATGCAGTCTGCGCATAGCCTGAATATTTTGTGATCGCTCCGTCGCCGATAACAAACACCTTATTGTCATTCTTTGACCTTAGATATTCATCAACTTCCACCTTCCCCTTTTTATCGACTGGGAGGCCTGATGCTTCATAGAGCAAGTTGGCTCGTGCACCTGCAGTCCAGATCAGTGTCTGCGTCTTCATCTGCATATCTTTCATGTATACATCAGCTACTTCTTGTCTTTCGATAGTTCTGTTCAAGAAGAGATTTACTCCGAGCATGCGCAAATGTTGCTCTATAGGGTCGGTGAACTCGGCGGGCATTGATGGCAATATCTTTGGGGCTCCCTCGATTAGGCTTACCGAAATAAGTGTCGGATCAAGATTGATCTCATGCGCAACCTTGTGTGCATAAGAGATCAAATTTCCCGCTAATTCAACACCCGTAGGACCCGCCCCGATAATGACAAAGTTTGCATCGCGCATCTGATCTGCTTTATTCGCGCTGTTTCCCTTACACGCAGTTAGTGTCTTGGTGATCTGCTCTTTTAGTCGAAGCGCCTCAGCCGCCGACTTTATCCCGAAGGAATTTTCTTTAAGTCCTGCGATACCGAAGTAGGTCGTCTCACTTCCGACCGCAAGCACAAGATGATCATAATGAATATACTTACCGTTTTCTAAGATAACATCTTGAATAGACGGATCGAGCCGCAAGACCTTTTGGTGCATTACCTCAACCTGGCGCCCTGCAAATATCTCTGAAAGCGGGATACTGACTTCCATTTGTGAACTGCCGGTTACGTATCGGTAAAGTGCGGGATAATATTCGAAAGTCTCTTTATCCGAGATAAGGGTGATGTGCACATTCGCAAGGTGTCGCTTGACGAGTTCGAGAGCGGCACGGATGCCACCAAAGCCACCACCAACTACTACTATTTCAATTTTATTTTTTATTTCATTCATAAATAACCATAATGTTTAAGCTGTCCTCGTCAGTATGAGTACTTCCAATTTTATACTCCTTGCAGTCGTTAAAATTTTGGTCGCCCCTCCAACTATTACAATTTGTATCTTATCGGTCATTTTGGGTTTTATTAAGGCGGAGCGAGGCATACATGACCATCGCGATCAGGATAAAAATATTGAGTGCAAACATTGGTATGGTGATGTACCCGAACTCAAGTACGTAGATACGGTCACATGAAGGCACTCCTGGGACAACGGGGCATGCGAGAGAGAAATGCGTATAAAGTGCGAGCATGTCTTTCACCCACTGATAGAGCGCTACCGCACCACCCACAAGTGAAAGCATCAAGGCGTAAGGGATTATCGAGCGATCACGCTTCCACCATGCGAGTGCAAACAAAAACATCATCGGATACACGAATATGCGCTGGGTCCAGCACAGTATGCACGCAGGGTAACCAACGACCGCCGCATAGAAGATACTTCCAAGAGTTGCAGACGCGGACAGAAAGAAGCCTATGGGCAATGCTTGATCGCTTAAGTAAAGCATTAATTTTCTAAATTGCGGCTTAAATATTCCGTGCGCGAGAATTATCCCAAAGGCAAAAATGTTTCCGATGAGCGTGACGAATGCGAGCGCTTTGGTGAATATAATTCCTAAATCCATTGCAAATAATTATCTTCCCGGTGCTCCTGGTACCCCATTAAACCCATCGTAATGTTGTCCTGGGCCTGAAACAGAACTAGATGCTGACACTTTTAAAACAGGGTCAGATTGAGTACTAGTATGCCCCGATAGAGCCTGGGAACAGCTTGATGATGCTGCTAGAGTTGCGAGCTGCTGTACTCCGGTCAACTCACCGCCTGCCGGGAACTTCCAAGTTGGGTAGCTGTGAATGCCTTTGTCTTTACATATCTGTGTCTGATCATTGCCATCAGGAGTCGAACATTCGACGTATGGAAGTGCGGGAACTGCATCAGCAAAGAGCTCTTTCTGCTGTTTGCAGTGAGGACACCAGAACGCACCATAGAAGACGACGCCTTTGTCCTTCAAGCATTGTGCGAGTGCAAGATTTGGCCCTGAGGCGGGTACTGTCGAAGAAGCTTCTTGTGTAAGCTTACTGCTTGCGCCCGTTGGAGCTACTGTATTGCCACTAATGGCGTAAAGTATGGCTCCGATAGCTATCATAAGCACAAGCACCCCTGCAATGATATTTTTGTCGTTCATGATGAAAACAATAGTTCGTAAGTAATAACTGTCTCTTTAATTTTGTTTAAACTAGGCCAATTATAGAGGATTTCACAGAGAAATGAAATAAGAATGCTTTTCTAAACCTCCCTAGCTGTAGAGGAGCATCAATCAAGCACAAAACAACAATGAATCGATATAATGTCAAGAAGCTTGCTGTATACCAAAAAATAACTCGTGCTATAATCTAACTGATGACTGAATATAAAATACTTGTCGTTGAAGACAGTGAGCCACTAAGAAGGGTGCTCGCAGAAAAACTAAGAGACGAAAAGTACGAAGTACTTGAAGCATCTGGCGGCGAGGAGGGCTACAAGATAGCCGAAGCACAGAAGCCCCACATGGTCATCACTGATATCGTTATGTTCCCTGTAGATGGACTCGAAATGGCCCTGAAGATTCGACAGCTTGGAACATGGGGAGACAAAGTATTCATCATTGCCCTTACAAATCAGAATTCCCAAGAAGAAGAAGCGCGCTTGGGGCCACTCCACCTCGATGCATACATGGTAAAGGCAGAAACCGGACTTGATGATGTCGTAAAGCAAGCAAAGGAGTTATTCAAGTCAAAGAAATAATTTTCGATATTTTAAAAAGTATATATGGCTACCGATAACAAAAAGACCGTACTCGTCGTCGAAGACGACCTCGCGCTGCGCAAGGTGCTCGTGGATAAATTGAATGACGAACATTTCAATGTGCTTGAGGCAGCAGACGGACTACAGGGGCTTGAGCATGCGCTCAAAAGCCATCCTGAGATCATACTGCTAGATATATTCATGCCCCACATGGACGGCATTACTATGCTCTCAAAACTTCGTAGTACCGACTCATGGGGAAAACATGTGAATGTCATAGTGCTTACAAACTCTACCGATGCACAAACGATAGCCACAGTTTCTGGCTTTGGTTCAACAGATTTTCTTATCAAATCCGAATGGTCACTTGAGGCACTTGTTGCTCGCATTCGTGAAAAGCTCGCAGACATGCCCGCTCAAGATAATACACCCGTTACTGAACCCAATATCTAAGCTCGCGGCGTGATTTAGCTGATTAACGCCTTTTTACATATGCCGAATCAGAAAACAACCACAAACTTCTGGCTTATGAAATCCGAGCCAGAAGTTTTTTCAATTGACGACCTCAAGAAAAAGAAAAGGTGGTATTGGGATGGGGTGCGCGGATATCAGGCGCGCAATTTTATGCGTGATGACATGCAAGTTGGCGATATGGTGATTTTCTATCATTCCAATGCCACCCCGATAGGCCCCGCTGGTGTGGCTCGTATCGTGCGCACTTCTTATCCTGACCACACGCAGTTCGATCCTGCTTCCCCCTATTTCGATCCAAAGGCTACTGAAGATGTGCCGAGGTGGTTCATGGTTGACGTTGCATTTGTAAAAAAATTTCCTCGTACTATAACCCGCGATGAGCTTAAAAAAGTTTCTGCACTAAATGGACTCATGCTGTGGACCCATTCGCGACTTTCCATAAATCCCCTGACAAAAAAAGAATTCGAGGCGATCCTTTCCCTCATAAAATAGTTAAAGACATAACAGAAATAGATGAAGTTCGAGGCATGGGGAAAGCTTCGAAGAAGGCATATTCCTATATGTTGACTGAGAAGCTGGGGTCCCCATAACAATGAAATTCGCTATTTATGTATGTATGAATAAACAAATAACCGCCATCACAAAAGTGAGGGCGGTCTATTTTTATTCCCGAGGGAATGAAGGAAAGAACAAGAGAACTCATTTATAATATCACCCCAAAAAAATAATGCAAGTACCCCGAATGAGTGGAGTGTATAACTCGAAAACATCCATATTTTAAAGGCCGTACTGGAAACTCATGAAAAATACTATATACTGGATTCATGATACAAGTCGCAGGTGGAGTGGTGTGGAATCCGGCATTGGGCGTCGTCGTTGTCAGTCAACCAAATGCAACATGGTCGCTCCCGAAGGGTCACGTCGAGGAGGGCGAAAGCCATTTGGGTGCTGCAATACGTGAGATAAAAGAAGAGACCGGTATACCTATGGATAAGCTTAAGCTTATTTCAAAGATAGGAACTTACGAACGAGCACGCATACCCCTCACACCGACTGACCCACCTGAGATGCGCTCGATAACGCTTTATCTTTTCAAAACCACAGCAAAGAATCTTAAGCCGGAAGATCCTGATAATCCTGAGGCGCGCTGGGTAGCCATAGGTGAAGTCATTGCACTACTCACACACCCTAAGGATAAGGAATTTTTCGAGACCCTAATGGCCAGCGGAAAATTCGAACGCTTATAGACAGAAGTAGACCAAGCTTTATTCATTCACCGCGAAACGTATGCCCCCCGCAAATAATGAAATTCTTCCAGTACAAGCAGAACTCTTAGACGATAAGTTTGAGCAAGAAGAGCGTGCTGCAGCAAACGACCCACACCACGCAAGGGAAAGTGACGGGCTTGAGGACCGTGAGTGGAAAAAATTCATGTTCATTGTGACCAACGCTCCCTTTTTTCGGCTTTTTGTGGGCACACTCTCAGAGGATAATCAGATAAGACAGATATGGGATAGAGTGGCCAAAGGCCCGCTACGTGCGATAGAGTCACTTGGACTCGACCCTGATCAATTTGCCTCATCCGAAGACATGAGAACTTATATCGAAGGTGCCGATCCAGATACGTACACTGCGCTCACGGAGGCGTTCGAGGAATTGGAAGTGCATTATGGTCAATTTCGTGATGAGCTGAACAATTTCATGGAGCGTGTCGACCCAGAAGCAAGCACCGCACTCACGCTCGCCATAGAGGAAGGTAATATCGACGAGGCTTCGCGCATCATCGAGTCTCACGGAGCCATGCAGATGCGCAAAGAGGAATAACCCTCTATTTGTTAACAACCGAAAGTTGCCCTGCCATATCAAAATGACCGCGATTGTCGCCTTTATGGGTGCCACTTTCGGCTTTTCCGTCGCCACAGATCTCTGAACAGTAGAACTGAAACTTGCCTTCATGACTCACAGTAAAAAGTGGGAGGGTTGTTGTTGCAAACGCTGGGACGCTTTGACGTACACGATATTCCTCAATTGCAAAACCATGTGCAATATCATCTTCGTTGATAACAGTGATCGAGAGCGTGTCCCCCACCACCGCGTCAATATGATCAGGCTCGAAGCTCCATGAGTGTAGTGGAATACGAATAATAATACTCTTGTTTTGTCCACGACTTAAACGGTGGGTCACTTGTAAAAGAGAAGTACGATAAACTACACCCAAAGCAATGAGCAAAAGCAACACGACACTCATCACCAGATATTTTTTCATGTACTTATATGCTTACGATAAAAACGACTACTATAAGCACAGTGACGGTAAGGTACCAATTTCGCCTTAAGACAAGTGCCGCCCTTTCGAGTTCTGTATACTTCTCGCCCATAAGCCCCTTGTGCACTCCGTACCGTATTCCCCCTTCGAGTATACGACGCTCTTTCTCAAGAACATCTATGTGATGCATCAGATCGCGTGTGCGCCCCGCTTGTGCCCCATCAGTGATATGGAGAGTGAGAGCGAGACCCCTGCGTTCAACTTCCATGCGATCGATACGTTGCTCGAGCTTATGCATTTCAAGTAAGGCGGCACCATTCACTCGTGCGCGTTCGCGAGAAAAATACCACCACAGTGGAGCGAGCCACAGAAATACGAGCACCCAATTGCCGTACGAGAGAGGCTGACCGAGTATTCCTGTCATGGTTGGAAGCGCTTTAATACTTTTTATGCCGATCAGTTGCGTGAACAATGTATGTGCGCCAGAAGAAAGCCATGCATGCGTGAAGAGTCCGAGCGTCAGCACGAATGCTGAAGCGAAAAGCATGATCCATCCACTTGCGCGCTCGATACTCTCCTTTTCGCGCACCACGTGACGCAAGCCATTCCAGCCGAGCGTTGCGAGCATGGTCATAACGATGAGTGGAGCAACCCTTCCTGCGCCGTGTACGAGAAACAGTAGTGCGCCATATACAGCACTCCCTGAAGCTCCTGCATTAAGCAGGAGGAGTGGAACTGCAGGATTGGGGAATCCGATACCGATATTGCCGAGAAAAATACCCAGCAGGAACATCTTGATGTGACCTTTGCGCTTCTCGATGAACTTGGGAGCGCTTCCGATATATGCCGGCATGCGAATGTTTACTAAACCGATCTCTCCAAGCGCGAGAATATATGCAAAGATGCCTGCGAAGTAGTACATCCAGTTGAGCACCATCTCACTTTTTAGTTGGAAGAAACTTATTGCCCATCCTCCGAAGTATGCGACCACCGCACCGTAGAGAGAAAGTATGATCATCACTCCGAGCGCAAATGCGAATATCATGCCGAGCGCACGTTCTGGGTTCTTCTTATTCTTATCCCCGAGAGCGAGCGGGATGACGACAAAAATTATCGGGAGCGAGCACGGCAGCACGACTGATATAAGGCCGCTAATGAAAGAGAAAAGATACCACCAAATACCATCAGTAGCGATATTCGAAGCAAATGCTGGTGCCGCAACGAAAGTAAGTGACAGCGCAACAAAAGAGATGGTGACAATGAGAAGCGAAAATATAGTAAGGATGATCTTAAGATTTTTGGGTTGTGAATGCATAGCAAAACTATTACTGCGAAAGTACTTCGATCTTTTCGATCAATTTCTTTTTATCAAAACCGCCGGTAGAAAATAGTTCCTCATTTATGATAATCCCCGGTGAAGCGAAGATGCTGTATTTCCCTACCATGGCCTGCCCTTCCGGAGTTAGTAGTGATACCTCTTTCATTGTGACATTTGGCCATGTGCCACCTTCTTTCTTCCAGAACTCCAAGAATGCGTGACAGTGGGTGCAGCCAGGTGAAGTGAGTACCTCGAGCGTGACGGGGAGTTTTTCTGTTTCCATTGCTTGATTATACGCTTTTTTTGACAAATTTCTTAAATGTTATCCACATTGAGTTCTTAAATATTTTCGCATGATTCTTCTTGGCATAACTACAGCTCATGCGTATAGTTATTTAAAGATATCGCGTACCTTCACAGGTAAGGAGGCTGTCATGACAGCAAAGAAAAAGGTGGCAGCCGTACTTTCGCCTGCCGAACGAGACCGACGCAAACGTCGGACCATGAGTCAGAGCGACATGCTCTCATACTGGACTGAGAGTCGGGTGCTCATCCCGCAGCGGATCATCTACGTTGGTAGCGTTATCACGGACGTTGAGGGCAACGAAAGTGGCGTTGATGCCGCTATGGTGCACAAGTTCGAGAGTGCGCTTCGCATTCTCGAATACTTCGACAAGACTGGGGACATTACCGTCTATATGACAAGCTTCGGCGGCGAGTATACGCACGCCATGAACATCTACGATAGGATCAAACGTTCGACTTGCCCCATCACCATCGAAGGCAGTGGTGCAGTCATGAGTTCAGGCATCATCTTGATGCAAGCTGCGCGTACGCGTATTCTCACGCGGCATGCGCGAGTCATGGTGCATTACCCCGAGCACACACTTTCGGGGCGCCACGTCGATGACCTTGTGCGACAGATCCAAGATGTCAAAGAATATAACGAAGAAATGGAGCGTGTGTTCCTCAAGCGTATGCACGAAAAGCGACCAGATCTAACGGTCGAGCAATTCCGTGAACGCCTACGTTATGACTGGACCTTGAATGCTCAAGAAGCAGTCAGTTGGGGTCTCGCTGATTCTGTTGCGCGCTCAACTTCGGCGCAGATTCCTCCTCAGTTGATGCCAAAAAAGAAGCCTGTATCAGGCAATGAAACCCCTACCTGATGGGGGTTTTTTTATTCCCAGAGCGCTCACCTACTAAATAAGGCTCAATATCAGGTGATTCTGTTCGTTCCATCCAGACCTATCTAGGTTCAACAAGTAAGTGCAACACTCCTATAATATAGTAAGTGTTATGAACTATAAGCATTTCAGCATTGTGGAGCGCGAAAAGCTCCAAGACGGA
>JAYTYM010000005.1:0-5470 GCA_043742365.1 bacterium | reverse complement strand
TTAATTGTCCTGCTTCAGCTCGTCGAAGCGAAGCGAGTAAATCATACGTGGATACTTAAAAGGTCAGTAATTTTTCCTGCAGTAGTTCAATTTGTGTTTGGTGGCCTCATTTCCGCGATCTTTGTCTATTACTCACGCAGTGCCTCGATCTTAGGAAGTTGGCCGTTTATGCTACTTCTTTTCACTATGCTCATCGGGAATGAACTCACGCGTGAGCGCTACGCCCGTTTGTGGTTTCAGCTTTCGGTGTTTTTTTTCGTACTTTTTATGGGTGTGAGTTTTGCACTTCCAGTTTTTGTCGGAGCTATTGGTTGGGTCGTTTTTGTTGCGAGCGGACTTATCGCACTTTTGATAATGTTCGCTTTCGTTTCTGTACTTTTTGTTGTTGTCCCGATAACCAAAGATAAATTCATCATAGGAGGATTGATCATCGGCATATTTTCCTTGATCAACGGTTTTTATTTTTTGCATTTCATACCTCCTATTCCTTTGTCACTGCGAAGCACTGTTGTCGCGTACAATATCGTACATATAGATGGAGGATATCAAGCACTTCGTGAATTTAGGTCATCTCAGGTTTTTTGGAGACCGCTCGTCGTTCATGTCGCGCCAAATGCCCCGCTTATTTTCTTTAGCGTTATTTTTGCACCCACAAAACTTGATACAGACATAATACATATATGGGAATACTACAACTCACGTACCGGTGCTTGGGATGAAAGGGGTGTGGTTTCTTTTCCTATTCAAGGCGGACGAGAAGAAGGTTATCGCGGCTATTCAGAAATAAATAATCTTGAGTCCGGAAAGTGGCGGGTGTCGGTTGAGACCGGAGACGGAGCATTTCTCGGGCGCACTCCTTTCCGTGTCGAAATTACCGATGTCGTTCCCCAAACCGAAGAGGTGCTACTCTGATGTCTTTGTAAAAGTTATGCTCAATTTTTGAGCTCGTCGCTTTAATTAAAATGGCATCTTCAAATCTGCACTATCATTTTTTTAGATTTTAACTTTCTATCCTATTATCCTTTTCATACGATATATCGTATGAAATAAAAAAAAATGCTATGCATGATAAACCATACGATATATCGTATGAAATCCGAATATTCCATGCATGATAAATCTTACGATATATCGTACGAAAACTGTGGCAGGTCTTTTGTTGGATCTGGATAAGTACTCAACATGAAATTTAAATCCATATTAAAATCTACAGTAAAAAATAACCGCTATTATATATTCTGTCCACTAAAAACGTAAAAGGGGCCTTTTTTAACTCGGCATTATTCTAAATATCGCCAACCAGGGGAATGCCGAGGCGCGCGATGTCGCCACCCTTCTTTCCCGAGCCCTTTTTTGGTCGCCCCGCATGAGTTTGGTCTAAAAGGTGTGTACTGCCTGCGAGGTGCACGACGGTTTTGCCAAAGCGGGTATTGAGCTCATCGACGTGTTCGTAGATGCGCTCGAGCCCTTCTATGCGAAGGGTGGTGTCAAAGAGATCAAGCTGGGTCGCACTTGCGTCGCTGAGTTCGCTTAAGGTCACGCCTGCAGCGCGATAAAGGGTGTCTTCTTGGTAGAGGTCTTCGATGCGGTCGCTTAGGACGGCAAGCAGTTCGTGGGGGATATTGGTGTGACGTGAGAGTTTTACAGAAAATCCGTGATATTTGAACTCCTGTGTTTTGAGAAAAAAACTAATGACGCGACCGCTTAAGTGATGCTCGCGCGCACGCGCACAGACCACCTCGATGTGGCGCGAAAGTTCCGCAAGCACAAAGTCTTTTTTGTGTGTCGGTGGCGAGAAGGTACGCGTGCGCATGAGCGACTTATAAGGGGCGGGCTTGCCGGTGTTTAAAGGGAGCGCACTTTCTCCACGCAGTTCAAGCCAGAGCTCATGCTGCGGCTTTGAGAATGTGTCGGTCACGAACCTCTCCGAGCGCAGGGCGAATTGAAGTGCAGTAGAAATACCCAGCGTGCTCATGTGTGCGGCTGTCTGCCTGCCGATGCCCCATACTTTTTCTATCGGGAATGTCTCGAGGAATTTTGTGATTTCGCTCGCCGGTATCACGGTGAGGCCATCGGGCTTTTTAAAATTCGAAGCGATCTTCGCGAGGACCTTCGTGGGAGCCACTCCTACTGAGAAGGTCATGCCGAGTTCGCGCTTTAGGGTCTCCTTGAGGTCGGTCGCAATTTCTGCATACGTCATCTTGAATGAAAGCGGGAGTCCGGTGATGTCGGCGAAAGATTCGTCGACGGAGTAGCGGTCTATGTGGGGAGTGTAGCGCTCGATGATGTTGTTCATGCGGCCGTTGAAGAGCTCATAGCTTGCGTGGTCTGCATCACAGAACACGGTTTGGGGTGCGAGCGCGCGTGCTTCACGGATGGTCATGCCGCGCTTGATACCTTGTGCCTTGGCAATGTAGTTCATGGCAATAACCATGCCGCGCTCACGCCCAACAACCACAGACTTTCCGCGAAGCGATGGGTCCTTCGCAATTTCGCAACCCGCAAAGAAACCGTCACCATCGACGTGGAGTATTGCTTTCTCAAAATCTGTTTTTAAAAAAGTTTTTTGCATTATATTTAACACCGAACTAAGAAATTTTTAGAATTGGATGTAATGCGAAGTCAGTTTTTTAAAATGGTTTTACGTGACTTAGTGAGGGCCTAGAACTTTATTTTTGAGAGTAATGCGAAGTTCTGGACTAAGGCAGTGCTTGAGAAGTTGTATGAGCGACCAAAATTTTAAGACTGAAAGGATATAAAATTTGAAGTACTCTCGTGGTGTGATACTACTTTCAGGCCTGCCGCAGGAAGAACGAGCAGGACCTCAAAAATAGAGTTCTAGTATTTTCGGATTACGGCGCGTACAACGGCCGAGATCTTGAGCTCGCCCTTGGGGTAGATCGGCTTATACTTTTTATTTGCTGCTTCGAGATAGGGCTTGCCGCCTTTCATGCGGTAATACTTCATCGTCCATGCTCCATCGACCTCTGCAATTACTATTGATCCCACCTTGGGGTCACCGCCACGCTCAACGATGACCGTGTCGCCCTCGATGATGCCGGCATCTTGCATTGAGTCGCCCTTCACAGAAAGCATGTATGAGGCATCGCGCCTTGGGATGAGGTACTCGTCGAGGCTCATATGCTCGCCGCGATCTTCTTCGGCGGGGGAGGGGAAGCCTGCTTCGATAAGCCCTAGCACGCGTAGTTCTCCCCAAATGCTTCCAGGGGCGAGCTTACCTCGGCTGTCTTTGCTTAAGAAGCCTACTTGCGCGAGGCGATTCACTAATTTAAAGACCGATGCGCGTGAGGCGAAACCGGTAAGCGACATTATCTCTCCATACGAGGGCATGCGGCGATTGTCTCGATAGAACTCACGGATGTGTTTTTTGTATGTTTCATCCATGCGGCCATTATAAGCGAACATTTGTTCGCTCGTCAAACTCAGCCGCATACCTTTGCCTGACTCGTATAATAGTGGTGTCGTCACTTGTGTGTGAGTTTTTTGTGTTATCGTAAGAAGAGAGTTATTTCAGGGAGGGTCCCATGAGTCGCCAAAAGAAAGAAATTTCGAAAGGGCGGATCATGAGGGTTCTTGACTATAAGATCCTCAGATTCGCGAACACGGTAAACATCTCGATCAAAGATCAGAAAGGCGATACCGTCATCGATGCATTCGGAGGTACCAACAAGGATGTACTTGGAGACTGCATCAGCAAAGGCTGGGATATCGGCTATGACGAGATACCCAAAGTGAACCGTCACCGGCGCATGCGTCGTGTGAGGCGTAAGCGTCTCGATAAGCTAAGAGATTCTGGTTGGGCCATCAAAGAGATGTGGTATGTCATCGAAGAGGAGTTTGATGGCAGGTATAGCCTGTCTGTAAAAAATGACGAGCACGATGTAGCCGAGCTCACCATCTACGCGAAGACTATCGACGAGCTGCATGCCGATATCTATGCTCTTGGCTACGAGTTCTATGTCGGTCACGAAATGCTCTATAAAGAACAAATCTTCATCTGGAAAACGTTCGTGCTCTAGCGTCCGCATATCATTGATGCGGACTTTTTGTATACAAATTATCTTAATTAGCGGCCCTCAAATATGATCGGTGTTGCGGTCGCCATTTGCGCGAGGGTATCGATGACTGCGGTCTCTTTTACTTTGCCGAAATCACATGCCAGCAGTGTGTCGATGACAACAGAGCCATCGGTTGCAGTTACTTGTCCTGAAACAGAATGCCAGTATGATTCGCCGCAGCCCGCGAAGTCAGAGACCATGAGCTGGTCGACGGGAAGATATTTGTTGTGAAAGAGTATTGCTTTGATCATGGGAATCGTAACAGGTAGGACTGCCATCGTTGTTGTGCTTACACATAGCGCTCTGCCATCATAGCCATTGTCGCCAACCGGGAATCCTAGCCCGCCTTGGCCGCCCACTCCCGCGACACATGCATCGCCGCCATTTCCTCCCATGCCGCCTCTCTTGTCCATAGTCTTGCCGTTATCGCCTCTTGCTGTGGTACCCGTGCCACCCTTGCCTGCACTCGCGTCACCTTTACCGCCTGAGCCACCTGCACCACCTTGCAGCATACTCCCTACTCCTGATGTATCGGCACAGTTCCCACCGGCTCCACCTGCTCCAGCGCGTGCGGTGGTATCACCCCCGTCACCACCATGTGCTTCAGCTGTACCGTGAGGGAGAGAAACCAGCGTGTCACCCCCGTCACCTGCCTTGGCGCTCGCACTGCCACCGTTCCCACCCCTACAACCACACGCATTGCCAGCACCACCAACTCCACCTTGTGCATATGCACGCCCGCCGTGGCCTCCGTCGACGCGTCCGACACGAATATTGTCGACACTACTTACCATACCTGCTACTGAAAGCGCTGCGCGATTATCGCTTCCTTTTCCGGATACGGCACGTGCATTCGCTCCATCGGTTCCGGGGCAGGCATCTGTGCCATTTTTTCCTATTGCACGAGCGTCCCCCCCGCTACCGCCTTTTCCTTGAATGATATTGAGGTCGTCGACGACTATCGTCTCTCCTGCAGTGAGCTTAATGTTTCCGGCCAGTCCTCCGTCTCCTCCGAGCGCTTCCGCATTGTCACAGTTGCTTGCTGTTTCTGCGTTACCGCCACCTCCACCGCTTCCAAGATGAATGCTCGTGTTCTTAATGGTCATATGTCCGGCTATAGCACGGAAGCGTGCACCACTCGCGCCGATTGCTCCTTTAGCTTTGCATGAGACACCGAGGTCGTCACTGCCGCTACTTCCAAGTGGTCCAGTGAACGTCAGGTCCTCTAGGCGAAGTGCGCCTCGTACTCCCGAGTTTACATAAAACAAATCAAGCGGAATGTTATTGGGAAGCGATGCGACAGTAACGTCGCCTGTAAGTTGTGCACCATCTCCGATATGCCAGTTTCCGCGCAGAATAAATTCTGAGTCAGGTGCTTTACTGTCATCAGT
>JAYTYM010000004.1:0-15011 GCA_043742365.1 bacterium | reverse complement strand
TCTCAATAATTCCATCACAATTGGTGCCAACGCTCAGGCTGGAGTTTCAAATTCTCTTGTCCTCGGTGGCCGCGGTGCGTACTCGGTCAACACTGTCTTCGGCACCACCACCCCATGGGCCAAGCTTTCTATTATGAATACTAACGGCGACCAGACCGCGCTTTTCGATGTCGCCTCATCGACCAATGCGAACGGCTCAGCGACTTCCTCACTCTTCCGCATTTTGGCAAACGGCAATGTAGGGGTTGGAACTTCTTCGCCTTACGCAACCTTCTCAGCGTCAGGTACTGTCGCTATCACCAGTACGACAACCATCGGTATCCCAGGACTCGCCACTTGGAAAGCAGGACTGCAGATAGTCAACGGTGGACTCTGTGTCGACAATGACGGCACTTGTGTCGCTTCCACGACAGGTCGCGTTAGTGCGGTGTCATACACGACAGGCTCGACCGATCTCGCAGAAAATTATTTCTCATCTTCAACCTTAGATAAAGGCGAGATAGTAATGACCTCAGGCGGAGAGTCCGTGACTCATGCAGTTGCGACAAGCACCTCACACATTATCGGTATCGTTTCGACCAAGCCTGCGATTATCTTGGGTCTTGGTAACGATGGCGAGGTACCAAATCAATATCCTGTCGCACTCACTGGTCGCGTCCCTGTGAAGGTCAATCTTTCTGGGGGAACCATCGCTATAGGCGATCGCATTACAATTTCTAACATTCCGGGAGTGGGTATGAAGGCAAATGCAACTTCGTCAGTTACCGTAGCCATTGCACTTACGGACTGGTCAGGCGACCCAACCATCCTTGATACTGCACAGACGGGAGAAGTGCTCGCATTCGTAAACCTCACCTACACCGACTTAAACAAGCATATTATGGGCGCTCAAATAGACCTCACTTCGACTTCCACAGGCGCCCTCGTGCCACTCTTCGCGCTCGCACCCGATGCAAGTGAGGTTCGCTACATCGCCGATAGACCATTTAATTTTAGTGGTGCCGCACTCACCAACGTGAAGTCACTTATAAGTGCGTCTGGCAAATGGTCCCTCGACGAAAATGGCACACTTGTAGTTGAGAACCTCGAAGTGAAGGGAAGTGTTAAGGTGGGAACACCGACAAATCGCACAGGCGTCACCCTCTTTGATGAGACCAATGGCTCGCCATATTGTATTAAGATGATTGCTGGGGTGCTCACGAGTGTGATGGGTGAGTGTGGTACTCCGCTTTCACCGAGCTCTGCGCCTAACCCCGCACCAGCTCCCGCTCCATCTTCGAGCACCTCTACGACTACGCCAACGAGTTCCCCAGCTCCTACAAGTCCCTCGCCCGCACCTGCTCCTACCCCGGCCCCCGCCACAACGACAGACCCTACTCTTGTCCCTCCACCAACTGACCCGGTACCGACTGGGGGGTAAGAGGGGGTAGTGAAGTGTTTAAAACATGAATCACAAAAAAGTACTTATTGTAATAGGGCTGATTGCCGCACTTCTTGTCGGTGGATTTATGCTAAAGAAACCCGCTGATCAAGCACAGTCTTTTCTTGAAAGCCTGAATCGCGTCGCCACTACCTCACTTGAGACAGGTACTGCTAAGGAAAATAAGAAAAATACTGATAGTGATCCACGTTACATCAATCCCAACTTTGCATTCTCATTCCTCCCCCCCACTGGCTATACTGTTGCAACATTTAGAGACAACGATACCTCAGGGAGCGCAGTGACTACAGTGTTATTGCAGGCGAAAGCAGGTGCGGATAAGCAGGCAAACAACAATGGGCTACAAATACTCATTTCTGCATGGGATGAAACACCCGAAGCACTTACTGTCGCGCGAATTCAAAAGGACATCCCGACAATGAAGATAACTAACTCTTCCACCCGAGATATAAAAAACATCGGCACAGTGATAGAATTCGAGAGTAACAATGCCAACTTTAGTGGCAAAAGTTATGAGACATGGTTCGTGGCGCACAATGATCTGTATCAAATAAGCACCTATAGTGAAAACAGAGGAGTGGTAAGCGAAATACTTTCAACATGGAACTTTCAAGGACAATAGTAAAACTACACAAGAGATCACTGGGATTATTTCTCGCCGCTATTTTTCTGTGCGTAGTGCCGGGCAGTGCTTCCGCAGGCACACTGCATTTACCTGCCAACAATCTCGGCCTCACAGTGTATTGGAGCTTTGATGATGCGACGGGAACTGTGGCGACTGATTTTTCTGGAAATCGAAATGCTGCCACAATTTTCAATACTTCACTTCCTCCGACTACGACTTCAGGCTGGACAGGTGTAGGCAAGCGTGGGGCTGCGCTCAACTTTGACGGAACCAACGATTACGCCTCAGCTCCTCCGGTCAACCTTAGCTCTACAAATGCCATAACCGTCGCGTTTTGGCTGAAAAAGAGCACCTTTGCCAACGACGATGGGTTGGCTTTTGAAGCAACAACTAATACCAATCTCGCCGCAACGGGCTTTATTATCGATCCAAACAGCGGTGCTCCTTGCAACGGACAAATACAGCTGAACACCCTAGGTGATGTTGGCAACAGTACCGCTTGCTTTACGAGACCAACTACGGGCGATTGGCATCACTACGCGGCAATATTTGTAAAGGGTGGGATTTCGAGTGTTACTGATCTGTATATTGACGGAGTTCTGCAAAATGCAGCGTCTCGACCGTCCACAAATAACAACAACAACAATTTTGGCAATGATCCTTGGTACATTATGTCCCGAGCAGGATCCTCACTTTTTGGCTCAGGCACACTCGACGATGTCCGCGTATACAAACGACGCCTTTCTGCGACTGAAGTTGCGACACTCTATAAAACAACTGCAGCAAAGATAAACACCTCACAGAATTCCCGCCTCGCGAATGGCCTCCTCGGCCTATGGTCATTCAATGGCGCAGATATGGATTGGGGAAGCAATAAGGCTTTCGACAGAAGCAGACGCGGTAGCGACGGAACGCTCGTCAATATGTCGATGTCGACTACCCCTGTCCTCGGAATTACCGGACAGGCGCTCTTCTTTAATGGCACAAACAATGAAATTCAGATACCTGTTGGTGCAATAATCGGCGCATCATCAGTCTCCGTGAGTGCATGGATAAAAGTTCGTTCGTACTCAGAAGCAACATTTACTGCAACTGCAGGCAGTATGCAGGGTGCAGTGATATTCAATACCCGCAATGCTGATGCAGATATTTCACCGACGTTCGCCATATCTCCTATATCGGGCGGCGCAGGGACTCAAAACGGTATTACCTTTGCATGTGACAGTTCAGCGCTTGGCGTAGGTGCAAAGGGTGCAACAGATATTCCGCTTAACACATGGGTACATGTGGTCGGAACGTTTGCCTATTCTGGTACCGGGACATACGGTGGCACATGGAATGTATATCTGAACGGCGCAAAGGATAATGCTGCCGCAAATAATTTTAACTTAGCAGGTACCTGTGGCGGTAGTTTTGGTGGTTCACCTTGGCGAATAGGAAATGCTTCCCAGTGGCCTACACCCGACACCGAGTTTACTAACGCGACCATCGATGAGGTCCGTGTCTACAATAGAGAGCTCACGGCAGGAGAGGCAAAACAGCTCTATCTCATGGGCGCCGCCAAGGTAAATCACTCGCAAAATTCCCGCCTCACAGACGGCCTCGTTGGCAACTGGTCTTTCAACGGTCCCGATGTCGACTGGTCTCAAAATAAAGCCTTCGACCGCTCGGGAAATGGAAATAATGTCACCATGACGAACATGGCAACCAGTACGGTGCCCGCTATTGGCAAAGTGGGTCAAGCTTTCAATTTCGACGGAATAGATGACCATGCAATGCGTACACCCAATGTGACGAGCGGTTCCAATATCACAGTCAGTGCCTGGGTCAAGTACGCTGCCTCGCCGACCAACGGCGTGGTAGTGAGTGAGGGTACAACGAACGATCTTTCAACCACGTGGTATTTAGGCTCTTGGACTTCCGTAGGAACGAACCTGTCGTTTGGTGTTGCCGTGGGCGGGTTATGGAAATACGCTGACTCCGGTATCGCGGCAAATATCGGTCAGTGGTACCACATTGTCGGCACAAGTGATGGAGCAAATGTGCGAGTCTACGTTGATGGCATACTGAAGGGGACCACCGCCTCTGGTGCCATAGACGCGACTGGGCAGAAAATGGAAATTGGGAGATCAAGCTACTCTCCAAACTTCGCACATTTGAATGGTGTGGCAGATGAAATTCGCACTTATAACCGCACACTCTCAGCCGCCGAGGTAAAACAGCTCTACCTCATGGGTAAATAACCCCGCCACTACTCTAATGCAATAAAAATAAAAAAGGGTAACCCTTCCTTCTTGCAAAAAGGGTTACCCTTTTTTATACTGCACTGATGGAAAGAAAGGTGAGCTTCGCGGTTGGTGAATTCTATCATCTCTATAATAGAGGGGTTGAAAAGCGTGTGATATTCATGGACGATGACGATCATAAGCGTTTTGTTTCGCTCCTTTCGGTCTGCAATTCACACGAGTCGATCAATCTGAGTGAGCACTACCAGTTTGGGGGAACATACAATGACCTTTTTCAAACTCCCAAATCTCCACTTGTGGCAATCGGCGCATATTGCCTTATGCCGAATCATTTTCATATTCTCGCCAGAGAAATATCAGAAAAAGGAATAAGTAAATTCATGCTCAAACTCGCCACCGCATACTCAATGTATTTTAATGCGAAATATGCACGCAAGGGGAGACTCTACGAAGGCACTTTTCGCGCCAAACATGCGACCGATGATCCCTACCTTAAGTACCTGTTTGCTTATATACATCTCAATCCGGTGAAGTTGATCGAACCGGAATGGAAAAAGCATCATATCAAAGACCGAGAGGCGGCAAAGAAGTTCATTACGTCATATCCTTATTCAAGTTATCAGGATTATATACATCGTGAACGAATAGAAAAAAATATTCTCACACAAAAAGAATTCCCTGACTATTTTTCAAGCAAAACTGAATTCGATGACTACATCGATGATTGGATTTATTTCACTGATGTTGTTCAATAAAAAAAGGGTTACCCTTTTTTACTCAGCCTTTACATATATATAGAGTGGCTCTATAATGCCCCATATTATGTGGAGAAAACGATTTATCGCCCTTATCCTCCTTATGGCAGGAGCAGGCTTAGGTTATGGAGTTTATAATGGTCAGAATCACCCGCAAAGTGTATTCGGTAAGTTTCCTTTTAAGTACGGTCTTGATATTCAGGGCGGTACGCAGTTAACCTACCAAGCGGATACCTCGAAGATCGCAAAAGGCGATGTAAAGGCAAATATGGACGCACTTCGTGACGTCATTGAGCGCCGCGTTAACTTATTCGGCGTTTCTGAGCCTGTCGTACAGACTGAGGAAGTAAATGCGCTATCGGGCAAGCCTATCGAGCGACTTATCGTCGAGCTCCCAGGTGTTACCGACATCAAGAAGGCAGTTGACCTTATTGGTCAGACACCACTACTTGAATTTAAGACTGCACGCCCTGATGGTCCCGAAAAGACCGCGATTCAGGCTGCATACACAAAGGCACAAGAGGCACTCAAGAAAGAGGGTATTACGCAAGAAGAGAAGCAGCAGATCTTCTTAAGTGACCCACTACTCCAGCAGGACCCAAATTATATTCCGACAAAGCTCACCGGCGCATTCCTCAAGAAGGCGACACTACAGTTCGACTCTCGCACCAATGAGCCCAAGATATTGCTCTCATTTAATGACCAGGGCCGTGAAATGTTTTCCGCTATCACCAAAGACAATGTTGGCAAGGTGGTCGCAATCTATCTTGATGGTTCACCTATCTCGACTCCTGTTGTCCGCGAAGCAATTCTCGACGGCAACGCAGAAATATCCGGAAGCTTCGATGTCGCAAGCGCACGCGAGCTTGTCGGGCGCTTCAACTCAGGCGCACTTCCTGTGCCTATCGAGCTCCTTTCGACACAGACTGTCGGAGCGACACTTGGCGAAAAAGCCCTACATTCAGGCGTTAAAGCTGGTCTCCTTGGGGTGATCATTGTCGCGCTCTTCCTTATCTTCTGGTACCGCTTACCTGGAGTAATTGCGACTATCGCCCTGGCTATATACATCGCTATCATGCTTACAATATTTAAGCTCATCCCGGTCACCCTTACGGCAGCTGGTATTGCGGGCTTCATTCTCTCGATAGGTATGGCGGTTGATGCCAACATTCTCATCTTTGAGCGCATGAAAGAAGAGCTGAAGAAAGGCAAAGATATTTCAGACGCAATGCACGACGGTTTCGCACGCGCATGGCTTTCTATCCGTGACTCAAACATCTCGTCTATGATCTCAGCGGTCATCCTCTTCTGGTTCGGCACCTCACTCGTGAAGGGCTTTGCGCTCACACTCGGGCTCGGTGTTATGATCTCGATGTTCTCCGCGATCACCGTCACTCGTACATTCCTCTACTCCCTCGGTACGCATGGCCGCGGTCGTGTGATCCGCTTTATCTTTGGTTCAGGCATCAAGTAATTCTCCGACTATGTTTATCATCAAATACAAAAATTTCTTCTTCCTCTTCTCAGCAGTCATCGTGTTTCTTTCTCTGCTTTCGATGGCTGTTTACCCATGGAATATTGGCATTGAGTTCAAGGGAGGATCCATTCTTGAAGTAGGATACCCGAGTGGCCGCCCTGATATCGAAGGACTAAAGCAGAAGCTCGCCCCGCTTAATTGGCACGCACAGGTACAGGAAACTGGCGCAGACGCCTTCCTTATCCGCACCGACAGCCTATCTGAGCCACAGCGCCAGCAACTTATTGCCACCGTGTCAGACAATGGTGCGGTAAAAATTGACGAGCGCCGCTTTAACTCTATCGGCCCGACAATAGGCAAAGAACTCCGCACCAATGCCATCTGGGCCATACTCTGCGTCATGTTTGCCATCGTTCTCTATATCGCATTCGCCTTCAGACACGTCTCCCAGCCCATCTCATCGTGGGTCTACGGACTTGTCGCCATCGTCGCGCTTCTGCACGATGTTCTCATTCCCGCAGGAGTCTACGTCATGCTCGGACATTATTTCCTTGATGTACAGATAGATGTGCTGTTCGTGACAGCAATTCTCACCATCCTCGGCTTCTCAGTACATGACACTATCGTTGTCTTCGATCGAACACGTGAGAATCTTAAGCTTCGTACGTGGAAGGAATTCAATGTCACGGTGGGTCATTCAGTCGAGCAGACTTTCGTCCGCTCAGTGAATACCTCACTCACTGTGCTTCTCGTCATCCTTACGCTCTACTTCGTAGGAGGGGAGACGACAAAGAACTTCGCCCTTACGCTCGCTATCGGCATTACCACAGGAACCTATTCATCGATATTCATCGCCTCACCGCTTCTTGTTGCAATAGAAGAGTGGCAATCAAAGCGTGAAGCGAAGGCAATGCGCAACCATCGTAGGAAGTAGTGCATCTTGGAAGAACAGAAAATTCACCGCAAAAACCACCGAAAGGTGGTTTTTGCTTTCCCCATGCTATCCACACTTGCGACTATCTAGGCATCGAAATTCGCAGAGATAACCGTATGGGTAACAAATTGTGACTAATTATTCCGGTAAAAGCCTTTGTTTGCTTAAGATTTTTAATTAAACTTTAGGATTTTATCGCGTATTTATGTGCGTGTTTACACTATCTTTCCCTCGGGCTTGACCTCCTTTTCCCCTTGTGTATAATGGGCAATACGTTCTTCAGAAGTGCTTAAATATCAACATTCTGTAGGTATTCAGAGCATTTGGAGGAGGTAACGATCGGTCTTTGAAAAGCCGTTTTTTATTTGTCAGGGGTGAGCATGAGAACTCGTTCCCGACCAAAAAAGAATAAGAAACTATATAGTGTGTGTTATGAAAGAAATTGCAAGTTTCTAAGAAACGAATTGAACTGCATCCTTTATCAATGTGATGAAGATGTTGTGAACACTAGCATGAGTGAGCAACTCATATTGGATGTTCAGTGATTATTTCGGCTTACCAGCCAAAATAGTATGCTTTCTTTTGTCTCGTTTCGTTTTTCTGTAAGAGTTTGATCCTAGCTCAGGATGAACGCTGGCGGTGTGGATAAGGCATGCAAGTCGAGGGGGCCTCTCATTTGGTACGTGATCGATAAGATCGCGCTTCAAATGAGAGGTCACCGGCAGACGAGGTAGTAACACGTAGGAACGTACCCCGTAGTCAGGAATAACCCATCGAAAGATGGACTAATACTTGATACACTCGCGAGAGGAAAGATTTATCGCTATGGGAACGGCCTGCGGAATATCAGCTAGTTGGCGGTGTAATAGACCACCAAGGCTATGACGTTTAGGAGAGCTGAGAGGCTGACCTCCACCGATGGGACTGCGACACGGCCCATACACCTACGGGTGGCTGCAGTCGAGAATCTTCCACAATGGGCGAAAGCCTGATGGAGCGACACCGCGTGACTGATGAAGTCTTTCGGGATGTAAAGGTCTTTTATGAGGGATGACAATAGCGACAGTACCTCATGAATAAGGGGCTGCTAATCACGTGCCAGCAGCAGCGGTAATACGTGAGCCCCAAGCGTTATCCGGAATTATTGGGCGTAAAGAGTGCGTAGGCGGTTATGTTAGTCTTATGTTTAATCCTCCGGCTCAACCGGAGAACTGCATAGGAAACGGCATAACTGGAGCGTGTGAGAGGTGAGCGGAACTCATGGTGTAGGGGTGAAATCCGTTGATATCATGGGGAACACCAAATGCGAAGGCAGCTCACTGGCACATTGCTGACGCTGAGGCACGAAAGCGTGGGTAGCGAATGGGATTAGATACCCCAGTAGTCCACGCCCTAAACTTTGTTCTCTCGCTTTGCGGAGTATCGACCCTCTGCGAGGCTAAGCTAACGCGTTAAGAGAACCGCCTGGGTAGTACGATCGCAAGATTAAAACTCAAAGGAATAGACGGGGACTTGCACAAGCGGTGGATTATGTGGTTTAATTCGATGGTACACGAAAAACCTTACCAGGGCTAGATATTCTATGGAAAGGCTAAGGAAACTTAGCAACTCCGCAAGGACCGTAGGACAGGTGATGCATGGCCGTCGTCAGTTCGTGGTTTGAACTGTTCCCTTAAGTGGGGTAACGAACGCAACCCTTGTCGTCTGTTACAAGTGTCAGGCGAGACTGCCCAGCCCTTTGCGCACGATCATACTCTTAATAGAGTTATGAGTACGTGATCGCGAATAAGGGGCTGGGAGGAAGGCGGGGATGACGCCAGGTCAGCATGTCCCTAGATGCCCTGGGCTACACACATAATACAATGGGGAGTACAACGGGTCGCGACAGAGCAATCTTGAGCCAATCCTAAAAAACTCCCCCCAGTTCGGATTGGGGTCTGCAACTCGACCCCATGAAGCCGGAATCGCTAGTAATCGCGGGTCAGCCATACCGCGGTGAATACGTTCTCAAGTCTTGTACTCACCGCCCGTCAACTCAAGGGAGCCGGGAGTACCCGAAATCTCGCCTAGCGCGGGCCTAAGGTAAGCTCGGTAACAGGGAGTAAGTCGTAACAAGGCACGGGTAGCGGAAGCTGCTCGTGGATCAATTCCAATTTGGACGTGGTCTCGGATGAGACCGCTTACAGTCGATCGTATCCTCAAAGATATGAAGTCATAGTAGAACACTTTAAAGGCTACTACCTCACTCGCTGGTGTCGCGAGTCGGATATGCCCACTATTTCGTTAAGTGGGAGATGGAACGAGACAAAAGAAAGCATTAACTCCAACAATTTCAAAACACACACTATATTTTTCTTGGCTTTTCAAGAAACTATTAAAATCAAAAAACCAAGCAGCAATGCTTGGTTTTTTGTTGCCCGCTCAGGTTGCTTGCGAGGAAGCTATAAAAAGATAAACTTACCATATGGAAAATATAAATGTTGACCCAAATGCAAAATTTTTAACAGGTCTTAGCGCGGAAGAGGAGGCTGATCTCAAGGAGGCAGAGGCGGCGGTCGGGAGTGCAGACCTTGGCGCATCTGGAAATGAACTCGACCTCGATGTCCAAAGTGGTGGCTATGTCGACGCAGACATTCACAGAAAGCCCGATATGATGCAGTAATGAGTTTGATAAAATAACGAACCCCGCATGTATTAATGCGGGGTTTTGTTTTAGCGGTGAACGGCTGGGATTGCGCGCACTTCATCTTGGATGTTGTCCAAGAGCGCAAGTAGGGGGCAGTCCGTGTCACCTGGAGCTGGCTTGTGTGTCACCAATAGCAGATACCGACGAATTGAATCGACATACAGAAGTCGTTTTTCATCGTCAGCTTCGATAGCGAGTGCTTTTTCTTGCGTCCAATAGGCGAGGCATTCCTCATCTTCATTCATGTGGATAAGGTCGCGATCTGACTGAGACATCTCGGCAATCGTTATGCAACCAAGGTGAAGCCTCCGCTTCAGCTCTTTGCAGTGCTTTTGGCGCACGCATTCCGGGATGTCTTGTTTTCCTTTTTTCATCTCTACCTTTCTGAGTAGTGAGTGGGGAACAGAGATAATTACCTGCTATTATTATGCCTGAATCGGCTCATGTGTCAATCATACCAATACCTAGACCCTGCAACATTAAATATCGACTAAATTTGCGTAAAACAATAATATGTAATATAAAATAAAATCTTAACGTTACTTTTATCGGAGGTTTTGCGCACAGTTCTAAGGTAAACCAGCAAGAAGAAGTTGATAACCGAACAATACTCGGATTAATAGCTTTCGCAGCGCTCTTTGCGTGGCTGGTTATAACCCTCGCTCTCGAGTGGTCCATAGCCTACTATCGTGTCGACAAATGTCGCTTCGACGGATGCATATTTGCCATGGTGCCCAAAAATCGTAATGCATAAACCAAGGTTCCTTGCGAAAATTTCACCCCACACAGCTCACAATGGTGGCATTGCGCATTAAATGGCCTGTCATGCACGGATAATAACAGGGCAAGCTTCTGTTTTGGCTGCTTTTGTTATTAGCAGTACTCGGTAGCGGCCTAAATCATTTTACTGAGACTTTGCGAGAATTAGGTGCGTTTGGCGCATTGCTTTTCCGAGCACTGTAGTATTGCTGTTTAGGTTTGCGATAGACAGGTCTTTTTGGTATAGTCTCGATTACGACCAGCAGTTGAGGCGTGTCGTATTTGAGCCGTACAAAGGTGGCTCAGGTGGTTAGGTATTTTGAAAAATTAATGTTTTGTTTAGCGAGGTGGGCGATGGCATGGGAACCCATTCTGCTGGGGACCATCGCGCAAGACCTTTTGAGAGATTTTGCAAACATCGTGAAGTAAAATATCCAAAAGGCTGAAATGAGTATCATTTCAGAGTCGGAGCGCGACGGCGCGATTCGGGGTAGCGGAAATTTTCAGCAGAAAATTATCCGTGACTACAGCTTCTGTAAGAAGGCTCAAGTGGTGTTGTTTCTTGAAAACTCAAAAGATTATGTACATCGTGCGCGTGTAGCTCAGGTGGTTAGAGCGCGTCACTGATAATGACGAGGTCCCAAGTTCGAGTCTTGGCATGCGCACGATGTGTGGAATATTGAGTTTTTAAGAAGCGATATCAAAAGAGCGGGCGAAAGATGCGGGCACTCCTTTCGCCCTGATAATGACGAGGTCCCAAGTGTGCCGACCTAAAATTTTACGACCGCAGGGAGATAAATTGGAAGTACTCTCGCGGTGTCCCGGCATGGCCTAAGGGCACTTCTTATTTTCTAATTCACTTTGTTCATAAGAAAATAAAGTCGCACACACTAGTTGCGACATGAATAATAGTCTTAATACGAAGAAAGGAACAAAGAAACACCAAAAGGAGTTTTTTGCTATAATAGATAAATGAACGATCTTAAAGCACGGCGCTGTATTCCTTGCGAAGGAAATGCGAAACCCATGTTACGCGAGGAAGCAGAAGCCATACTCGCATTCACGTACGGCTGGACGATAGCGGGTGATGGCAAGAAAATTTCAAAAGATTTTATGTTTGCAGATTTCAAAGAAGCGATGGCGTTTGTAAATAAAGTCGCCGAGATAGCAGAAGGCGAGGGGCACCATCCTGATATTTTTTTGTGGTGGAATAAGGTAACCCTCCTGCTGTCTACGCATACGGTCGGGGGACTCACAACAAATGACTTCATCATTGCTGCCAAGGTGAATGATATTTAATAAATACAAAAACATTCACAAAAAAACGCGAATGCCTAGGCTTCGCGTTTTATTTTTGCTCTGTTTAACTCAATAGCGAGGACGGGGACGGATGTACCCTAGTGCCGAAGCTACGAGCTCTGCATCGACATTCGGCGACTCGAGGAAGAGGATGATGGCATCCTCTTCCTCTTCGCTGTAGCCAAGACATTTATCGCTACGCAATTGCATGAGGTATGCAAGCGAGCGTTCGCTTACGAAGAGCTCCTTGGCGAGATCTCGGATCTCATCATTCGCGATTTCACCAAAGTTCCCGAATAAGACTTTTTCTTTCAGGAATTTTTTGAGGTTCGAGCCAGACTGAATCGCCTCGTAGACGCAAACTTGAGCAAAGTGCTCACAATTCAACTTTTCCTCATTGAGCGGGCGGAATTGTCGCACTGTGACAAACCGCTCCGGCCCAGGTTTCTCCTTTTGCATGACACACTCCTCGAAAAACGGGTTGAAAAAAGCCTCCAACCCTCTGTGCTAGTGTTATCACAAATGTTTAGCGCTGTCTAATTTGCTTGGTTTTTTAAAGATGCAAACATCTTGCATGAATCATGTCGATTATTTGCATTAACTTCCGCACTTGCTAATATCGATAAAGACAACTGACGGAGGTGATGATGAACGTTTCGCTCGATATGCCTTACCACGAGGCCGCGCATGTCCTAGCTGGGTGGGTGCTCGATTTGCCTATAGACCGCGTCGTAATCGATAAAAATGGCTGGGGTGTTAAAAAATCCCGCTGGTACAACATGACGCGACAGTTCCGCGAAGTAAGCCAAGAAACTGTGCGCAAAGATGTGATCTTTTGTTTGTCGGGTGATTACGGCGAAATGCTTGTGGGTGCAGAGGGTCCGCACCTCTATGCACACGACGACTACGTTGCACGCTTTCTTTCGCGTAAGTTTGCGCTTAACCTTTCTTCTATGAGAGAAGATGCATTTAGCCTCGTCCTCACCAATAAGAGGGCGATAAGCAAGGTTGCACAGAAGCTTGTGAAGAAAGCTGAAAGTGCCAAGCGCGAAGGCAAAGAAGCACTCGTACTCCTCAATCCCTACGAAATGACCCTTGAGCGCATGAACTGGCTTGCGCGTGGAAAGTGTTAAAGTTAAAACGACCACTTCACTGGGGTCTTTTTTTTGTATCCCTATTTGCGAGTAAGTAGGCTTTCGGCTAGAGTTGAAGTATTAAACGATGCTTATCAACACACCAAAGCTATATATTGTCGCAACGCCTATAGGGAATCTCGAAGATATCACTCTTCGCGCAATTCGCGTACTTAAGGAGGTAGATATGATCCTCTGTGAAGATACTCGCGTCACCAAAAGGCTGCTGCAAAAATACGAGATCGATAAGCCAACTATGAGCTATCATGCCCAGTCCAAGCTTTCAAAAGTCGAAAAAATTTTCGAGTTGCTTGAAGCAGGAAAGAACCTCGCGCTCGTCTCTGACGCTGGCACCCCGACCATCTCAGACCCCGGCTGCATGCTTGTCGCTCAGGTGCGAGAAAAGTTCGCGAGTGGAGTTGAGATAATTCCTATTCCAGGCCCTTCGGCAGTGCTCTCCGCATTGTCAGTATCGGGTTTTCCTAGTTCTGAATTTCTATTTCTTGGTTTTCTTCCTCACAAAAAAGGGAGAGAGACACTGTTCAAAGAAATCACCTCCTCGAAGCGCACGATAGTCTTCTATGAATCCCCGCACCGCATGGAAAAGACCCTTGCATCTCTTGCCGAGCATCTCGAACCTGAGCGCAGGATACTCGTCAGCCGTGAGATAACCAAGATCTACGAAGAAAACGTGCATGGTACTCTTCTCGAAGTGGTGCAGTATTTTCTCGATCATCCCGATCACATTCGCGGAGAGTTCGTGGTGGTTGTCGAGGGAGTGTAAGTGTTGCTTCGAGAATTTTTGCGCTATAATGGCTGTATATGGTACGAAATGTTGTTATGCTTCTCGGGCTGCTTGTCGCGTTCTTGCCCTACCTCGGTTTCCCTTATGAGGTAGATAAATGGATATGGACATTTGCAGGTTTCGCAATCGTTGCAATTTTATTTTTTTCGAAGCGCAGCCGCGTAAGGCGAGAGGTGCACCAGCTTAGCGAAGAGTCAGAAGCAAAAGAAGGTGGTAAGCCGCGCGCACTTCATGTTGAGCGCACCGAGGTTGAAGATCGTCCACGTATGCACCTTGAGCGAAAGACTGTTGTCGACACAGAGCGCCGTCACGAAGACGACAATACCGATACATTGGTAGAAAAGAAGATGACCGTCATTAGACGCCGTCGACAAAAACCAGAGGGAAGTACAGAAGAAAACCAAACAGAAAGCACTCGGAACACAGAGCAGGCACAATAATATGCGCTCACGCAAAACTTTCATATTTTCGTTTCTCGCACTCCTCGGAGCGCTCGCGGGCGGCTTTGTTTATGGTGGCAAGCTTATACAAAAAGACGTGGAGTATAATGCGCATTCTGCCTCCACCGCAGAGTATCTCCCGCCCCTTACCGGCACAACCTCTACCATGCTCCCTCTGCTCACTCCACAAGCCAAGCCCGTGCAGCCGGTCACGCACATCACCACCCCGGTGCCGTTACGTGCAACGTATATGACGAGCTGTATCGCAAGTGGGCGAAAGCTACGCGCTCCACTCGTCGCATTTGTGGAGGGTACCGAGCTAAATGCGCTGGTGATAGATATTAAAGATTTCTCAGGAATGGTGTCTATTGATACAGGCGATTCTCGTTTCGTGCTCAATAGCCATGGCTG
>JAYTYM010000003.1:0-2699 GCA_043742365.1 bacterium | reverse complement strand
CGGGTCAAAAAAGGGCAAGAACGACGGACCCGCGGCGCCCTCATTCTTTTCGAATATTCTTACTATTTTATTGGTTTTTCTTTTACTCGTTTCGGCATACTCATTCTTTGCAGAGCGCAAAGCCAAGACCGAAGTCATCTCGCTATCACAGCTCGCTACTGACATCCGTGCATCGCACATTAAGGAGGTTGATATCGAAGGTACTGACCTGCATCTCATCTATGTTGATGACACAAAGAAGGATTCCAAAAAAGAGCTCGAAGCTTCACTTACCGACACACTCAAGAATTACGGTGTCTCTCCCGAGGAGCTGGGCAACATCAAAATAGAGATCAAGGATCCGAGCGGATTCGGTTATTGGTTCTACTCGCTCGCACCGTTTCTTTTCCCACTCGTATTCCTCTTCATCCTCATCTGGTTTCTTTCGCGACAGGTGAAGTCATCAGGCGGCATGCAGGCATTTTCATTTGGTCAATCAAAAGCACGTGTCATTTATCCTGATGACACGGCACAAAAGGTGACCTTCAAAGATGTTGCAGGTGTTAAAGAAGCCAAGGAAGAGCTGCAAGAGATAGTGCAGTTCTTGAAGCACCCACAGAAATTCTTAGATATCGGCGCTCAGATCCCTAAGGGTGTAATGCTTATGGGGGGCCCCGGTACCGGCAAGACCTTGCTTGCACGCGCGGTAGCAGGTGAGGCTGGGGTTCCATTTTTCCACCTATCAGGCTCTGAATTCGTTGAAATGTTTGTCGGTGTCGGCGCCTCACGCGTACGCGACCTCTTCCGTATGGTCAAGAAAGAAGCACCTGCAATAATATTCATCGATGAGATCGACGCAGTCGGACGAGTGCGAGGTACGGGTGTGGGTGGTGGCAACGATGAACGTGAGCAAACTTTGAATCAGATCTTGGTTGAGATGGACGGCTTTGAACCGAATGAAAAGGTTATCGTTATGGCAGCAACCAATCGCCCCGATGTACTTGATCCTGCGCTCCTTCGCCCTGGTCGCTTTGACCGCCGTGTAATACTTGATCTCCCTGATCTTGCCGACCGTGAGCAGATACTCACCATTCACGCACGCAAGAAGCCACTTGCTGAAGATATCAATCTGCGCGTCATCGCAGAGCGCACACCAGGTTTCTCAGGGGCTGATCTACAGTCACTTATGAATGAAGGCGCGATATTGGCAGCGCGTGAGAATCGCAAAAAGGTTTCCCAGTATGACCTCATTCGCTCTATAGAGAAGGTGATGATCGGGCCTGAGCGCAAGAGCCACCTTCTTTCGATCGACGAGAAGAAAATAACCGCATACCATGAAGGCGGTCACGCACTCGTTGCATCGCTCTTGCCATTCTCGGACCCCGTACACAAGATATCTATCATCTCGCGCGGTCACGCTGCGGGTTATACGCTCAAGCTTCCGGTAGAAGAACGCCGCTTCCACACACGCAAGGAATTCCTCGATGATATTGCGGTCTCACTTGGTGGTTACGTCGCAGAGCTGATGATGTTTGATGACCTCACTACGGGACCCTCAAACGACCTACAGGTCGCAACCCAGCTCGCACACGACATGGTGGCAAAGTACGGCATGTCAGCCTCGATGGGCCCCATCGCCTTCGAAGCTTCAGGCGGTATGCTTGTCAGTCGAGGCGGATTTATCGAGAAAGAATACTCGCAAGATGTCGCTCGTCGTATCGATATTGAAGTCGAGGCCATCATGAACGGAGAACTTGTGCGGGCACGCGAGGTGCTCACCAAGCACAAGCATGTTCTCGACGCCATTGCGATAGAGCTTATCCGCGTCGAGACCATCGAGCACGAGGAGTTCGAGAAGATACTAACCATGCATGGCATAAAGCCCAAGCGCAAAACAGGCGAGGATGTCTACGTCGCACCACCCACCGCACACAGCGCTGTGGTCGCTGAGACAGTCGTAGCGCCCGCCGATGTGACTCCCTCAGTATCTGCGAGTAACAAAGATGCTGAAGAAAAGAGTGAAGCAGACAGGGTTATGTCTAACCCAGCTCCGGAGGTAAAGCCTACTATCACAAGTGGTGTGGTCACGAGTGATGCGAGTGAGCACGCCCCACAAGGCTCCAAAAAGAAAGATAAGAAAAAATCAGAATACAAGAAAGAGGAAAACTAAACTTTCCCCATTATCTGACAGTCTAAAAGACCCGCCACTTGGCGGGTCTTTTTTGCTCAAAAATTTCCAACAAGGGACGTAAAAAATAATTATTTTTAGGCATATTTTTGATTTATCCACAGTTTTATTCACAGATGCACTTGCACTCTTTTTGCGTGGCTGCTATATTAACAATGTTCAACTATCACTTCGTGATTCTTGAACAACCTTTAAAGACCACTCCTCGGAGCGGTCTTTAATCTTTTATGGGGATTTTTTCTGCGAAATAGCCGTTTTTTCAGGCAGAACAATAAGATAAATTATTTTGAAATGTATTTAATTCATAGATATATCGTATGAAACCTGTAACTAAATTTGTGTAAACAAAAACCCGAGCACTTGCTCGGGTTTTTGATTTAACTCACCTTACTTAAGTAAGGGAAGTGTGACAATAAATGTCGAGCCTACTCCTTCCTCACTCTCGACGTGTATCTTGCCACCGTGTTTCTTCAGGATGGTTTGTGCGATCGCGAGCCCAAGTCCAGTGCCGCGGACCCCTTCATTGCGGGCC
>JAYTYM010000002.1:0-30998 GCA_043742365.1 bacterium | reverse complement strand
TTTGTGAATATTCATCGATGAAGTGGAGCGACAGTGGGCGCGCAAGCTGCATGGGCATTCGTGATAAGAATGAGGCCACATAGTCGCGCATTGTCTCTTCGTGAGAATAATTCGCAGGGTCAGGAAGCGTTTCGTAGAATTCAGGGTCAAGCTCGATCATAGCTCCCCCTTTCTTCTTTAACTTTTGGTAATGGGTAAAGGTTGTATTCATGAGGATCTTGTATCCCCATGACTTAAAAGAGGCGCCTTCGACGGTCTTGAAACGATTGGCATTAAAATATATCTTGGTGAACGTCTCTTGAACGATATCTTCTGCTTCTTCACGACTGCGGACCACACTTTCGGCTTTGCGAAGAAAGGCGTCCTGGTAACGCTCTACAAGCACAGCAAAAAGGCTCGGGGTAGCGATAGAGCGCTCGAGTACTTCCTCATCACGGAGGTTGGCTATCAAATTTTCTCCATCTTCTAGCAACATGAACAATATAGTATAGACGATACCCTGATAACGCAAGCACGGCCTTAGAAAGCATATTACCGAATCTCCAGAAGTGGCGAACTTCTTCGTTGCGTTTCCTTACAGGAACTGTCCACTTCTTGGACTCTTCCTTCGCCCTACTTGAAAGATTCTCAACAAGTCTTGCGCCCTGAGGAGTAACTCATGGCTCACCTCTTTAACTCGGTCAACATATCAGAATATGCCTTCCTCGTCGCTTTCTCCACGCCTCAAATTTCATCCATTTCTGTAGATTATTCCCTAATCTGTTTAAATTTATTGCGCGTGCGCACATGCGCATACGCCGTCTTTGCATACACAGTCGAGTCCCCATTCTTTGAGTAGCTCTTGTATCCCTTCTTCGACTTGCACTTGTGGCTCCCAGCCCAAGAGCTCTTTCGCACGCGCGTGACTGGCGAGGGTGTGCTTGGGCTCAAAACGTGCTGGCACGTACTCGACTTCGCCACCGATGAGCTCGGCGATACGATTGATAGTGGAGTTACGACCAGCGCCGATATTCATCACCTCACCCTTGCCCACATTGGGGCTTTCGGCAGCGAGGATATTGGCACGCACGACATCGCGGACGTGAGTGAAGTCGCGTGTCTGCTCACCATCGCCCGTGATGGTCATCGGGCCACCGTCACTTCTCTGCTTTAAGAACTTGCCGATGACGAGTGCATACGCGCCGCTTGGATTTAAGCGTGGGCCGTAGACATTGAAATAGCGGAGTGACACTGTGGGTAATCCGTACACTTGGCTGAATACGCGCGCGTAATGCTCGCCAACATATTTTTGCAGTCCATACGGAGAAAGAGGTCGGGTGGGAAGATCTTCGTGCAGAGGCATTGTGTCTTGGTCGCCATATGCTGAACTTGAAGCAGAATAAACCACTTTCTTTACTCCACCATTCTTGGCAGCAAGGAAGACGTTTAAGGTACCGTTGACGTTAACGTCGTGAGTTTCGACGGGATTGTCGATAGAGTACTGAACGCGTGGAAGAGCGGCAAAATGGAAGACGTAGTCAGAGCCTGCTATGACGGGGCTAATATCTTCGAGGTTGCGTATATCAACGACATGGAGGGTCGCCTTGGTATTTACATGTTCTTTGTTTCCGGCTACGAGATTGTCGATGACATGCACGTCGTAGCCTCGCTCGACAAGAGCATCAGTAAGGTGGGAGCCGATGAAGCCCGCGCCGCCAACAACAACAGCCTTAATCTTTTTGTTTACTTCAGTCATATATATCCTTATTCATTAATTAACATTTTCAGTAGCGGAAGCCTAAAGGCACTTCTTGTTTTCTTGTTCGCCAGACTCTCAGAAAACAATGTCGCTTCCAAATTCATATTCCCTTTGGTCATTGAATTTTAGGTCGCCGCCTACCACGACAGCTTTAATTTTTTTGTTTTCTTCAGTCATATACCGAGGTCATTAATTAATATTCTTATTGGTACGAATTATAACTCAAATACTGCCACGAAGTCGCACTACGTGGAACTTTACAATTTTCAATTGAGCGCTTAAACTAGCCACACTATGTCTATTCTAAATTACAGCGAGATACTCCCGCGCAAAATTATTCTTATCGATGATCAGCCTTTCGAAGTCTTAGACGCGCACGTCTTCCAGAAGCAGAAATCACGCCCAGTGAACCACACCAAGGTCAAGAATCTGATCTCAGGCAGTGTCAAAGAGGTCGTTTTCCATCAATTTGAGAAGGCTGAGGAAGCGGACATGGGCCAGCGTGAGGTAAAGTACCTCTTTTCGAATAAGGGTGAGTTTTGGTTCTGCGACCCCAAAGTTCCATCGGATCGCTTCAAGCTAAGCGACGCACAGGTAGGCGACGGTATGCGCTTCATTAAGACCAACACCATCATCGACTCAACCACTTTCAACGGCAACATCATTGGACTTCGCCTACCTGTAAAGGTTGAGCTTAAAGTGACCGAAGCTGCACCTGCGGTGCGCGGTAACACATCTGGAAATGCGACCAAGGCTGTTGTGCTTGAGACGGGCGCGACCGTATATGTGCCGATGTTCATTAATGAGGGCGATGTCATTCGCATCAACACTGAGACGAATGAATATGCCGAGCGCGTCGAAAAAGCCTGATCTATTAATTCAGCTCATAAATAAAGCCCAGATTATTCTGGGCTTTTATAGCTACAATGCAAACTTAAACCAAAGCAGCGCGAGAATTGAGAACGGCCAAATAAGGGCGCTGACGAAGATTGTAATCAGAAATCCGCGAAAGTTGAGGTCATACATCACCCCCAAATGATATGAGAGAAATTTACTGTGACTTCCATCCCATCTATGTGCCACAACGAAGAGTAGGCAAAGCATGACGAGAGCTATGACTGCGTATACGATCGCGACCAATGTGATATCCATTTGTTTCTCCGGTGGTTTCTTTTTGCACATTAGCACCTATTTACAATAAAACAATAGCCCGCATATGCGGGTTATTCGACAGTGTAAGCACTCAGTAACTGCGTGTCAGACTCAGTCAAAAAAAGACCCGTCAGAATTAACAAACGAGTCTTTTTCTGTAAACTTCAGATTTTCAGTGCAATTTGAGGCGACAAGACGAGATGTCCATGAGACGTATTTCTATACGTTGATAAGACTCGAGGTCAGAGGCATCAGGGAAGTGCCTAAAAATATGATGTTTATGCGGCGATGTATGGAAGTAGTCCCATATAGCGAGCACGCTTGGCGGCGACGGCAAGTGCGCGCTGCTGCTTGGCAGAAAGGCCCGTGCGGCGACTTGTTGCAATCTGACCGTGTGGAGTCAGAAACATACGTATAAGATCGACGTCCTTATAGTCGATGTACTTGATGTTGTTTGCAGACAGATAATCTTGTTTCTTTTTCATATTTATTTTGATGGTTAAATGTTTTTTTGGTGAGATGCTCCAACTTCCTTGTCTCTGGAAAACGCGATGCAATTCTGGTGCGGCGCTTGGTCGGTGTCCGAGCGGATGTACTCATCGTACATTCGCCGGTCCCGATCAAGATGCCAAGCCTGAAGTGCGCGGGTTTTACCGGAGCAAGACTAGAAAGGGATGTCGTCAGGATTGATATCCTCTTCAGGATACTCTATCGTATCAAGCTCAGCAGAAGATGGGGCTGGCTGCTCTGATGACTTCGCGCTGCTTGCTGCTGGTTTAGCAGAATGCGACTGAGTCTGAGCTCCAGCTCCACCGGCGTAGTCTCCGCCTTGTCCCCCGGCTTGCGCTCCGCTCTTCGGACCGAACTGGAAGCCTTCAGCGACTATTTCAGTGCGGTACTTCTTCGTACCATCCTTATCGTCCCAACTACGTGTCTGGATGCGGCCCTCAATGAACACCGAGGAACCTTTCCTTAGATACTGAGTAACTATCTCTGCTTGGCGTCCGAAGACGACGACATTGTGATAGTCAACGGATTCCTGCTTGGCGCCATTCTTGTCCTTGTAGACACGATTGGTCGCAACAGAGAACGATGAGACGGGTGTGCCGTTGGGTAATGCACGTGTCTCAGGGTCTCTTGTGAGATTGCCATAGATCATCGCCTTATTTATATACATAGTGATTTTATTTTGTTAATTGTTCAAAACTTCCACACTTGGCGCATTTCAGGCTTGTCGATTCCTCACCCCCGTGCGCAGTACCCTCAAGTACAGCCCATGGGGGATTCCTCATCTGCCGTACCCGAACTGCATCCAAGTCTGAAAGTTTGAGATTAAATTTTAAAGAGCGAAATTAAGAAATGACGAGATCTTCGATGGTCTTATCGAGCTCCTCCTCAGACAGCTGAGGCTTGTCGACTGCAGGAACTGCATCTATCTTTGTAATACCGTCTTCGCGCTTTGCCTGAAGTACCTTCTTGGGTACCATTGTATTCTCGCGGACAGTGCCGACGAGGATAAAGCGGAGGACAAAGTCGTCGGACATCAGTCCAGTCTCTATCGACTTTATTTGTGCGGGATCTGCCTCAAACTTTATCCAGCCGAAATATGCCGAAGCATAGAGGGCTCTCTTGTTCGAAGCGACCTTAGTCATTGGGTAGGTGAGATCCATATGCTTTGGATACTCATCCGCTATGACGTGACCGCCCTTACTCTCAATAACGTCACGTATCGCAGTGACGCGCGCGCCTAAACCGTCGTCTCCAACGATGGGCACGATATGGAAGCCGACTTCGTAGATCTTAGGATCGTTCGGGATGACTTCGATACTTATTTCTTGTGTTTTCATAATGAAAGCATCCTAACAGACGAATGATTGCTTGTAAACAGAGGGCAAAAAGTTGCCTTTTGTTGACGGAAATTGCAAAATTGTGTCTATTTTAAGCCAAATACACGCACTGCGTTTACGACGAGAGCTGCACGCACCGACTCCACATCTTCGCCGCGGATCGAAGCAATTGCATGCACGGTTTCGGGGATAAAACTGGGTTCATTGCGCTTGCCGCGCATGGATTTAGGTGCTACATAAGGCGCATCAGTTTCTGCCATGATGCTTTCGAGAGGGATATAACGCAAGACCTCGTCGTAATCATGACTGAAAGTCACAACGCCTGTGAATGACATAGTGAAGCCAAGGTCGAGGAACTGTCTGGCAATATCTTGGTTTCCGACAAAAAAATGCACATTGCCGCGTACTCGCGCTCCGTGCGTCTGAATGCCGTTCTTTAATATAAAAAGGATGTCTTCATATGCGTCCATACTCCCCGCCTCGGGGCGGCCATGTATCATAAGCGGCTTGTCGACAACAGCGGCAATCTCCATATGCTCGACAAACACCTGTTGCTGGCGATCTACCTCAGCATCCATATTGGCAATGCTACCCTTTGCACGCTCGCTTTCGAGGCGATAATAATCCAGACCGCATTCGCCGATTCCGACTACCTTCGGATGAGCAGCCATCTTGCTATAGTGTGCTTTATCGAATTCTTCATTTCGATCGTCTGTCGGATGAAGCCCTATCGTTGCCCAGATATCGTCATGTGCTTCTGAGAGCGTAATGGCTCTCTCTGACATTTGTCGGTCTGTGCCGATTGCAATACTTGCAACGCCCGCCTCACGCATGCGCATAAGCGATTCTTCAATATCCGCATCGAAACGGGGGTCATTAAGATGGGAGTGAATATCTATATATGAGAAATTGTTCATCAAAAGCATTGTATAACGTTGGTTCTATTCATCACAACTACTGGACTTAAAAAAACCGCACATGTGCGGAGTTAATCACTTTTTTGGTTTCTTTTTTGCGCACTTGCAGTTACCGCACTTCTTTGCAGGCTTCGGCTTCTTGGAGCTGACACTCACTTTGGGCACACAACGCTCTTCGGGTTTCGGGTCACAGCGACAGAAATCGAAACTCAGCGGACAGACACCACATGGCCAATAACGTTCAGTCATTATCAGATCCTATAAGTAGAGCAAAACACTCTCACGAGTTTACTCAAGAAATACTACGCATGCAAATTTCGTACGATATATCGTATGAAACTGAAACAATTGAAAATAATTGATCTTATTGTTGTAACTAAAAAAGTTTACGATGCCCAAAAAGTTTGCATAAAAGATTAAAGACCGCTCCGAGGAGTGGTCTTTAAAGGTTGTTCAAGAATCACGAAGTGATAGTTGAACATTGTTAATATAGCACCCGAGATATAAGCTCGCAAGTTAATATGTGAATAAAACTGTGGATAACCTAAGGAAGTCTGTTAAACAATGGCTTTTCTGGCATCTTGTGATCGCGTACGAGGCGCATTATCTCAGCTGCCGAGCGTGGAAGAAATGGCTCAAGTACCAAAGCGATAGCGTACAGGCGCTCAACCATTTCTCGAATAAGCTCTTGCCCTTCTTCGAGGTCTACTTTGACGACCTTAAACGGGGCGGTTTCTTGAATGTATTTATCAAGTTCCCCTACCGCAAGCATTACTTGCTCTATTGCCAACTTGAGATCAAACTTAGCTACAACTTCATCGAGGCGGGTGTGCTCCATTGGCTTCGGCAATACGACGGCTTCCGGAAGATGGGTGGTTGCCATTTTCATGATGCGGCTTGTCAGATTACCAATACCATTTTGCAGGTGGGCGGAGTAACTCGCCTTTATAGTCTCAAGCGTAAGATCTCCGTCTTCAAATGAAGGAATGTCGTGGAGCAAAACAAAGCGAAGCACATCTTCAGGATATTGTGCTACTTCTTTGTATGCCTCGATGACGTCAAACGGATTGATAACATTACCCAAGGACTTAGACATTTTTTGCCCCCCACTTGTGATGAAGCCGTCGATGACGATGTGCCTCGATGATGGGAGCTTGGCGGACATAAGCATCGCTTGCCACATCGCTGACTGTTGGCGGTTATTGTCCTTGCCGCAATACTGAATGACAGGCCACCATGACTCGAATTCGTCCATTCTGTCGGGCCAGCCGATAGCAGAAATATAGTTGACCAATGCGTCGAACCAGACATACATGACGTGCTCGGGGTCACCCGGAACATCTACCCCCCACGGCATCTTCGTGCGCAAACGGGAAATGGAGAAATCCTCAAGCCCACGCGCGACAAATGCCTTCATCTCATTGAAGCGAAAGTCAGGAATAACAAACTCGGGGTTTGCATCATAAAAATCCAAGAGTGGCTGTTGGTACTTCGACCAGCGAAAGAAATAATTTTCCTCTTCGCGTATTTCTAGTTCACGATTAGGATGGAGCGGACACTTACCCTCGACAAGCTCAGAGTCAGTCTTTTCGAGCTCACAGCCGACACAGTACTTTACGCGATAGAGCTTCTTATAAATATCACCGCTCACTTCGCAGCGCTTCCAGAATTCGATGGCAGCAGATACGTGATGCGGGTCAGTGGTGCGGATGAAATTATCGACAGAGAGATTGAGGAGCTGCTTGAGTTCTCTGAATTTTATCGCGAAGCGGTCGGTATAGGCTTGCGGATCGATACCCTCCTTCGTCGCAGCTTCGTGTATCTTTGCACCGTGTTCATCAGTGCCGGTATTAAAAAATACGCTCTTCCCCTGTGCGCGGTGGTAGCGTGCAAGCGCATCTGCGCGAATTATTTCCATCGCAAAGCCTACGTGCGGCTCGGCGTTCACATACGGAAGCGTTGTCGTGATGTAAATATTATCGCTTGGTTTCATGGTCATGCAAGAGTAACATACGGCCTCCACAATTGGCCAATAAACTTAGAAACGGTAAAAACAGACTTCGTTTAGGTGAGGTCATCGAAGATCTTTCGCTCTTTTGCAACATCATTTAAAAACTCCATAAAGATTGCGGTAACAGGGACTGCCAGTAAGACTCCGAGGATTCCCGCCATCTTCGCTCCTACCACAAGAGAAAGTATGACAAGCACTGGCGGGATTCCCGTTACCTTGCGGATTATTTGCGGGTTGAGTACCTGACTCTCGATCTGCTGGATGATGAAATATGCGATCGCAATAGTTGCTGCCGCGGTGAAGCCATGACCTACAGCGAACACTTGTGCGGCGGGGTGCAGACCTTCAGTAAAGGCGACGGCAATAGCGGGTACTGCGGCGATGATGGGACCAAAGACGGGAATGAGCTCAAAGAACATGATGAGGACTGCAAACAGCAGCGGCGTTGAGAGGCCGAGGATCGAAAGCACTAGAAATGCAAGGATGCCGACAAGTAGCCCGAGCAGAAGCTGGCCTTGGAACCATAAGCCGATCTTTTTTTGTGAGCGCTTCCATAGATCTACAACATAATCACGTGAGTGCATCGGCGAGATGAGCTTTAAGAAATTCTCTATACCTCGCTCTTGCGCTGCGAGATAGAAAGAGAAAACAACAATGAATGCGAATGACAACAGACCTCCGAAGAGAATACTTATGGAGCGCAGCGCTCCCCCGTTTGCTATCTCGGTCTTAAGAAGATCGGCAATATTTGCGCCTTGCTGCAGTCCTTGTGCCAGATCAGCTGCACTGAATGAGTTTGCCGCGGTGACCGTGGTACGTGGTGCATCACCAGAGAAGATTCCCTGCACTGCGCCGAGATCGACTGTATCAGGAAGTGCACGTGCGAACTGAGCGAGGTCACTTAAGATGACGGGAACAAAGAAATAGAATAGACCGGCAATAAGACCGATACCGAAAAGGTAGATGACAATAAGCGAAAGGATTCGCGGTACATTCTTGCGTGAGAAAAAGAGCACTGCAGGCTCGACCACAGACGCAAGTATGACGGACATGAGAACAATGAGCAGGATATCGCGCAAGAACCATATCAAGGCAAAAAGCGCGATAATGAGTATCGTTCTTACGATGGTGCCTGAAGTGATACTTACCTCTATCTCGTCCAGATCAGTTTTCTTCATTTTTAAATGATATCACAAAGTATCACGTGAACGTAGACAGTTAGAGAGTTAAACTTTCAAAAGTTTAAGGAATTTGGCTTCGTCCTTAAGTGGGCCTATCATGGCGAGATTGAGATTCTTCGTTACAAATATCTCGCGCGCAACGGCTTGAATATCTTTGGCGGTGACCTTGTTCATCTTCTTGATAAGATCCTCCGGCGTAGCGAGTTTCTTGGTCAGTACTTGCTGAAAACCATAGAATTCTGAGAGTTCGTCTGAGGATTCGAGGCCAAGCACCAGCCTGCCTGCGAACATATCCTTGGCCTTTTGAAGTTCAAGCTCGGGCACGAGGTCATTTTTTAGGCGCTTGAATTCGGCGACAATTGCCGCTACTGCTTCTCCGGCGCGCTCATTCACTACTCCAGCTGATGCGGCGAACACTCCGTGGTCTGTGAAAGAATCATTAGCTGCACGTACGTAATAGCCAAGACCCATCTCCGTACGCACCTTCTGGAACAAGCGCGAACTCATGCCCGAACCTAATATGCCGGACATTAGACTGAGTGTGTGATAGTGCTTATGCCCAAGCGGGAAACTACGGACGCCGACAATGAGATGTGTCTGGTCAGACTCCTTGTGTTCGATGAGCACCTTGGCTTTGTCTTGCTTGTCGTCGACTGCGCGCTTGCTCTTCTTGGTGTTGCGCTTTAGGTCGGAGAATTCTTCTTTGATCAGTTTTTCTATCTTTGTCGGATCGAAATTGCCCGCTATGACCACTGTCGTTGCATTGGGTACATAATGCATCTTGCGGTACGAAAGAAAGTCTTCACGGGTAAACGTCGTCACCAGCTCCTTCGGTCCTGCTATCTCCCAACCAGCGGGCTGATCGGCATAGACGAGTTTCATGAACAGGTCGCTCACCTTTCGCATCGGCATGTCTTCATACATGTTTATCTCACCGACAATAGCGCCTTTTTCCTGATCAATATCCTCTTGCTTAAAGAGTGAGTTGCAGTAGATATCTGAAAGCAAGTCGAGCACTTTCGGCAAATAGCCCGAAGCGACTTTGGCATAGTAACCCGTGTACTCGTGACCGGTAAATGCATTAAATTCTGCGCCGAGACTGTCAAGGTCGCGTGCAATGACCATTTGATTTGGGCGATTGGTCGTCCCCTTGAAGCACATATGCTCGAGAAAGTGTGATATTCCATTCTTGCTCTTGGTTTCATATTTCGAGCCCGTCTCGACGAGGATGAGAGCGGTCGCAGTGCGTTGATCTTTCATTGGGATAAGCAGCACTGAAAGTCCGTTACGTAATTTTTTTATCTTTAATTTTGACATTCGTCGATTATAGCAAATGAGTGCGTGTTCAAGAAATAGCTCTGCAATATAAACACCCCCCGCTTTCCATAGTCATAAATATCGCCATGTAAAAAACAACAAATATACATAACGCGAACTATCCTCACCTTGTTGTCGTACGATAACAAGGTGAGGATAGTTCAATTTCGAAGTATGGGGTGTTTGTATTGAGGATATTTACCCGCGTACGATACCTCTCGTGTACCACGCAAGAGCAAACAACAGCGCAAAGACAATAGTATAGAGTATCGCAGTCGCAATTGTTCTATTCCTTGAAGACAGTTTTTGTAAACACATAACTTTTTATTTATTATTTATAATTCATAATTGACCACTTAAATAAAAAGCCCCTGTAACGGGGCTTTTTATCAAGTACGTGTTATTACTTTGGCAAAAGCACCGAGTCGATAACGTGAGTCACACCATTGGTGGAGATGACGTCAGGTGTCTCGATCATGGCGGCACCATTGATCCAGATCTTATCGCCCGTTCTCTTGATAGTAAGCATCTTTCCTTCGACAGTTGTGAGTGTCATTCCATCCTTGAGATCGGCCATTTTGTAGCGTCCTGCAACAACATGGTAGGTAAGGATGTCTACGAGCTGAGACTTATTCTCAGGTTTTAACAGCGTCTCAACTGTGCCCGCAGGAAGCTTTGCAAATGCACTGTTCTCAGGTGCAAAAACCGTGAATGGTCCTGCGCCCTTGAGCGTTGCAACAAGGTCAGCTGCCTTAACTGCTGCAACAAGAGTCGTGACATTGCTTGCTTTGACCGCGTTGTCGACGATATCGAGAGAGCGCATCATAAGCGCACCACCAACCTCAACGCCTTCCTCTGTGTAGGTCGAAGCTGAAGGCATAAGCACAGTGTCAATTACGTGAGTCACACCATTTGATGAGATGACATCAGCGGTCTCAACCATGGCAGTGCCATTGATGGTGAGCTTGCCGCTCGCATCGCGATGAAATTTAAGTGTCTTACCTTCTACTGTCTTGAGCACGAGTCCATCGGTTAAGTCAGATGACTTGTAGCGACCAGAAACTACGTGGTACGTAAGGATGTCTACGAGCTGAGACTTATTCTCAGGCTTTAAGAGCGTATCTACAGTTCCTGCTGGAAGCTTTAAGAAAGCGTAGTTATTAGGAGCAAACACAGTGAATGGTCCTGCACTCTTAAGTGTTCCAACAAGATCAGCTGCCTTTACCGCAGCAACAACAGTCGTTACATTGTTTGCAAGTACTGCGTTGTCGACGATGTCGCGAGATCGGATCATGAGCGCACCGCCCACCATCACACCATCATCTTTCATCATCGCAACCATTGCCTTCAACTTTAGACGTGTGCGTGGACCGTAATAACCAGTCGAAGGTAGTCCTGCTTCTGACTGATAGGTCATCAGTGCGCGCTTTGTGAGCATTCCGAAATAACCCTTCGCAACACCCTGTGGCATAACCAAGTAACCCTTGGTCTCAAGCCAATTCTGGAGCCAGACGACATTGTCGCCTTTGCCACCGACCATAAGGTCAGTCTCGCTTACCATAGAAGCAGATGCACCTGTATTGGTCATCATTTCTTCTGCAGAGGCAAGAAAAGGGGCGGCGATACCCACTGTTGCGAGCAATGCTACACCTGAAATAAGAAATTTGTTCATAAAAATTAGAACTAAAATATTAATGATTAAGTGATTTAAGCCATGTTTTAAGGCGTTTAAATTACTTAAGTTACTTAAGTATATATTTTTGCATCGCTATGTCAAGTCTGGTTGACATAAAGCTGTGGAAAACTCGTCATCTGGCAATTAGCTTACTGCCCAACTACGACTTTTTCTCGTTTTGAATGATGATCTCAAGGACCTTCATGTAGCTGTACACATCTTTGGGGCTTGCACCTGAGAGCAGAAAACGTAATTTCTGCTTGAGACTGGCATCGAGAATGGGGACGAATTCCTTACCTTTTGACGTGAGCTTGAGTATTTTTGCGCGGCTATCTTTTACGTCTACTTTTTGCTCGACATACCCCTTACGTTTGAGCGCCTTTACCATTTCGGTAACAAAAGGACATTCAACACCCAGAAGCTCGGCGACTTTATTCAACCGATAACCTTTCGGCTCGTCATAAAGCAATCCCAAGAGCGCCCAGTCGAGCGTTGAAATGTCGACAGCGACGAGATGATCACTTGAGCTTTTTTTAAGAATTCGATATGCTCGCGCCTGAAGAAGCCCTAGTCGGTAGGTTGTGAGTCCATGCTTAAGTGTCGTAAATGGTTTCAGGAGATCCATTTGCCCACTATACTCATTTTCATTTTATTGTAAAATGTTGATCTACAATGTTTGGACAATAAAAAAACGAAACTGATGTTTCGAATTTTTATTTCCACACAGCGAAGCAGCGTGTTCGGTATTGAAAAAACTATTAGCGGCCTCGTGTTTTGCGAGCGCGACCGCGTTTTGTCCCCTCTTCAGCGGTGTCACGGAATGGAAATCCAAGTGCCTCAAGGAGGTCCTTTGATTCTTCTTTGTTCTTGGTCGAGAGCACGATAGTGCATGCCATACCAAACACATCCTTTAGGTCTTCATCAGCAGTCTCTGGGAATACTGTGTGCTCCTTGATACCGACAGTGAAATTACCCATCGCATCTATTGAGCGTGCTGAGAAACCTCGGAAATCCTTAGTACGAGGAATTGCGATGTTGATGAACTTATCAAGAAAGCCCATCATGTGTGCGCCGCGCATAGTCACCATCTGTCCGATGATCTCGCCTTCGCGAAGCTTAAACGATGCAATTGATTGCTTGGCGGGTCGTGCAGAGGGCTTTTGTCCAGTGATAATTGCGAGACGACCGATAACAAATTCCTGGCGTTTTTTATCAGCGCGCGACATTTTGCCAGTGCCTACAGAGATCAAGACCTTCTCGATCTTTGGTGCCTGCATAACATTTTTGTATCCGTACTTCTCTTTGAGCTTTGGATAGGCCTCTTTCAGTTTTTCTTTAATAGTTGGGACTTTCATGTTTTTCGTATTAACAAAATTACTTCTTATCAGCAAGCGCAAGCTTGGAGATGCGAATCGGCATACCGATATCGATCACCTGCCCTTTCTTGCCTTCTTGGCGGGGGCGCTGGTGTTTCTTTTTCATGTTCACACCCTCGACGACGGCAGTACCTGCTTTGGGGATCATGCGAGCAACTTTACCTTTTTTACCTTTCTCAGATCCTGAGAGGACCACGACGTTATCTCCTTTTTTAATATGTGCCATAGATGAAAAATTAAACCACCTCAGGGGCGAGCGAAATAATCTTCTTAAAACCCTTCTCAGAGATCTCGCGTGGAATAGGTCCGAACACGCGACCTGCACGGGGCTCGTTCTTTGCGTCGATCAAAACAACTGCATTTTCGTCGAAGCGGATGTACGAACCATCCTGACGGCGATATGACTTGGCAATGCGGACGACGACTGCGCGGCACACTTCTCCCTTCTTCACTCCCTTGCGAGGTTCTGCGGTCTGTACTGAAAGCACAACGATATCACCGAGTCCGGCATAGCGCTTTTTTGAGCCTCCAAGCACCTTAAAGATGCGTCCGATCTTTCCTCCGGAGTTGTCAGCGATCTTTACAATTGTACGTGGTTGAATCATATATGTAGTGCGTTATGCTATTCCATTTCACGAGTCTTCAGATACTGACTCACGTCTTGTGTTCCTAATTTTTCGACTGCGACGAATGCCTTATGGCGGGATACGGGTGAGCAAGCTTCGATGCGGACTCGGTCTCCGGTATGAAACGCGTTAGCTGCATCGTGGACCTTGTAGCGCTTGTGTCGCTTGATGAACTTCTTGTACTTAGGGTGCATCTCGTAACGCGTGACCAATACCACTCGGGTCTTATCCATCTTGTCAGAAACAACAACGCCGACGAATGATTGTCTCTTTGTTGTTACTTTTTCTTTTTGTTCTGGTGTATTCATAAGCGTGGTATTAATTTGCATTACTGCGCAAGGAAAGCTCGGTTAAAATGCGGGCAACATCCTTCTTGGAATTGCCACCATCCTTGATGTTCTTGACCTTGCTGCCTGAGATATCGAATCGAAACTGTCGTACGGTCGCGCGCTTCTCTTCCAAGAGTTTTACGAGTTCCTTATCTCCAAGTTTTTGTATTTCTTTGCTTTTCATATGGATATTGTTATGCCGAGCGTGAGACCATGCGTGAGCGAACTGCGACCTTTGATCCTGCCTTGCGAATAGCTTCCTTTGCAACAGCTGCGGTCACCCCGTCGATCTCAAAGATGATGCGTCCTGGAAGTACTTCTGCTACGTATCCTGCGGGATCTCCCTTACCTTTACCCATCGGTACTTCTGCACCCTTTCTGGTAAATGGTCTGTCAGGAAAAACGCGGATCCATACACGGCCAGTCTTGCCTACGTTTCGGGAAAGTACACGGCGAGCTGCTTCGATCTGATTCGAGGTGATGCGGTTCGGTGTAGTTGCCTTAAGTCCGTATGAGCCGTATGCCAAAGTTGTTCCGCGCGATTCGGTGCGCTTCTTTTTTTCATTCCAGCGATCGGACTGCCACTTGCGATGTTTTACTTTTTTGGGGAATAACATAAGCCTGATTATTATGCGCGGTTAGGATTAGTATGCGGTGTAGCCTGTGCTTGGGCAGGGCGAGCGTTCTTGCCTTTCTCAGCAAAGACCTCTCCCTTATAGATCCAAACCTGAATACCGATGACTCCGTATGGAAGATAAGCTTTTTCGCGAGCGAAATCGACATCAGCACGAATAGTCTGAAGAGGAATGTTGCCTGCTTTCACATGCTCCTTGCGGGACATGTCAGCTCCACCTAGGCGGCCGGAGACCTCGATGCGCGCACCCTTTACGTCGCGATTAGCCATGACTTTCTCGAGCATCTGCTTAAGCACACGCTTGAAAGGCATACGCTTCTCGAGTCCCTCGGCAACCATCTGTCCGACAATTGCGCCATTAGATTCTGGATTGCGGACTTCCTCGATATCAATACGAAATTCTTTTGGAGTCTTGATCTTCCAGCGCGCAAGACGAGATACCACTTCAGCGCGAAGCTTGATAGCACCCTCTCCACTGCGGCCGATGATAAGTCCTGGGCGAGCTGTTTTTACAACAACTTTCCACATCTTGTCGTTGCGTTCCATTTCAATATCAGCAACATGCATTCCGCGGAGGCGCTTGACCAAGTAGTCACGCAAAAGCGTGTCACCCTTCAGGTACTCTTGGTACATTCCGCTATCAGCAAACCAGCGCGACTTCCAGTCACGGAGGATTCCTAAACGGTGAGCATATGGATGGACATGATGAGACATAACGTGGAATTTCTTTTAAATATGAGTTAATTATTTTGCTCTGGTGACAGTTTTCTTTGCTGGCTTCTTGGTGGCAGTGGTCTTCTTCTTTGCTTCAGACTTTGCATCTCCTTTTACTTCCGTAGCAGTCTTGGCAACATTTGCGAGCTTCTTGGCCTTTCCTTTTTTTACAACCGGATCATCGGTAAGGGTGAGCATAATGTGACTGGTGTGCTTGTGAATAGGAAATGCACGTCCTTGCGCGCGAGGGCGATTACGCTTAAGGATCGCACCTTTATCAACGCGAATCTCCTTTACGATAAGGGTTGCGACATCGATACCCTGAGCCTTGGCATTTGCGACAGCTGACTGGATGAGCTTTGCAAAAACAGGCGCTGCGCGCTTGGCACGAAAATTGAGCTCAAGTAATGCGTCCTCAACAGATTTTCCGCGCACGAGATCTGCCACGAGGCGGACCTTGCGAGGAGCTTGTCTATAGTCAGATAATTTGGCGGTTGCTTGCATGGTAGTTTGAGTTTATTTTTTCTTTGCTCCCTCAGAAGCTGCTTTAGCTGATTTGGCTGAATCGATCTCGGCTTGTTTTTGTTTTGCTTCCAGATCCTTTTGCATTTTTCCTCCGTGGCGGTGGAATTTGCGAGTGAGTGAGAATTCTCCAAGGCGATGACCTACCATGTCTTCAGTTACCTTGACCTCAATAAAATCCTTTCCGTTGTGGACTCCATATGTGTATCCGACCATTTCAGGCGCAATCTGTGAAGCGCGTGCCCATGTCTTAATGACTCCGGCTGCGTCAGGTTTCTTCCCCTCTATCTTCTTGAGGAGTTTCTCGTAAACGTATGGTCCTTTTTTTAGTGATCGTGTCATAATTTTATTGAAATTGCTTGCATTGAGGTTTTGAATAATTTCCCTGTCCTTACAGGACCTGTACACCTTTTGGATTTTTAAGAAAAAATTCTCAAAAGGTCTTGCGAGAAAGTGAAACCGTGCCGGTTTCCAAGATAACTTTCCCTCACGCCCCTGATCCTCCCACGGCGTAGATGAAAAAACTATTGAATTACCTTGGTTGCCATACTATGCGAAGACGAAAATAAAGTCAAATATCTACCTTTTGGGTTCCGTAATATGGACGGTGATGAACATTATTTCACCAGCTGACCGTACACATGTGCAGAAATTGCGCTTATTGCCCCCTTCACACCCTCTGGGGTATTTCCCTCAGTCATTACGCACAAAAAATATGGCTTATCTCCGTTTGGGGGATATATATAGCCACAATCATGTAGCTCAACCCCTGAAATGCTTCCATCGGCAGCCGTTACCGCTCTTTCTCCGTATTTATGCGAAACCAAGGTGTCTTTGGGAAGACCGGCAACTATTCCTTCTTCAAAGTGGGCTTTCGACAATAACTCGAGCGCAAATTCAGAATCAGTGCGATCAAGATAAGTGGCATTATAGAGTATGCGGAAGAACAGCGAGTAAGTTTTGGCGGATATCTTATAGACTCCCATATTATCCGGGGTTGATATACCCAGATCGGTATATACATCATTTAATGAATTCTCACTGATGCTTGAAAGGAGCGTATACATAGCCGTGTTATCAGAATCGATGATCATTTTATTTATTAACTCATCGACAGAATACCTGCTATTTAGCACAAGAGATGAACTTGCCTGAAAAGGTATCTGGTCTGAAACATGTTTTATTTCGGGAGTATAGAGCAACTGCTGTGAAAAAAGTTCTGGGTGTGTCTCTTTCTGTTTTAAATATGCGATCATAAGAACTACCTTGAGCATGCTCGCGGGTTCGTATTTCACGTTTTCGTTAATACCCACCCATAATCCATTGCGAATGAGGTAGAGAGAGACATCATTAATAGCATGTTCTGCCTTCTTTTGCGCAATTATGGCATTCAAATTTTTTTCAAGGCCCGTATATTCATCGACATTTTTAGCCTCCGGGAGATTACAGGCAAGAAGCGGGTTGATAAACTTATGACCTGATGTTCCCTGACGAAGCGCAACTGCTGATGTGACCTGTTTGTCGTAGTCACCTTTTGCAACAAAATATCCCGAAAAGCCGCCCAAAATGGCGCCAATCGCGAGAAATAGAAACGAAAATATAAAAATTTTCTTATTCACCAAAGCATTATAGCTGAATTTGAAGATTACTTCATCATTTTGGCGCAAAGTAAGGATTTGCAAATCCCCACTTGAGTGTTAGCGTAAATACAGTTTCTTCTATGGGGGAGGTATGGACACCTTGCTTCAATTCTTTGTTAATTCACCTGAAATACGCGGGTGGCATTTTGCAACTGCTATCACGGTCATCATCAACATACTCACTCTCAATCAGGCATGTGCGACCACAGGACAGGTGCGGCAAATCTATAGATGCCGTTCGATCTCTGGCGTCTCAGTTGTCACGATGAGCTTTTATTGCTTTTACTTCATGGCATTCCTCTCGTATGGCGTGGCGAAGGGTTCGCTTAACATGGTGCTCAGTGGGTCACAATTCATCATCTATATTCCACTCCTTATCGGTATGTGGAAATTCGGCGATGCGAAGTGCAGAAAGACGATGAGGATCGGAGTGCCACTGTTCGCATTGATTCCTGTCATTATGCACTTTACTCTGTGGAAAGAGACGTTCTTGCTTCTGCTCTTCGCCGTCATCCTTGTCACCATCTGGCTCATGCGCACTGAACTAAAGAAAGCTCATGGGGTCGGGTGCTTTGAGATAAAGTTTGCCGTGGCGTTCTTGGCAAATGCGATATTTTGGTTCTTGTATGGAATATCCTTGCACGATATGCCGCTCATGATCTTCAATCCGTTAGCCGTCATCTTGCTGCTGATGATCATTTCGCTCTACTTCAAAAAGAAAGCGGCCATCACCCGCTAAACATATTTCACATTGCACCCTCGTAAGACATGGGTGCAATTTTTATACAATCACGCTAAGACGATACGTGATTTCGTATATTGGTATTCATACATTTACTATCATGCTTCAACTCGAGGATTATTATTGCCATCCCGTAAGAGAATCCATAGCAAAAAACCTACAATGCCTCGCGATAGTGCGAAAACCAAGTAATTGTTAGTATTTAAATAACTTTTGTTAATCATTTTGAATTTTTGTAAAATATAAAACCGCATTGTGCCTACAATGCGGTTTTATATTTTGCTTGGCGCCATCTTTCGATGAACATGCATCTTTTTTGATGTGTATCTACATAATACCCATTTTATAAGCGGCGATTTGGCAGGATATGAAAATTGTTAGATCATATCCATCGCTTCTTGTGTTCTCAAACATTTTTCCGACAAGCTCAAAAGAAAATAGCCCCTCTGTATCTCTCCACTTCCCCTTCTCTCTTGTTGTTGTAGCAAAAAGGATGGTTCGGTTAGTTTCGATACGAAAGATGATTGATTCAAAACTTTGTACATGCCGTTTTTGCCGTCACATACTCATTTCGACTCATAGGAGCCGCAGTGTGGGAGAAACCATTTTTTGGGATGGATTTCACACACTACGTACTATTTGCTTATCTATGCTCGATAGAACACGCAGTACGCATGATGCGAAAATATTCAATTCATTATAACTGGTTCATAACTATAGTGTTACGAAGTTATCCACTTTTAGCGCTAAATTTACTGATTCATGGAAAATAATTCTGGTGCGTGAGATACTCAAAACGTGATCCTCAGCGAATTCGAAGATAAGATAGACGAACTACCGCATACACCGCGCATGCCGGCGCTATTTGTGGGTCACGGAAGCCCAATGAACGGCATCGAAAACAATACTTTCACTTTAGGTTGGCAAAGCATCGCTGCTGACATCCCCCGCCCGCAGGCCATCCTTGCTATATCAGCCCATTGGCTGACCGAGGGAACATTCGTGCACATGGCACAAAACCCTAAGACAATACACGACTTCTGGGGTTTTCCTAAAGAACTCTACGATCTCACCTATCCGTGCCCTGGCTCACCACTCTATGCAGAGGCTACAAAGGAGACGGTTGTTGGCTTGCAGGTGCAAGGCGATCTCGACTGGGGAATCGACCACGGCACATGGATAGTACTGCATCGCATGTACCCCAATGCCGATATTCCTGTATTTCAAATGAGTATCGACATATCAAAATCGTCGCAGTTTCATTATGAACTGGGCAAGCAACTCTCACGCTTGCGCGAAAAAGGTGTGCTCATCATGGGGAGTGGCAATATCGTTCACAATCTTGGTCGCATAGACTTTGATGAAGGTGCAAAAGCATTTGACTGGGCAGAGGAATTCGACGACGTTGTAAGTGGACATATAAGCAGTAAGAATCATGCCGCACTTATACACTACGAGAAACTCGGGCATGCTGCCTCGCTTTCGATACCTACCCCTGATCATTACTGGCCCCTCCTCTACACATTAGGATCACAGGGAGATGAAGAGAGTGCGACCTTTCCCGTAGTAGGCATGGCTCATGGCTCTATTTCAATGCGCAGTGTGCTGATTAAATAAGCATTATAAAAAAAACGCTCCAAGTGTGGAGCGTTTCTTTGTCAGCTATTTCTCAGCAATAAGATCGCCGATAATATTAGTCAGACTTTGCTGTATTTACCTTGCCTTTTCCTCGCCCATGAATCGCTGGATATCATTGATTGTACCCATCAGCTGTGCAGGGAAGATGATCGTCGAGTTCTTCTCAGTCGCTATCTCAGCGAGGGTCTGCAAATTGCGTAACTGAAGTGCAATGGGATGAGCCATCATAATATCAGCAGTGTCAGCGAGCTTCTGTGCAGAGAGAAATTCTCCTTCTGCGGAAATGACTTTCGCCCGCTTTTCTCGCTCAGCTTCTGCCTGCTTTGCAATAGCGCGCTGCATATCCGGAGGAAGCTCGATGTCTTTGATCTCCACCGCACTCACCACGACTCCCCACTGCTCAGTATAAGTATCGAGGATCTTTGTTATCTCAGCATTTATGATCTCACGCTCAGAAAGGATCTCGTCGAGCTGGAACTTACCGACGATATTGCGAAGTGAGGTCTGGGCTATCTGATTGATAGCATCATGCACATTCTGAATAGCGACAATGCTTTTCACTGCATCGACAATTTTAAAGTATGCGACCGCAGAGATATCAACGGAGACATTATCTTTGGTGATGATCTTTTGTGCGGGCACCGGAAGAGTGACGACGCGCAGGTCGACCTTGCGGAGAATATCGACTATCGGGATGACCCAATTAAGCCCCGGCTCGCGTGTGCCAATGATCTTTCCAAAGCGGAACACAACCCCGAGTTCATATTGCTGAACAATGCGAAAACCTGAGAAAAAAAGTACGACAATTGCGGCGAAGATGATCATATAAGAAAATTAAAAAATATTATTTTGCTGTATTCATAAGCGCACGCCTATCACCTGCTTTGTGTTTTCTTCCAGGCAATGCACCAGTTGCGGGGGCACTGGGCTTCATTTCTTTGTCGGGAATCTCGCGGTGATCAAGTTGAAATTCTGCGTCGTCATAGCGGGAATCAAGTAGGGTGCTTTCGATCTTGTAGCGCCAGACCCGAAATCCCTCATCACGAAGCGCTGTAAGTAACGCTATCATGCGGTCTTTGATATCTGAGTACGAGATACTGCGGCCTGTGCAGAACGAATCATTAACTCCCCGCTCGGGGGTCGCCTCTTTGCGCTTTTGCATCAAGAGGGTTGCAACACGAAACCCGTGTGCACGCGCGATGGCATCGAACTGCTTGAGTCGATCATCAAATACCGGGTCGATGGTCACATGTGCTTCATAATAGTGTCTGTCTGCGCGTCTATTCTCCACCTTGTGTACGACTTCCTGCAATAGTTCCCCAAGATCCCACTTCATATTGCGTGCGAGCGAAACGATGATGAACAAAAGGTCGCCCACTTGTTTGCGTGTATTTACTGTTGTTGGCTCCTTCTTGATCGATTGTATCTGAGCCATGAGTGCACTCATGAACTGATCGAGTGTGCGTGCACCAAAATACTCCTTATCAAGCTCTTCTACCTTCTTCAAAAGTTCCTCATTCATGGCAATATGAATAAATAATAATATACCCAGTATACAGAGGAAAATTCTCAAGCCAAAACTCCAGAACGTATTACCCTGCTACACCCCATTGTCATGCTCATGTCTACAATAAAAACGCAGCAATATGTGTTTCATGCCTCATGGTACACCTTCCAGAATAATTCATCTCATTGTAAAAAAACAGGCCCCCGTAGTTTATACGGGGGCGTGAGGGAAGAGATGCGCGCAAATTATAGTAAGCCGCTTTCACTCCCCACCGGCGCCGGTCAGGCGGCCGCGACGTGCAGTTGGCCGAGGTTTTGGTTGGTGTTTTGCACCATGGGCGATGCGCGGGAATGGGTCATGCGACTCTCCTATAGGTTGAAGGAACAAACACCGAACTTTCCGATGCTTATGTAATTTACACGAACATTCATCTTAGTCAAGGAAGAAAATAGAACGATGCTCGCTGCGTTAATCTTGTGCGGTTATGGGTACATACTCGCCTGACTCCAAGTGGATCGGAGCAAGTTGAAAATATTTTTTCATCAATTGAGCGTAGAAAGGATTCAGCTTTACCACTTCGAGTATTCCAGTTATACAGGCACTATCGATCTCATCTTCACTTTTAATGAACACGAAAACAGGTTCTGGCTGCTCATGCTCTTCCATCATGAGGACATACGCATGATGGGGCACACTCATGCCTTGAGCGCCAAAATGACTCTGCAGTAAGTGCGTATCTTCAGGCAGAAGTATGGCAACCCTATCCTCGAGGCGCGCCGCGACCAGGCGCTTGCTCTCGCAGCGCAAGAGTCCGTGCTTAAACATCATCGGAAGCGACGCTTCGGTTGCCGGACGAAGTGTTGCATACACCATTATGGTGAGGACGCTTGCAAGGACTACGCAAATGAGAACGAGCAACATTCGCAAACGCAGGCTTTCTTCTTTGTCTGACATTTTCTACTCCCGCAAACATCTTTCATTATTGTCTACAAATCAAAGGCAAAAATCAACCTCAAGCTAATTTGACGTTTTTATGAATTCTCCACGCTGTAACTCCTCGTATGCCACAACAAGTTCATCCTTCGTGTTCATGACAATAGGGCCATGCCATGCGATGGGTTCATTGAGCGGCTTACCTGACACAAGCAAGAATCGCGCATCAGCTCCGCCTGCACGTACAACAACAGTGTCCCCCTCACGTTCAAACAAAAGTATCGCGCCCTTAGGATGAGCAACATTCCCTTCTACGCCAGTTGCGAGATGGCCATAAATAATATAAATAAATGTTGTGTATCCCGAAGTTACCTTAAAATCAAAAAGCTGCTCCCGCTTAAGTGTGATGTCGACATAAAGCGGATCGGCCATAATATCCTCCACAGGCCCTCTCACTCCCGAAACTAAGCCGGCAATTACAAGTGCCTTTGCATGCTCTCCGAGTGCAACCTCGGGAATAAGGCTTTTGCCTATTTCTTGATACCGAGGAGGAGACATTTTGTCTTTCATTGGAATATTGACCCACAGTTGAAATCCTTTTATTCCGCCAGTCCCTTCGGGCATCTCCTCATGAATAATTCCACTTCCGGCGCTCATCCACTGGATATCGCCACTTTTAATAACTCCGCTATTGCCTATCGAGTCTTTGTGGCGGACATTTCCATCAAGTATATACGTGACTGTCTCTATGCCTCTGTGTGGATGCCAAGGAAATCCAGGAAGGTAGTCCGCCGGATTCACTGCACTGAAGTCATCGAATAAAAGGAATGGGTCGAAGCGAGGAACTTCAGCATTCGCGAAGCCGCGATGCAGGTGCACTCCAGCCCCCTCGAGGGTTGGCTTCGCTTGAAACACGTGTGTGATACGCTTTTCTTCGTATGACTTAAACATTTTATTACTATATCACGCGGGTGTGAGGTATAATTATTTCATTAGAGAGATTAATATCTACATATGGGACGAGGAGACAACAACATCAAGAAGGAGAAAAAGAAGGCAAAAGCCCCTGCAAAGAAGAAGTAGAAAATGACCCGCGCCTGCGGGTCATTTTCATAAAAAATACACCTCTCATTTACTAGCCCATGCAGTCACACGCGGAGCACTTTGTTCCACTCTCGTGATTGTGCATACACTTCGTGCACTTATCATTTTCCCCTTCTTGCTCTTCGCTCTCGTTATATTTTCGTCTCATATAAGAAATATTAAAAGTTCTAAAGCTTTAAAACTTTTCGACTTCGACCTAGTCATTTTACGCAGAAGAGATGAATGACCGATGAATAACACTGAGTACCGCAAAGAAGCTTCAGCGAGTCTTCATGTGCGAGGTGTATATTTAATATAGACAAAGTATTATTCATTAATCATTAAACTCTATGGCAACAATCATCAACAATCCCTCAACCGCACACAGAGCTGATGAGGCTGAGGGTGCTTCTGATCTTGTGATCGGTATCATTGCAGCAGTGTCGATCATCATTCTTATACTCTTCCTTGTATACGGATTACCGGTACTTCAGAGTAATACTCCTACTCCTGTAAATACTGCGGTAACTCCTTCAACACAGAACATTAGAGTCGAGCTACCAAGCCAGCCCCAGACGCAGACTCCCGCCACAAACCGCGCAACCCAGTCGCAGACACCAACTTCCGACTCTCAAGGAAGCGCAAATTATTAGAGCCCATCTCATCAGCTTCAAGATACTCGAGCGATAAAATAAGAAATTTAGCTATCTCGTGCGAACGCACGAGATAGCTAAATTATATTATTTGAGAGAATCTTGAGGTGGTTTTAACCTTTTGTTGCATTACCATGAGCAAAAGATGAAAAAACTGCAGTCCTAGGCTTGCGAGTTTCGCTTGACAGATGAGGTAAAATATAGTATTATTCAAATAGTCCACAACCAAAGGAGTTAACATGGAAGGACTCTTTTATTGCCTTTCCGGCAATGACATCATCGTCTCGATTCAGACAGGGATGAAGCAAAAACCGAGTGATGCTGAGATCGCCTCCTTCAAGGCCATCATCAAAGCGGCGATTCCATTTACCCACAGTACGTCGAACATGCAGATCAGGCCGAACTCGACAGGAGAAAAATATGGGCAATATCAAATACGCCTGAACGTCACCCCGACAAACGCTTGCCCACGCATGGCCGTGAAGCTCCTCAAGCAAAGCTTTGTCGACGAGAACAAGCACGAAGAATGAGCGATATGCTCTCCCGCTTACCCACCTAGGGCAAGCGGACTTTTTTACATTGTTCGGTCTAGCGAGTATTGGGTGGTACAATTTTTGTATGCACTCAAGAGACTTTCCACGAACTTCGCTCGTCATCATCGTCATGTTTGTTTTTATTGCAACGGGTGTGCTCAAGCTTACAAACTCACCGCAAGAAGTGGCGGCCTTTGTCACTTGGGGTTATCCGTTGTGGCTGATGTATTTTACGGGTGTACTTAATATTGTATGCGCAGTGGGTCTTTCGATCAGAAAAGTTTCGCAGATCTCTGCAACTGTGCTCATGGCACTCCTTACGACGGCAATTATTTCAAATATACTTGCAGTGCAATCTCCCTTATCATCAGTGCCTGCAATGATGCTCTTGTGTTCACTTGCGTACATACTTTATATCGATAATCAACAGACGAGAAAGCGTAGTTGACTTAGCGCTATAGTTTGCGTAAAACAAGATAAGAAAATACATAAGGAGGCATTATGCTGGAGATCATGCCAAGCGACATCTTGAGTGCGGGAAGAGAATTGCCGCTTGAGAGACCGGAATTGCTCATATACATCAGAGAGCATGTGAAGCGACTGAAGTTGGTCAATTTTCAACTCGGTGAACTCGTAGAGCTTATTGGGAAGCGCGCGAGTAGACTTCTCATCGACGAGGACCCTCCGACACCCGAAGAACTAGGGCACTACATCAGCTCACTGTTGCTCATCCTTATCCGCACTATCGAGAACGCTGAAACACGCGTGCAAACTACAAGCGACGATAGGCCGCAAGCGACAGATACTGCACTCGCTCCAGAACTTGCGGAGCTTTTCACTCGACTGGGAAAGTCACCTTAAGAACATCTGCCTCAGTGAGGCAGATTTTTATTATCCACCATATACTTGAGGAAATAAAAAAGGAGACACGTATGTCTCCTAAAGCCTAACAATCATTTCCCTTTCGTGCGTTTTCCGTTCTTGCCCTTTTGGGACTTGTCGGAATCGTCTTTTGGTACTTCGACCTTTTTGATCTTCTTGTTACCGCGACGGTTATTACGGCATTCGATGCGCTTTGCCTCATTTGCGAGGCGGCGCTTCTCTTTTTCGTCTGCCGAGAGCAGTGCGCCACCAGTAAGCTTTACCCCGCCTAAAGCGGTAGCCTTGTTTCCCGCTTTGGCGAGACTTACGGTCATCGACTCGCGTGAGACGGGATGCACCCAGACTTCTTGATGCACATTTTGGGTCTTCTGCTCATACCCCGACATACTGAGTTCCTCACTGGTGTACCTGCCGGCCTTTTGCAAATTCCACGTTTCGCATTTTTGAATACGCTTTTGGATATCAGCGGGGATGCCTGCAGTTGCAAATGCGGTATAGACGACCGCACGCTCCTTGAGATACATCACCCGGCCACAGAAATTCGCGAGCGTGAGTAAGGTATCGAACTGTCTGATACATTTCGCAAGGTCGTTGGTGCGCGTGAGCTTGTCGATGACGATCTCGTTTTGATAACGTTCGACCAACTCTTTGCGCAAGTCGCGTGAGGATTCCCGAAACGACCGTGGGCAGAGCGACAAGAAGTCACAGAGCGTACTCGTCTTGCAGGCAATCCTATTGCGAACGATCAACGCGAGGAGTTCGGCCCACAATGCGTAAGCGGTGACTCCCGTGAGGGCCTTGATCTTCGCGTCGACATCGAGCGCGGGCGGTGTGCTTTTGTTGCTTTGCGGCCTTACCTGCATCGGGACTGCTTGGTATTGCGAAGCTTGCATTTGCTGTGCCATGACACGCCTCCGAATGGACTACGATTGAGCGAGAAAATACCTGTGAGCACAGAGTACATGCTATTTACTTTTTAACATAGATTCAATACGAAGTCAAGCAATAGAGTCATAAAAAACAGCCACGTGTGCGTGGTTGTTTTATATGGACTAGATTATCTCGTCGATGAGGCCGAACTCGAGTGTTTCTTCTGAACTCATGTGCCTGTCTTCGAGGCAGCGCGCCTTCAATTCCTCAGGCGACTTGCCCGAGCGATCTGCAAGAATGACGTTCAGTCACTCCTGATCACGCAGCCTTTTTTCCAAGACCTTTTTGAGTTTTACATCATGGGTCAACTCATCGAGATATGGTGAATGAGTACCGTCGCATGCCGTGCACATGCGCGGATATCGCAGGCCTGAAGGATGATGGCTGCCATGGATGCTGCTCGGCACATAACCTCGCCACGCTTCTTACCGCGATACAGACGCAGTTGATCGAAGATATCAAGCCCCCACGATACATCTCCACTAGTTGAGTCAATAATGACCTTTAGGTCGGGGCTCCCGCGACAACGCAGGTGCGCAAGTGCGGAAGTGCGGAAGTGACAAACTCATACATCCCTGGGTTCACGCTACCTGAGAGCATGAGTTCTGGTTGCGCGAGATCAAGCAGGTCATGCTTTGCTTTGTGAAAGTCCATGTGATTCTCCTATATCGTGAATCAATTTCTCTTTATTTACAGTAGCAAACCGCAAATGCTTGTCAAAAAAATAATTTTTGTAATACACATTTACCCAAAAGAACATGACCGCGCCAGGCATGATTGCTATAATTGCCACATGGATACACTCGTTCACATACTGGAGATCATCGGCATTATATTGGGTACCTTGGCGGTCGTTCTCATTATCCTGCTTTCACTCTTTGCACTGTGGGTCAGGAGTAAAGTGCGCTTACTGACGAAACGTTTCCCTGGGAGAGGTAATATCATGGGACTTGTCGTCATACCCTTTCTTAATTTTTTATTGGAGATATTCAGGGTCAATAGCGACGGAAGTGAGGACGCGGATAGTGAAGACGATTTGACGGCGACCACAACAAAGCGATAATCTGAAGGAAGGGTATAGCGGAGAGTGAAATGTTTTTTGAAAAGAACACGAAAGTTCCAGAAGTCTTTCGGCGCAATTGGGGTGAAGAGCAGAGGGGAACCATTCTCAGACACGACATTGCGCTTGATGCCATAACACCAAGCTACGATGACTGCAGTATGCGCATCATCTATCGCGAGCAAGGTGGGTATGCGGTAAGCATTGCATTCTACTCTGATATTTATTTCTCGCTTCCTATTCGCGCGACGCGTAGCGTCTCACTTTCGCAAGTAGCAATGGATGAACTGCTGGCAAAAGGTCACATCATTCCTTTCTCATTCTTTGGAATACCATCAGTCGATCCACGCATGTGGGCAGTCTCAGACGAGGGTGAGCAGGCATGGGTGCGTATGATCGGCAATTAACAAAATTCCGCCAACACTGGCGGAATTTTTAATACAATTTTTATTTTAGTGCATTGTGTCGTTACCTTCAATCACAAAATTATCTACAGTGGCAAATAATTCTGGCGGAAAGCCATTCTGTGCTATTTTGTTCACCACCTCTTGCTGCTCATCGGGCGGAAAGGAAAAAATATATTCTTTGACCTTGATCATGAATTGCATTTTTTTCAGATCTGACTCAAGCGCATCTTTGGGAATCATTGATGCAGTTTCTTCTCCACGCTCCTGACTTGCTAACTCGCGCAGTATCTGCGCTTCGAGCATCTGCAACCGTAGATGCTCACCATCGATAGCCCCCGGTTGTTGTTCTGATATCATATTTTTTAATACTATACTCGAGATAATTCGCGGTCAATAACAAGCCGGACCTCGGAACTGTTTAGTTTATGACTGACTTAGTGTTGTAAATCTTATTAATAAATATATTTATTAATTTACTCACTTTATCTCGTATAATACGAAATTTGTGCACAGCTTACCCCCAGAATGTTCCAGCTACACACTTTTTCGTTTCGATATTCCGCATGTTAAAATACACTATGCTGGGTAAATCCAGCACGTGATCGGGCCCGGTTTGCGTATTAATAACAAACATGGCAGTACTTCGCATCACGCTCTTTTCGGTTGGAGAAGTTTCTTTCACTTGCGTTTGGCCACTTCCTAAATTGCGACGCGGTAAAAAGAAAAAGCGTCTAGGTATTAACTAGACACTTTCTCCAAATTCACATGAAACATCAGGTACTGCAGTGCCTGATGTTTTCATTATCATCTATATATACTAGCTAGGGCAAGCTGAACTGTTGATAAGAGGGGGAGAAAAAAATATGCCTTATTTACAATGCAAAAACCACCCTACTGGGTGGTTTTTGAAAACTTTCACAATTTGGATGCGACATTATTTTCTTATGAGTGAAACGAATTAGAAAATAAGAAGTGCCTCGTGCCAATTCGGCTTTTTCGAGCGAAGGTGTTCGAGAAGCTGTATGAGCGACCTAAATTTCTTAGTGGTATTCCGCTTTAGAGATTAGAAGTGCCTGTGGCTGATACTGCTTCCGAATCCTTCGCGATGAAAAAGTCGAAGGGCGCCAAATTTGGAAGTTTTAACGCTTCTTGCCGACCTTGCGGCGACTGACGATGAAGACATTTGAATACTTCTTCGGTGAGCGCGTCTTCTGACCCTTACCTGAAGGCTTTCCCCACTTCGTCTTCGCACGGCGGAGACCGCGACCCATGCGACCTTCACCACCTCCGTGAGGATGGTCGACGGCATTCATGGCAGAACCACGAACATGAGGGCGGATACCCTTCCAGCGGTTACGACCTGCCTTTCCTTCCTTGCGGAGCTTATGCTGATCGTTTGAGACTTGGCCCACTGTGGCCCAGCAATTCTCAGGCACCTTACGTACTTCAGATGATGGCATCTTAAGGAATGCGTAGCCTAAGTCATTTGCAATAACCTCAACGAAGTTACCTGCCGAGCGAGCGATCTTCGCTCCTCCCTCAGGTTGGATCTCGACGTTGTACACGAATGTACCTACAGGGAGCTTCTTGAGAGGAAGACGATTACCGCGCGCAATAGGAGCTTTGTCAGACGTGATGACCTTGTCACCTGCCTTCATGCCCTTCGGAGCAACAATGTAACGGCGCTCACCATCCTTGTAGATAACAAGTGCGAGAAATGCGCTGCGCAATGGATCGTACTGCACACCCTCGATGGTTCCTGGTACGTCACGCTTGTCGAACTTAAAGTCGACATCGCGAAGACCCTTCTTGTTACCTCCACCGATGTGGCGCATGGTGATGCGTCCTTGGTTGTTGCGTCCGCCGGTACCTGCGCGGCCCTTTACGAGGGTCTTGGTTCGCACCTTTGTACCCGAGAGCAGATCCTTATAAGGGGTGAGGATCGTATGTCTTGTACTTGGTGTATATGGTTTAAATGTTTTCATATGATTGATTTGAAATCGTTTGTATTTGGATGCAATCCGAAGGTTTGGACCGAGTCAGTGTTTGTGAAGCTGTATGAGTGATACTGCTTCCAAACCTGACGAGGGAAAACCAAGGAGTGCGCCAAATACGGACGATTTTTTAGACGAACTCGATCTTATCGCCCTTCTTAAGGTAAACAAAGGCCTTCTTTATAGACTGCTTCTTTGTCTGCACTCGACCAGTGCGAGGATTTTTCATTGTTTTGACGGGACCATTGATGATGGCGATCTTCATTGGAGTAACTTTGAAAAGTTTTTCCACTGCAGCGCGGACATGCATCTTGTTGGCAAGCTTGTTGATCTCAAAGCCGTACACATTCTTCTCCGAAAGATCAGATGCCTTCTCGGTGATGTGCGGGCGAATAATGACCATCGCAAGGTCGAGTCCACCAATGCGGCTAGTCTTTGCTGCCTTCTTCACGTTCATTCCATTCTCTTTTTTAGCATCCGTTTTGACTTCCGTATCCATAACTTTCTCATCTTTCTTTGCGGGCTTAGCTTTCTTGGTATCAGCCTTTGCTTCCGTCTTCTTTTTGAATATAGCCATAATAGTTATGCGTTAGTTGCCTTCTCTTCGCCCTGAACGCTCGTGGCGCTCTTTGCGCTCTTTGCCTCGATCACCTTGATCGTTTCTTCGGGCGCTGAGAGAAGCAAGTACTTATACGAAAGCACATCGACCGGATTGAGTGTGCTTACAGTTCCGACCAAGACATTACCAAGATTGTTGAAGCTCTTCTTCACGTTGGTGTCAGCCTTAGGCAAGATCATATAGAGTGCGTTGTTGCGGCGGTTTGCGAGCTTTTCATAGCCGGCAATACTTCCGAGCTGGGTAAGCATTGCGCGCGCATCTTTGGTCTTTGGCTCCTTAAGCGAAAGGTTCGAGATGAACAACACCTCACCATCTTGGAATTTCTTCGAGAGGACGGT
>JAYTYM010000001.1:0-5637 GCA_043742365.1 bacterium | reverse complement strand
AGCGGGCAGAGCGAAATATCGCAAGTCTAGGTACAGCTGCGGTTCCTGATACCTTGGCGCGGATACGATTGTGTCGGCGCATGCGGTGGTAGTTTTTTTGTTCAATCTTGTTCATATGACTATAGATTACGCGCTCTTCTTACCCTGCTTACGGCGAATAACTTCATCGGAGTAGCGGATACCCTTACCCTTATATGGTTCTGGTTCTTTGAGTGAGCGGACCTTTGCGGAAAATGCACCGACGAGCTCCTTGTCGATACCGGCTACGTTGATGGCTCCCTTCTCAGTCGTCACCTTAAGTCCAGTTGGGACCAAAAGTACGATGGGGTGTGAGAATCCAAGAGCGAGGTGAAGATTAGTGTCAGCGCCATTAGGCTTTGCGTCTGCTTTAAAGCCGACTCCTTCAATAAGAAGGCGTTTCGCAAATAGGGTGTTGACGCCTGAGATCATGTTCTTGATGTGCGCAACTACAGTTCCATCAAGCGGCTTGAAGTCGCGATGAGGATTGGTAACTGAGACGCGGATCTCGCTTCCCTCTTTTACAATAGAGACAACTTCAGGGAAAGCGCGCGCGAGCGTACCAAGAGGTCCTTTCACTGTAACGGCGCTGCCCGTAATAGTTACTTCGGTCTTTTCTGGGATGATGATTGGTTTTTTTGAAAGTCGTGACATAAATTTTGCATTACCAGATCTTACAGATTATCTCTCCTCCGACGTGCTCCTTGCGAGCCTCAACGTCAGAAAGCATGCCCTTGGGGGTTGAAAGCACCATAAGTCCGTGACCCTGATTAACGGGGCGGATCTCCTTGGCACCAATATACATACGGCGAGATGGGCGTGAGATGCGTTCTGTACCCTTTACGCGTGGGATGCGAGGTGCGTCGTAGCAGATCCCTACTTCAAGGACGCGCATTGAGGTCTTACCCTTGCGGATCTTCTTCGTTACGTAGGTTACATAGCCTTCCTTCACAAGAAGATTGGCAATGCGCAACTTTACGTCAGAAAACGGCACAAGTGTGGTCTTCTTTCCTGCTGCACCAGCGTTTCTAATGCGCATAAGCATGTCTGCTATAGGGTCTGTGATCACCATGATGATTTCGTAATACCGGGGATCTTGCCCTCGTTTGCTAATTCTCGGAAACATATACGGCAGAGATCGAAATCACGGATATAGCCATGCTTTCGTCCGCACTTGAAACAGCGATTTGTAGCCCGAGTTGAAAACTTGGGATTTAACTGCCTTGCAATAGTAGATTTTTTTGCCATTTCGTTTATTTTTTGTTCTTATAGAGCATTGTTTTTTGACACATTTTGCATTTGTCGACCAAAGTAGTCCGACGGAAGTACCTCAGTACATCCGTTCGGACATACTTCGGCCTGCCGCATGCAAACTGTATTCAAAAACCAAAGTTCAAGACTATCTAAAAGTCTCTCGTTTCTCTCAATATCACGTCTATTTTCTTCTACGTCCCACAACTATGGGGCCTAAAAGGAGAGAGACGGATTAAAGAGAACGATTGCGATATCCTATCAGTTTGCGCTTTTACTGTCAAACATGGGACCTAGGTGGCAAAATAAACATAAGAAAACCACCACGCACGAATGCATGGTGGAAAAAAAGAAGGAACGAAGAACTTTTATGTGTGCAGTCTCCCAGAAAAATACACGAGCACGACAAGCAGGAGTATGAGCCGTGCCACGAGCAGGAAGTAGCGCTTCGTCATCTTAGCCTGATCGGCTTTGAGTACGGATTGATTACGCCAATCATTTTCGACTTCGTCCGGGTGTTTCCACCTTGCATAGTAAGTCCAGACCATGAAGCCGCCTAAGGTGGCATACATGAGCTCGCCGAGAACTTCCCAGAATTCCTTACTCCAGAGCGTCGCGCCATGATAGCCATGCACAAGTCCGAATACGAGAACGACGAGAAGCGACAGTGCGATCAAGAACCGAAGCAAAGGCGTTACGGCGTACTTCCCGAAGGAAAGCCGGAACTCACCGATGACGAGGATCCAAACCACAACCATCGAAGGCTGCTCGGTAAGTGTGGTAACGACGACAAGAATGACGAACCCGAGTACGCGCAGAGCGTGTGGCCAGTATCCGCTCATTGCCTGCGAGATCCTTCCTCCGTCCAACGGAGAGATCGGGATCAAATTGAACAGGTTGAGTACGGTCGACGCAATTGCCACGGTGTAGATAATTTGACTCCACTCATGCGTGAACCCGAAGGAATACGTAGGAGCAAAAACAAACCACACCGCTGACACGAACGAGGAGCACCAGAATCCGGCAGCAGGGCCGCCATATGCTATGTGCGCTTCGTCGATGCGATAGTCTATTTCAGGCAATCGCATAATGGCACCGAGGAACGGAATGTTCCACCACCAACGCGGATCGTAACCACATTTTTTGGTGCTCGTGTAGTGTCCTGCCTCGTGCCAGGAAAGTACGAACACAAGTCCGAGTGCCACATACAGGCCCATCGTCGGCGAGTAGGTTATCGCCGAAAGCAGTGCAGTAACGAACGTCACGGTCGGATGAATGAGCTTCGTCGACTTGATGAAGTCAGCGGCCTTAGGCATGCGATGAGTTGCAAAGAAGGCATAGAGCCAGCGCTTGATTCCATCTTGGCGCTGCCTCTCTATAGTCCGACGCAAATCGTTATTGCGCTGATCTGTGTCTCTGCGGTCTACAGTTGCACGCACGACCTTACGTTGCTCATCTCTGCGGCGCTCTTCCTGTCTACGCTCTGACTCGCGTCTCCCATTATCGCGGAGACGCTTGAAGATCTTCCCGAGGGGAATTTCCATATGCCTCTCCTTATAAAGTGTGGATGAAAAATGACAAATATTCTCTAGCTAGAATACATTAAAATCAAGAAAAGTCAATACTAGGACTTTTTCTCAGCAAAATTAAAAACACCCTACTGCTGGGTGTTTTTTCCTGATGCTCAGCGAAAGAAAACATAAACAAAAATGGCGTTGATGGCGATTGCGACGAGCAGTGCCATAAGGCGCACCTTCTTGTGGTTTGCTAATGATGAAGCGGAAGACTTGGACTCTTCTACCATGATGAACTCCAGGTTGAGGAAATACCTGTGCGCATACTACTAACCGCGCCAAAGTGAGTCAAGCAAAAAGTTTACTTCCTGCCACGGTGGGAAGTTCGATACATCAAAAATGCGCCAAAGAGGGTCAGCACGGGTGCGGCGACCATAAGCAAAAACCCCAAACGAATCGTTGCGATATCTCCCTTTGCATACCAGCTAACGACAAACAGCAGGATACAGCCCGCGATTCTCCACAGCCACAGCGATAGGTCGCGCAATATCATCGTCGGGTAGAAGTCGCTGTCTGCGTGTGCAAGCGTTTCCATTGTTTCAAGATCGATAACGTGTGAAGAAACGCGATAGAGGGGCTTTACCACCACACTGCCGAACGTAAAAATAACGAACACGATCAGAGTAAAACTCGCAGCCGGAAGTATGGCAAAAAATGAGAGCAGAAGTGTTGTGAGCGCCAAGAAAGAAAGTCGATTGCCTTCATTGCGGTAACGGGTAAGAAAAACAAGCATGAGCGCTGAGATGACGGCGAAAATTGAATTAAAGATACCGACATTTTTTGCATCCTGCAAAAGCAAAAGTGAGGCAACGGGGATAAGCGACGCCTCCCATGCAAAGGAGAGCGAATCCCCTGCCATATAGATCTGCAAGAATTGGTTACGCCTATCGGTGAAAAAATGCCGCACATCACGCATGAGTATCGGACGAGGTCGATAGTCACTGATATTTGCAATAAATGGAAGTCCGAACAAATAAAATATCGGCGCAACAAGAAAAAGGAGAGTAAATGTCTGATGAAAGATGAACTCAGAAAGATAGAGAAGGAGTGTGCCAAGGAGTGGTGCGATAAGACCCACCACAAGTCCACCAAATGAAAGCATCGAGGAATAAAATTCGCGTTCGATATTCTTGGTTTCAGTGAGCTCGAATGTGTGTATTGTGAGCCAATATATTCCGTTCCCTACTCCATTTGCGAACATGAAGAGCATTGCGTCACGGTACGACACATCGCCATACAGAAACAAGAAGCTTGCTGCCATCAAAATAAACGAGCCAATATAGCCAAGCTTGATATTGATACGCAATCGGGCATACAACCAGCCAATAACACAGAAGCCGACCATTAGCCCCGTAAAGTTCACACCCATGGAAATGACATTGGTGGCAATACTGTGGAATTTTCCGTAGACAAAAAGCTGGACGAAAAGGCCTGTAAGACTTGCGGCAAACACGTATATCCAGAAGAGATATATCATTGCCTTAACAGGCTTGCGCAGGAGAATGAATTGCGCGACGGACTTACTCTGCATGGTTATGTTTTGCTTCCGATAAGCGACGCGAGCTGTGAAAGCGAGATGCGTTTTTGTGTTCCGCTGTCGCGGTCGCGTAAGGTCACTGTATCAAGCAGTTCGGGATTCTCGCCGAGTGTGTCGAAGTCGATGGTCACACAATAAGGGGTTCCTATTTCATCTTGGCGACGATAACGTTTGCCAATGTTGCCGTTGTCATCGAACATCACTTTACTGCCAAATATCTTGCGCAGACCGTCGTACACTTCCCTGCCCTTGGCCACAAGCTCTGGCTTATTCTTGAGAAGCGGAAATACTGCGACACGAATCGGTGCTATTTCAGGAGCGAACTTGAGATAGACGCGCTTCTCGCCTCCCATCTCGTCCTCGGTATATGCATCGCTTAATATCGCAAGCATAGTGCGCCCGACTCCAAGCGATGGCTCGATGACATGCGGAAGAAATCGCGCCTTGCTGTCTTCGTCAAAATACGTAAGGTCGGCCTTGCTCCCCTCTTGATGGCTCTTCAGATCGAAATCTCCACGATAAGCAAGACCGTAAAGCTCTTTTCGTCCAAATGGATAATCGAATTCGAAATCTATCGTACGTCGCGAGTAATGCGCCCGATCTGCCTCAGCAACCTCTAGTTCATGCACATGTTCGCGTGAGAGTCCGATTGCGTCGATAAAGCTCCACATGCGTAAACGAAATTCTTCGAAATGCTTCTCCCACTCACTCGGGTCTACGAAGTACTCGACTTCCATCTGCTCGAGCTCGCGCACACGGAAAATAAAGTCACGTGCTGCTATCTCGTTCCTGAAGGTTTTGCCTATTTGTGCGAGTCCGAAGGGTAGCTTGGGATGAAACGAATCCATCACATTCTTGTAGTTAACGAACATTCCGCCGGCAGTCTCAGGGCGAAGATAGGTAATACTTGCTGCGTCTTCATTGGCTCCGACGCGGGTCTGAAACATCATGTTGAATTTCTGAACTTGTCCGAGCTCATTTTTGTCTGGACTCATGATGTGACGTTCCTTAATGACCGCATCCATGTCTTCGGCATTCATACCGGCGACGTCAACGCCATTGTCCTCAAGTAGGTGATCAGCGCGATAACGTTTTTTTGTTTTCTTGTCTTCGACGGAAAGATCGGCGAAGCCGCCAACATGTCCGGAGGCGACCCATGCTTGTGGGTTCATTAGAATGGCGGCATCGATGCCGTACATGTCTTCACGCTCCTCGACGAATATCTTCCACCACATATTCTCAATGTTCTTCTTGAGC